>CAUJFC010000170.1 GCA_963169755.1 Actinomycetota bacterium | reverse complement strand
AGACCCAGGGTGCCGATGGTGTCACTCGGGCGATTCCCGCCATCCAGACCGATGCCCCGATCAACAGCGGTAACTCCGGTGGGGCCCTGGCCAACCGTGACGGTGAGGTGATCGGCGTGAACTCGTCCATCATCACCGCCGACTCGAGTTCGCGAGGCAACGTAGGCGTCGGCTTCGCGGTACCCATCGACATCGCCAAGGCAGTAGCCGATCGCTTGGTGGAGGGTGGTGGGTTCACCAGGGGCTATCTGGGGGTGTCCAGCGCGGATGCCACTGGGTCCAACGCCGGCGCCGAGATCCAGCGGGTCGAGTCCGGATCACCGGCTGCGCAGGCCGGGGTCGAAGCCGGTGACGTGGTCACCAGACTCGACGAGGCGCGCATCGGAAGTGCCATTGACCTAGTGGCGGCGGTGACCACCCGCTCGCCCGGAGATCAGGTCACCCTCGAGGTGATCCGAGACGGCCACGAGATGACCATCGACGTCACTTTGGCCAGCGCCCGCAACTGAGGTCGGATTGGTGAGCGGGTGAGGTCGACCATCTGTCCGATCGGGATACAAGCTGATCCTGGGCCGGTTCAGAGGGGCGGGTGGTTGGCGGTCGGTCGGGGTCCGTAGGCTCGGCAGCCTCATGGAACCGATCTTCATCATCCTCGTGGTCCTGGCTCTGGCCGTCGGTACCGGGACGTTCCTGTTTCTCAATCGTTCGTCTGGGGGTCGCGGTCCCGAGCTCGAACCACCATCGCGGGGCGGCGTACTGGCGCCCCCGCGGTCCGAGGGTGGCGTGGCCGTCGAGGACCGCCCGGCATCCGATGCCGCGGGCCCAGCCGTTCTCGACCGAGAGCCGACGGTCGTCGAACCCGAGGTCGTTGAACCAGAGGTCGTCGAGCCCGAGGTCGTTGAGCCCGAGGTCGTCGAGCCCGAGGTGGTGGCTCCGCCCCGGCGTCCATCGTTCCGTGAGCGGCTGGCCAAGGCTCGGGCCACCTTCGCCGGGTTCCTGGGGCGCTCGAAGATCGATGAGGAGACCTGGGACGAGCTGGAGGAGGCTCTGATCCGCGCCGACCTCGGTGTCGGACCGGCCACCGAGTTGCTCGAGCAGCTCCGTACCCGGGTCAAAGACGAGGGGCTGGAGACCGGTGAACAGTTGGTCGAGGCTCTCAAGGTCGAGATGAAGTCCCGCCTGGCCTCCCACGACCGGTCGTTGCGCATGGACAACGGTCGCACCAACGTCTGGCTGTTCGTGGGCGTGAACGGGGTGGGCAAGACCACCACCATCGGCAAGCTGGGTCGCCGGCAGGTGGCCGAGGGGCACTCGGTGGTGATGGCTGCCGGAGACACCTTCCGGGCCGCCGCTGCCGAACAGCTCGAGACGTGGGCCGAACGGGCCGGTGCCGACATCGTTCGGGGTGCTGAGGGGGCCGACCCCAGCGCCATCATTTTCGACGCCATCGAGGCGGCAGCCGCCCGGGGGGCCGACCTGGTGTTGGCCGATACCGCAGGGCGACTCCACACCAAGTCCAACCTCATGGAGGAGCTGCGCAAGGTCCGCCGGGTGGCCGACAAGGATCCTGGTCACGTCACCGAGGTGCTGCTGGTGATCGACGCCACCACCGGGCAGAACGGTCTGGTGCAGGCCCGCCAGTTCACCGAAGCCACCGAGGTGACCGGAGTGGTGCTCACCAAGCTCGACGGCTCGGCCAAGGGCGGGATCGTCTTCGCCATCCACACCGAACTGGGAATTCCGGTGAAGCTGGTGGGTCTGGGCGAGACAGCCGAGGACCTGGTCGACTTCGACCCCGATGAGTTCGTCGAAGGTCTATTGGCGGTCTGAGCCGCCGACCGGTCTCTGATCGCCTACCGTCTCGCTCTCCGGGGGTCACCCCGAGCCTCAGTGTCCCAAGGAGTTCCCGTGGTCAAGATCCTGATGTTTCCGCTGAAGGCGGTTCGGGCATTCGTGAAGCTGGCTGGTGTTCGCGGGGCGCTGTTCCTGGTGGTCGGCGTGGTGGTGGGGATGCTGGTGGCCCCCACCTCGGGAGCGCGACTGCGGGCCCGGCTGCGGGCCAAGCTGGCGACGCGGAGGGAGATTCCCGAGGGCGCCGGGTTCGCTCCCTGACCTGAGCGCGACTCGCTGGGCGGTTCAGCCCAGAGCGCCGGTGGAACGCAGGGCGCTGATCTGCTCGTCGTCGTAGCCCAACACCTCGCTGAGGATCTCGTCGGTGTGTTGGCCAACGGTGGGGGCGCGGGTGGGAACCGGTACCTCCACGTCCAAGAACTTGATGGGGCTGGGAAGCTGATCGCAGCCCAGCCGGTCGGCGGGGATCCACGGGAATCGGTCTTGGAACTGGGGATCCTCCGCCAGGGTCTGGGGGGTGTTCACCGACACGATCGGCACGTTCACCTCCAGACCCAGTTGCACCCATTCACGGGCGGTGCGGGTCAGGAAGATGGCCTTCAGTTCGCGGCGCAGTTCCACATTGCCCACGGCATGGTCGGCGAATCGGGCCCCGGGGTGGGCCTCGAACAGTTCGTAGCGGTCGACCGCCCGGCAGAAGTTCTCCCAGAACTCTCGTTCCGAGGCCTGGAGCAGCACATACTGCTGATCGGAGGCCTCGTAGAACTGGTAGCGGACACCGTCGCGCATGCCGGCGGTTCCGGGGGCCCGACGCTCGTAGTTGTCCGAGGCGTTGCCGGTGACTTCGCTCTCGGGTCGCTCGTAGGCCTTCCAGGTTTCGCTGCGCAGCCAGTCCATGGCTGCTGCCGCGTCGCTCTGGGCGATCTCCAGGCGGGCGCCCTGGCCGGTGGCGCGGGCCTGGATCACTCCGGCCAGCACGCCGAGGGCCCCGAACAGCGGACCGGCGTGGATGCCCACCGACGGATGTTCGGGGATGGCGGCGAAGCCGTCTTCGGTGATCTCGGGTTTCACCAGCCCGGCCCACACGTCGTAGGCCACCCCGTGGCTGGGTAGCTCGGCGTAGGGGCCGGTCATGCCGTAGCCCGAGATGGTGCAGAACACGATGCGAGGGTTGACCTCGCGGAGACGGTCGTAGCCCAGGCCCCGCTTCTCCAGGCCACCGGGTCGCATGGCTTCGATCACCACATCCGCGCCGCGTACCAGTTCGAGGTAGGTCTCGACGCCTTCGGGGGTACGCAGGTCCAACACGATGGAGCGCTTCCCGCGGTTGACGTGCAGGTGCATCAGCGACACGCCCTCCACGATGGGCCAGGTCATCTGGCGGATGTAGTCGCCTGAGGGGGTTTCCACCTTGATGACCTCGGCCCCCATGTCGGCCAGGGCGGTGGTGATGGCGGCGGGGCCCAGCATCGAGCTCTCGATGATGCGCACCCCCGCAAGGGGACCGGTGGCGGCGGGGCTGGTCATGGTGGGTTCCTCAGTCGAGTCGGGGTCTGGTCCGGCGGTCATCGGGTGCCCGAGGTGGGCTGCGCAGGGGCGCGATCTGACGGTTCGTCAGATTACTTCCGGGGAATGGTCGGGGACGTTTCTGACACACTGTCAGACATGACTGAGGGGACTGAGGCCGCAGAAATGAACGGCCAGAGCACCGAGGCTGTTCTGCCACCGTCGGCCACCTGGAACTTCGCTGACCTGTGGGAGTCGATCTGGCCACGGGTGCCCGATCGGACGGCCCTGGTGTGTGGTCCTCAGCGGCCTACCTACCGGGAACTGGCCGAGCGAGCCAACCGCCTGGCCCACCATCTGAGGGACGCCGGCGTGGGTCCCGGCGACCGGGTGGCCCTGTTCTTGCGCAACGACCAGGCCTACATCGAGGCCATGATCGCTGCCTTCTCGCTGCGGGCCATGCCGGTCAACATCAACCACCGCTACACCGGCGAGGAACTCCGCTACCTGCTGGAGGACTCGGGTGCGGCGGCCCTCCTAGCCCACCGCACCCTCACGGCTCAGGTGGCCAGCGTCTCGGATCTGCTCACTGACATGAAGTCGGTACTGGTGGTCGACGACCCCGCTCCCGAAACCGTGGACGGCGCCGAGGCCGACCTGCCGGGCGCCGTCGCCTACGAGGAGGCGTTGGCCGCCTCCTCACCCGACCCGGTGGTGACGCCGGGCCGCTCGGGCGACGACCACTACCTGATGTACACCGGTGGCACCACCGGGCGTCCCAAGGGGGTGGTGTGGCGCCAGGAGGACGCCTTCTTCGCCTGCATCGGCGGTGGGGACCCGATGCGGTTGATGGGGCCGGTCGCCTCTCCAGCCGAACTGGTCGACCGGATGGTGCCCGCTTTCGTCTACATGCCGCTGGCCCCCCTCATGCACGCCGCCGCCCAGTGGACGGTGTGGTCGTGGATGCTGGCGGGGGGAACCAGCGTGCTGATGCCCGGACGGCTCGACCCCGAGGCGGTTTGGGACACCGTCGATGCCGAAGGTGTCAACTCGCTGACGGTGATCGGCGACGCCGTGGGCCGGCCACTGGTCTCGGCCTGGGAGGCCAACCCCAACCGCTGGCAGGCCTCAGCCCTGATGGCGTTGTCCAACGGGGGTGGGCCGATGTCGCCCGGGCTCAAGACCCGACTGGCCGAGTTGTTCCCCGGTCGGGCCATCGTGGACGGGTTCGGGTCATCCGAGAGCGGCGTACAGGGGTCCCAGCGCCTCCAGGCCGGCGACGTGGTGACCGGTCTGGCCCGGTTCGCTCCGGCTCCGGGCACCCGGGTCTTCGACGAGAACCTGAACGACGTGGAGCCTGGATCCGGCCAGGAGGGGCGGGTGGCCAACAGCGGTCGCCTCCCAGTCGGCTATCTCAACGACCCCGACAAGACAGCCGCCACCTTCGTGGAGGTCGACGGTGTGCGGTACTGCTTCACCGGTGACGTGGCCACGGTCGAGGCCGACGGGACCATCCAACTCCTGGGACGGGGATCTCAGTGCATCAACACCGGGGGCGAGAAGGTGTTCCCCGAGGAGGTCGAGTCCCGCCTGATCGAACACCCCAAGGTGGCTGACGTACTGGTGGTGGGGGTGGCCGACGAGCGGTGGGGGAGCGTGGTCACCGCGGTGGTCGCTCCGACCGATCCCTCCGATCCGCCGAGCCTCGATGAGCTACGTGACCAGCTGCGCGACTCGCTGGCGGGCTTCAAGCTTCCCAAGAAGTTGGTGCTGGTCGATGAGGTGGTTCGATCACCGGCCGGCAAGGCCGACTACCGCTGGGCCCGGGCGACCGCCGAGGAGCAGCTCTCGAGCTGAGGTCGACGATTTCCACCGATTCGGGAACCGATCACCCCTGCCCGACGTCTGAATCGGCATGAACGAGTCCTTGAATCCAACGAGTCGTCCCCGACGGGGGATCATCGGGGTGTTGGCCGCAACGGCAACCGCCGCCCTGGTGGCTGGAGTTGTGGTGTTGGGGGGTGACACGCCGGTGGCGGCGTCGGGTCTGGCGCGCTTCGAGTCGTGCGCCGAGTTGGAAGGTTGGGGGCGTGACGCCTCGGGCTCTGAGACCTTCGAAGAGGTGGGGGCGCCACTGGCGGCGGCCGGTGTCGAGTCGACGGTGGCCGCCAGTCCTGACGCCGCCGTCGGTGCCACCGCTGCTGACGGTGCGGGGGCGGTGGCCGAGCGGGAATCGTCGGCGCCCGCCGACAATTCCGCCACCCAAGCGCCCGAGGGTGACGGCACCAACGTGGTGGTCGAGGGGATCGACGAACCCGATCTGGTGGAGCGTCTGGGCGGCGACCGGGCCCTGGTGGTAGGGGGCCAGACCCTGGCGGTGGTCGACCTGGGCGCGGCGTCCATCGTCGCTCGGACCGTGGTTCCGTGGGGTGCTCAGGTGACCTATGACGCCGACGCCGGGGTGGCATGGGCAGTGGGCACCGGCGATTCCGGGCGGGTAGAGGTGGCCCGATTCGGGGTCTCCGACTCGGATTTGACGGCCCAGGGCACCTGGTCGGTTGCCGGCAATCTGGTGGCCGCCCGTCGTCAGGGCGGTGAGCTGCTGGTGGTGGCCGCCGACGGTTTCGATCATCCGGTGGCCTTTGACCTGGCGCGTGGTGACGAAGACTCGGCGGCGATGCCCGACGAGCCGATGAATGGCATGTCTCTTCCCTTCGCCGGAGAGCCGGTGCCCTGCGATCAGGTGCTGCACCCCGCCGGACCCGCCCAGCCGGTGGCCACCCTGTTGGCGGTGCTGCCGGTGAACGGTGAGCTGACTCCCGTTCGTTCCACCGAGGTGGTGGGGGCCGGGAGCCTGGCCCACGTCACGGCCGGGGCGGCCTACGTGGCCACCCCCACCTGGGATGAGTCCACCGGCGACCAGAGCACCGGTCTGCACCGCTTCGACCTGGCGACTCTGACCCACACCGGGTCGGGGCTGGTCGCCGGGTCTCTACTCAACGACTTCTCGCTGTCCGAACACGACGGGTTCCTGCGGGTGGCGGTGACGGTGGGCAACGGAGGCTTCGGACGCCCCATTCCGCTCGAGGGAGACGGAGGTATCGGCAATGGCGGCGTGGTGTTCGAGGAACCCATGAGCGAGGCGGTGGGACCGGTCTCCAGTTCGGCGGCGATTGAACCGGACCAACCGGTGGCCGACGCCGTTGTTCCCGAGACCATCGTGCCGGGTCCCACCGTGGTCGAGTCGGAGCCGCCGGTCGTTGATCCGGGTGAGCCCCTCAACGAGATCGTGGTGCTCGACACCGAGGGGTCTCTGGACCAGGTGGGGCGTACCCCCCGGTTCGGTCTGCCGGGTGAGACCCTCTACGGAATCCGTTTCGACGGCACCACCGCCTACGCGGTGACCTTCCTCCAGACCGATCCGTTCTACGTGGTCGACCTGGCGGATCCCGCCAATCCCCGGGTGGTGGGAGACCTGAAGCTCCCCGGCTTCAGCGCCTATCTGCACCCGATGTCGGCCACCGAGGTGGTGGGCTTCGGACCCGACGAATCAGGTCGGGCGTCGGCCAAGCTGTTCAACGTCTCCGATCCTGCCGCCCCGGTGCTGGTGGACTCGGTGGTGTTGGGCGACGACTCGCCGGTCACCTACGACCATCACGCCTTCGTGAACCTGGGAGGCGGCCGCTTCGCCGTGCCGGCCACGTCCTGGGGTGGTCCCCTGGTCGGTTCACCCGAGGATGTGATCTGTGGCGTGGCCGGCTGCGACGAGGTAGGCCGCAGCTATCAGATCGAAAGTCAGGTGGTGGTGCTGGCCATGCAGGGGGGTCGGTTGGTGGTGGACCAGCGCATCGCGGTCACAGCCGCTGAGCCGGTGACCCGCATCATCCCCGCCACCGACGGATGGGGTCTGGTGACCACCAGCGAGGTGGTGGTGGTTGACAGTGACGGCACCCCTCGGGCCAACCTTCCCATCGCCTGAATGTCGGTCGGGTCGGTGCGCTTCACCCCACCGTGGCGGTGGGGGTGAAGCGCACCGGCATCGACTCGTAACCGCTCACGAAGTTGGCGGCCCGGTAGCTCGGCTCCTCGGCTTCGACCAGTTCGAGGTCGGGGAGGCGGGTCAGCAACTGTTCGAACATCACCCGCAGCTCCAGGCGGGCCAGGCTGTTACCCAGGCAGAAGTGGGTGCCGAACCCGAAGGCCACGTGGTCGTTGGGTGAGCGGTGGATGTCGAAGCGGAACGGGTCTTCGAACACCGCCTCGTCGCGGTTGGCTGACGGGTAGAGCAACAACAGCTTCTGGCCGGCCTCGATGTGCTGCCCACCCAGCTCGGTGTCAACGGTGGCGGCGCGGGCCATGTTCTTGATGGGGGTGACCCAGCGCAGCATCTCCTCGACCGCGCCGGTCACCAGGGAGGGGTCGGCCACCATCTGTTCCCACTGGTCTCGGTGGTGCAGCACCTGCCAGCCGCCACCCGAGATCACGTGCCGGGTGGTTTCGTCTCCCCCGATGAGGATCAGCAGCGACTCGAAGATCAACTCTTGGTGGTCGAGCTGGTCGCCGTCGACCTCGGCGTGGCAGAGCACGCTCATCAGGTCGTCGCGGGGAGACGACTTCCGATCGGCGATCACCTTGGTGGCGTAGTCGCTGTAGCCGCCGAAGGCGCCGGCCGCCCGGGCGACGTGTTCGGGATCTCCGGTGAGGGCACACAGCATGGCGTCGCTCCACTCCAGGAGCTGCTGTCGGTCCTCGGGAGCCACCCCCAAGTCGTTGCCGATCATGATCAGGGGCAGGGGAGCGGCGATGTCCCACACGAAGTCACATTCGCCCCGCTCGGCCACCCGGTCGATGATCTGGTCGCACACTGCCCGGATCTCGGCCTCGCGGTCGCGCACCCGCTTGGGAGTGAACCCCCGGTTGACCAACTTGCGACGCTGGAAGTGGGCGGGGTCGTCCATGTCGATCATCATCGGCATGGGACCCGAATCGGGTCGGATTCCCTGGGCGTTGGAGAAGGTATCGGGGTCCTTGGAGACCGCCTTCACATCGGCGTAGCGACTCACGCCCCAGACCTGACCATCCCAGTAGAGGGGGGCGTTGGCCCGCATCCAGGTGAGGTCGTCGTGGGGGTTGGTTCCCCACCAGGCACCGCTGACCAGGTTGATGGTGTCGCGTACGGGGTGGTCTGCCACGCTGGCTGGCTCCTTGCAGGGTCTGGCTGGTCGTCGCATTCTGACCGACCCGCAGCGGTGGCGCGGCCTGTCAGCGACGAAGAGCGCACCAATCCGCTCGGGCCCGTACGCTGTGTCTCATGGCACAGGTGATGGTGGAACGGGACTCCTTCGGTGGTCCCCCCATTCCGTTGGGGCGTCGGGTGGAGCTACCGGGGCGGGGCACCACCTTCGTTCGTGAGGTGGCCGGTCCGCCCGGTGCGCCCACGGTGGTGCTGCTCCACGGGCTGATCGCCTCGGCCGGTCTCAACTGGTTCCAGGCCTTCGAGCCTCTCAGTCGTCACTTCAACGTGATCGCCCCCGACATGCGGGGCCACGGCCGGGGGATCCGCACCTGGAGTCGGTTCCGCTTGGCCGACTGCGCCGATGACGTGGCGGCCCTGCTCGACGTCCTCGAGGTTGGGCCGGTAGTGGCCGCCGGTTACTCGATGGGTGGGCCGATCGCTCAGCTCTTGTGGCACCGTCACCCCGAGAAGGTGTCGGGGTTGGTGTTCTGTGCCACCAGCAACCGCTTCGTGCCCGGTGTGCGGGAACGAATGGGCTTCGTGACCGCCATGACGGTCATGGCCGGCTCGACCAGGGTGGGTCAGATGGCCACCCGCATCCCCCTCATGCCGCTCCAGCGTCAGATCCCCAAAGAGGTCCGGGCCCGGCCCCAGAGCTTCACCGGGTGGGCCGCGGCCGAGATGCGTCGCAATGACCCCCGCATGGTGGTGGAGGCACTGGCAGCCATAGGCAACTACGACTCGCGCAACTGGCTGAAGTACGTGGACGTACCCACCGCCATCGTGGTCACCGGTAACGACCGGGCGGTACCCGCCCATGAACAGCTCCGGCTGCTGTTGTCGATTCCCCACGCCCAGGTGATTCAGGTGGAGGAGGGTCACACCTGGTGTGCCCGGCCCAGCTTCGGCCCCAAGATGGCCGAGGCCTGCCGGGCGGTGACCAGCGGCTGAAGGCCGCGCTGCGATCGTCCCCTCTCGGCTGTGAGGGTCGACGGAGCCCTCTGCTAGAACGTGTTCCAGTTTTCCGGGGACCCGTCAGGAGCAGAGTTGCACATCGCCTACACCCCCGAGCAGGAGGCTCTCCGAGCTGAGCTCCGCTCGTACTTCGAGAAGTTGATGACCCCCGAGGTCACTGCCGCGTCCTTCGCTGGAGAGACCGGTGATCCGGCGTGCCTGGAGGCGGTCCGCCAGATGGGGCGCGACCGCTGGTTGGGGGCCGGCTGGCCCGAGGAGTACGGCGGCCGTGGCTTCGGCCCGGTGGAGCAGTTCATCTTCATGAACGAGTCGTGGCGGGCCGGTGCCCCCACCCCGTTCCTGTCGATCAACACCGTGGGCCAGACCATCATGCAGTTCGGCAACCAGGAGCAGAAGGACTTCTTCCTGCCCCGGATCCTGGCCGGCGAGCTGCACTTCTCCATCGGCTACACCGAACCCGAGTCGGGGACCGACCTGGCCTCCCTCACCACCACGGCGGTGCGCGACGGTGACGAGTGGGTGATCAACGGCCAGAAGATCTTCACCTCGTTGGCCAGCTACGCCGACTACGTCTGGCTGGCGGCCCGAACCGACCCCGACGCCCCCAAACACCGCGGTATCACCATCTTCGCGGTGCCCACCACCGACCCGGGTTACAGCTACTCCAAGATCCACACCATGGTGAACGCCAGCACGTTCAACACCTTCTACGACGATGTGCGGGTGCCGAACTCGGCCATCATCGGTGAGCTGAACGGCGGCTGGAACCTGATCGTCAACCAGCTCAACTACGAGCGGGTGGGGCTGGCCCCGCCGGGGATGATCGAGCGCAACTACGAGGACGTGGTGACCTGGGCTCGTGACACTCTGCTGGCTGACGGTCGTCGGGTGATCGACCAGGAGTGGGTTCAGGTGAACCTGGCCCGGGTGCGGGCCGGCATCGAATACCTGACCCTGCTCAACTGGAAGGTGGCGGCCACCGAAGCGGCGGGCGAGGCCGTCAACCCGGCCGACGCCAGCTCGATCAAGGTGTTCGGCACCGAGTTCTTCTTGGACGCCTACCAGCTCCTCATGGAGATCGTGGGTCAGAGTTCGGCGCTCACTGCCGGGTCACCGGCCGCCGCCTTGGCCTCGCGCCTCGACCGTGGTTTCCAGGGCAGCACCATCCTCACCTTCGGTGGTGGGGTCAACGAGATCCAGCGGGACCTGATCGCCATGTTCGGTCTCTCGATGCCCCGCACCCCCCGGATGTAAGGAGGCACCACCATGGACTTCACCCTCAGCGACGAACAGAGCGCGGTGGCCGAACTGGCTGCCCAGATCCTCTCCGAGCGATCCACCCCCGAGCGGGTCCGAGAGGTCGAGGCCGACCCTTCGGGCGACTGGTTCGACCGGTCCCTGTGGTCCGAGCTGGCCAAGGCCGACCTGATCGGCCTGTGCCTGCCCGAAGCTCACGGTGGCGGCGGGTTCGGGCTGTTCGAACTGGCCTTGATCCTCGAACAGGTGGGACGAAACGTGGCGCCGGTTCCCCTCTACGCCACCGTGGCTCTGGGAGCCATGCCCCTGGCCCGTTTCGGCACCGAGGCTCAGCAGGCCGCCTGGCTGCCCGGGGTGGTTGCTGGAGATGTGGTGTTGACCGCCGCCCTGAGCGAGGGGGGCGACGGGCTGGCACCCGCCGTGCCCGCCACCACCGCGGTGCGCTCTGGTGAGGGCTGGTCACTGTCGGGTACCAAGGTGCTGGTTCCCTCAGCCCATCTGGCCCGACGAGTGCTGGTACCGGCCCGCACCGGCGACGGCACATCCAGCGTGTTCCTGGTCGATCCCGGGGCCGACGGCGTGGTGGCCGAGCGCAATGTGTCGAGCAATCTGGAGCCGCTGACCACCCTCACCTTCCACAACGTGGCAGTGGGAGACGACGACGTGGTGGGAGAGGTCGACGGCGGCGCCGAGGTGACGGCCTGGATCGAGCAGCGAGGGATCGCCGCCCTGTGCGCTCTTCAGGCGGGGGTGTGTGAAGCCGCCCTGCGGATCACCGCCGGCTACACCAGCGAACGTCGCCAGTTCGGGTCGCCCATCGCCACCTTCCAGGCGGTGGCCCACCGGGCGGCCGATGCCTACATCGACACCGAGGCGGTGCGACTGACCGCCCGCCAGGCCGCCTGGCGGCTCGACGCCGGAATGGATGCTGCCGAAGAACTGGCCATCGCCAAGTTCTGGGCGGCCGACGGAGCACACCGGGTCACCCACGCCGCCCAGCACCTGCACGGCGGTATCGGCGTCGACCTCGATTACCCGGTGCACCGCACCTTTCGCTGGGCGCGGCACCTCGAACTGTCGTTGGGTGGT
>CAUJFC010000169.1 GCA_963169755.1 Actinomycetota bacterium | reverse complement strand
GGGGCGGGTTTTTGGCGGGCCTGGTGGGTTGCGGCCGTAGCCTCCAACCGTGGCCAGCTACCGGTTCGCGCTCCGCCCCCGGTGGATCGTCTCTCACCTCTTCGTGCTCGCGCTGGTCACCGCCATGGTCAGCGCCGGGTTCTGGCAGCTCAGCCGCCTCCAGGAGAAGCGGGATCGCAATGAGAGGGTGGCGGCTCGCACCGCGGCCTCGCCGGTGGACGTCACCGGTCTGGCGGCTCCCGGTGACTTCGCCGCGGCCCCCGACCTCGAGTACCGGCGGGTCGTAGCCCACGGCACCTATTTGGTGGACGACGAGGTACTGGTGCGGTCTCGCAGCCTCGACGGAGCCCCAGGGGCCTGGGTGTTGACACCGCTGGAGTTGGCCGATGGCACTGCGGTCACCGTGAACCGAGGCTGGATCCCCAACCTGGGCGACCTCCACGAGGTACCCGCTGCCGCCGCTGCTCCCGAGGGGCCGGTGACCGTGACGGGCTTGGTGCGCCTGACCGAGACCAGGGGGGCGTTCGGGTCGCAGGACCCCGCCGAGGGCACCCTCACCGACCTGGCCCGGGCCGACATCGGTCGCCTCGACAAACAAGTCGACATCGACCTGTTGCCGTTCTACGTGCAGATGCTCACCCAGGACCCGGCGCCTGACCTGGACCGCCAGCCCGCACCGCTTCCCGCCCCCACCATGGACGAGGGGCCGCACTTCTCCTATGCGGTGCAGTGGTTCATCTTCACCACGGTGGCGGTGGTCGGCTATCCCCTCATCCTGCGACGCCGGGCCCGTGAGCCCGAGCCGATCCCTATGTGATCGAGATGGGGTAGCGGTGGGTGCCCGTAATGTCATGAGGGTGACCGATGACGCGCGGAGCCGGATCCTGGCCGCCACCGTGGTGTGCCTGGGGCGTTACGGAATCGCCAAGACCACCGTCGATGACGCGGCCCGCGAGGCAGGGGTGGCACGAGCCACCGTGTACCGCCACTTCGCCGATGGGCGGGAGCAGTTGATCGCCGAGGCCATCACCTGGGCGGTGGCTCAGTTCTTCAACGACCTGGCGGAGGCGGTGGCCGACGCCCCCGACTTCCCGACCCTGCTGGAGCGGGCCTTGGTGCACGCTCACCGCGCCGTCGACCAGCACGAGGTGCTCCAGAAGGTCCTCGAGACCGAGCCTGAGCGACTCCTGCCCCAGCTCACCCGGTCGGCCCCTCTGGTTCAGGCGGCGGTGAGCGGCTATTTCGCCGAGCGTCTCGAGAGCGAGGTGCTCTGTCCGGGGGTCGATGCCGAACAGGCGGCGGACTGGCTGAGCCGAATGGGTCTGAGCTTCATCATCTCGGGTGGGATGTGGGATCTGACGGACCCCGTGGAGGTGCGTCGTCTGGTCCGAGAGGAACTGTTGGTGGGGATTCTTGCCGACCCAAGCGGTGGGTCAGCGGGGTAGGTGAATCAGACCACTGACCCACCGGGGTGGGCGGCGGTTACCGGAGGGGTCGGAATGGTGACTGAATTCACAGCGACTGTCGTTGACGATGAGACAAAGAGATTCCTAGTGTCTCATTGATGGGGATGAGCATGGGTGCCCGCGAAGGTGTGGTCGATCTGACCGACACCCACTCGGCGCTGGACGAGCGGATCCTCGATGCCGCGGTGGTGTTGGTGGCCCGCTGGGGGGTTACCAAGACATCGCTGGCCGACATCGCCAAGCAGGCCGGTTGCTCGCGGGCTTCGCTGTACCGGACCTTCCCGGGGGGCAAGCAAGAACTGCTCACCGCCCTGGGGGTCAGAGAACTGGGCACCTACATCGAGTCGGTGGTGGAGGCCATCGACGAGGCCGACGATCTGGACGATGCGCTGACCCGTGCGCTGGTGGTGGCCACCCGCCTGCTCCGTGATCATCCGGCCGCCCAGTTCGTGCTGGCTCACGAGCCCGAACTGCTCCTGCCCTTCCTCGGCTTCCGCCAGGTCGACAGGCTCTACCGCCATGTCTCCGCGTCGGTCGGACCCCATCTCGCCCGTTTCGTGGATCCGGGCCGTGCTGCCTGGTTGGCCGAATGGGCGGCCCGCACCTTTCTCACCTACCTGTTCAACCCCGATCCCTCCGTCGATCTGGGTCTGATCGACGACGCTCACCGGCTGGTGTCGTCGTTCCTGATGCCCGCATTTCCCGTCGCTTCCACTCGGGCAGTGTCGCCGGTGGATGCGGTGGCCGCCCTCTGATCTGTCCACCCCAACTCCCAGGAGCTGACCCCCAATGTCCACCACCAAAGACCTGATCGGCCGTTCCGACATCAACGACCTCGAGGCCATCCTCTCGGTGTCGGCCCCTGACCGCGAGGAATCGATCCGCGCCGTGCGTGACAACGCCGACGCCATCTTCACGTGGGACTACGAGAAGGGAGCACGGCCGGCTCTCAACAAGCTGTATGAGAAGGCCAAGGTGTCGATGTGGAACGGCGAGACCGACCTTCCCTGGGACACCGTGGTCGACCAGGAGGAAGTGGCTCGCAACAACGCCGCCCTGGCCGGTGGGTTCGAGAACCTGGACCTGGCCCACACCCCCTTCGCCAAGTGGGGAGACAAGGAGTGGGTGAACCTGGGCATGGAGTTCCAGAACTGGAGCCTCAGCCAGTTCATGCACGGTGAGCAGGGGGCTCTCATCTGCACGGCCAAGATCGTCGAGACCGTGCCGTGGATCGACGCCAAGTACTACGCCTCCACCCAGGTCATGGACGAGGCCCGCCACGTCGAGGTGTTCGCCCGGTACCTCGACTCCAAGCTCAACGGTCACTACCCCCTCAACGCCCATCTCGGTCTGCTGCTCGAGGACATCATCGAGGACTCACGCTGGGACATGACCTACCTGGGCATGCAGATCATGGTCGAGGGCCTGGCCTTGGCCGCCTTCGGGTTCATGCACCAGATGACCACCGAGCCCCTGCTCAAGCAGCTCCTGCGCTATGTGATGAGCGACGAGGCCCGCCATGTGGCCTTCGGGGTGCTGAGCCTCCAGGAGTACTACGGCGAGCTCTCGTCGGCCGAGCTCATGGAACGCCAGGAGTTCGCGTTCGAGGCGGCCGTTCGCATGCGAGACCGCTTCCTCCAGCAGGAGGTGTGGGAGCGCATGGGCCTCAACCCCAAAGACGTTC
>CAUJFC010000168.1 GCA_963169755.1 Actinomycetota bacterium | reverse complement strand
CCGAGACCACGGCTGCGACCGAGACCACTGAGGCCGCGGAGGCCGGCGGTTCGACCACCACCGAGGCTTCCACCGACACCACCGAGGGGTGATGGCGGCCGCCGACCCTGCCTCGGCCGCCCTCCTCTTGGAGGCGTGTGGCGACAAGCCTGGGGTGGTTTGTCGGTGGGTCATCGATACCACCGGGTCAGTGGGGCTGGCCGAGGCGGCCGACTGGATGACCGGACCGGTCACCCAGATCCTGGTGGTACTGATCGGGGCGTTCCTTCTGAACCGGCTGGTGCGCCGAGCAATCCGGCGCTTCGCCAACCGGGTGGAGGGAGCCGCCGAGTCCGGTCGGCTTGAAAAGCTCCGGGCCCGAACCCCGGGGGTGTTTCTGAACACCGGTGAGGTGAACATCCGGGCAGCCGCCCGGGCCCAAACCATCGCGGCGGTGCTGCGCAGCGTCTCCAGCGGGGTCATCTGGACCTTCGCCATCATCTACATCCTGGGGGCGGCGGGCCTGAACCTGGGGCCGATCATCGCCGGAGCCGGGGTGGTAGGTGTGGCTCTGGGCTTCGGAGCCCAGAGCCTGGTCCGCGACTTCCTATCGGGCATGTTCATGCTGATCGAGGACCAGTTCGGGGTGGGTGACGTGATCGACGTGGGAGAAGCGTCGGGCACCGTCGAACTGGTGACGCTGAGGGTCACCCGACTTCGCGACCAGAACGGCACGGTCTGGCACGTCCCCAACGGCGAGATCCGCCGAGTGGGCAACAAGTCCCAGCAGTGGGCCCGCGCAGTGCTCGACGTGGCCGTTGCCCCCACCGCCGACCTCGAGCGGGCGGCGTCGGTGATTGCCGAAGCCGCCGAGGAGGTGTGGGCCACCGACGTCGCCAAACCCGACGTGTTGGACGTGCCCGAGGTTCTGGGGTTGGAGTATCTGGGGCCCGACGCCGCCACCATCCGAGTTCAGGGTAAGACCCGTCCGGGGGCACAGTGGCGGGTGAGCCGGCTGTTGCGGGTGCGGATCGCAGAGAAGTTGACCGAGGCGGGGATCGAGTTGCCGCCCTCGACCTTCGTGCGCCCGGGTGGCGCGCCCCCGACCCGCTGAGCGAAGCTTGGAACATGGCGTCCGGTCACGATTCCCACGACGATCACGGTCACGAGCCTCACGACGATCACGGGCATGGTCACGATGACCACGGCCACGGGCACGACGATCACCACGACGACCACTCATCGGGTGGGGAGGCGTGGGTACTGGCGCCGATCATCGCCGGGTTCATCGTGGGCGCCGTGCTGGTGGTGCTTCTGGGTCTGGGCAACGACGCCAGCGCCTTCCTGCACTGACATCGGCCAGCGCCCAGTCGCCGAGATCTGACCGGTCCGTCGGCTCTGGTCAGTCACTCTCGGGCGCGTCGCCAGCTCCTTCCCACGGGCAGTGTCGGCATCCCTGGCTGCAGCAGTAGCCCCGCTCGGCCAGATAGGTGGCGGTGAACACTGACGCGCCGGTCTCGGGGTCTCGGTAGGTGGACATGGCCATGGCCACCGCCCGCTGGTGGGCGCCCAGGATCTCGGCCCGTTGCGGATGGTTCTCGGCCAAGCGGTTGGGGTGGGGGTCGGTCAGCCACCCGTCGCGCCGTGGGCCGCTGGACCCGGGCTTCACGGGGCCTCAGCCAGCAGCCGGGGCGGCCGAGTGAGTCGTCACTTCAGTCGGCAGCCGAGGCGGCAGGGTCGGACTGGTCTACCAGCTCCACCACCACGGAAGGTTCGGCCCCCTCAGCCACGGTTTCGGTGCGAAGGTCGGCCACCCGGCCGGCGTCGCACACGTCGGCGGAGGCCGAGCGCAAGGCGTCCAAGCGATCGGGTGTATCGGTGACCGTGACGGTGGCCACCTCGGCGCGCATCGACACCTTGGCGTCAGACTTGGCCTTGCGGATCCGACCGAGGACCTCGCCGGCCACCGCCCACACATCGGCGCTCACATCACGAGGGCCCGACAGGGTCCGCAACTCGTCGCCGTTGGGCCAGCGGGCCAGGTGGACCGACTCGGCCTCGAAGCCTTCCAGAGGCTCATCGTCGCCCCGGCACCACGACCAGACCTCTTCGGTCACATAGGGCAGGAACGGGGCGAACAGGCGCAGCAGGGTGGACAGCGCCACCCGCAGGGCCACTCGGGCTGAGGTGGCGCCGTCATCGCTGGGGTTGTCCGAGCCGTAGGCCCGGACCTTGACCAACTCCAAGTAGTCGTCGCAGAACCGCCAGAACAGTTCCTCGGTGCGTTGCAATGCCCGGGCGTAGTCGAAGGCGTCGAAGGCTCGGGTGGCGTCGTCGACCAGGGAGGCCAGTTCGGCCAGCATGGCCCGGTCCAGTGCCGCGGTCACGGTGGCCCCGGCTGGCGCCGGTCCCAGACCTAGGGCGAACTTGGATGCGTTGAGGATCTTGATGGCCAGGCGACGGCCGATCTTCATCTGGCCGGCGTCGAAGGCGGTGTCGGTACCCGGACGGGCACTGGCTGCCCAGTAGCGCACGGCATCGGCGCCGTGGGCTTCGAGAAGGTCGGTGGGTACCACCACGTTGCCCACGGACTTGGACATCTTCTTGCGGTCGGGGTCGAGTATCCACCCCGACAGCGCGGCGTTGGCCCACGGCACGGTGTCGTGCTCGAAATGCGAGCGCACCACGGTCGAGAACAGCCAGGTTCGGATGATCTCGTGCGCTTGAGGCCGCACGTCCATGGGGAAGGTCCGCGAGAACAGATCGGCGTCCTCTTCCCAGGCGCAAGCGATCTGGGGGGTCAGTGACGAGGTGGCCCAGGTGTCCATCACGTCAGGGTCGCCGCTGAATCCGCCCGGCTGGTCGCGCTGGTCGGCGCTGAAGCCCGGAGGTACGTGGGACTGGGGGTCGACGGGTAGCGACGCCTCGTCGGGCACGATCGGGTGGTCGTGATCGGGGCGCCCCTCGGCGTCCAGGCGGTACCAGAGGGGAATGGGCACTCCGAAGAACCGTTGACGCGAGATCAGCCAGTCGCCGTTCAGCCCGCCCACCCAGTTGTCGTAGCGGTGGCGCATGTACTCGGGGTGCCAGGTGAGTTGGGTGCCCCGGGCCAAAAGGGTGTCGCGCAGGTCGGCATCGCGTCCGCCGTTGCGGATGTACCACTGACGGGTGGTCACGATCTCCAGGGGCTTGTCGCCCTTCTCGTAGAACTTCACTGGGTGGGTGATCTTCTTGGGCTCGCCCAGCAGCTCGCCCGACTCGGTGAGCAGCTCGACCATCTGGGCCTGGGCGCCGCCCGCTGCCTTGCCGGCGAAGCGGGCGTAGGCGGCCCGAGCCTCGTCGGTGGTCAGCCACTCGGGGGGTTCGGTCGGGAAGCGGCCGTCCTTGCCCAGCAGGGCCCGGGTCTCCAGGTTCAGCTCACGCCACCAGATCACGTCGGTCAGGTCGCCGAAGGTGCAGATCATGGCGATGCCGGTTCCCTTGTCGGGCTCGGCCAGAGGGTGGGCCTTGACCGGTACCTCCACCCCGAACACCGGTGTGGTCACCGTGGATCCGAACAGCGGCTGGTAGCGCTCGTCGTCGGGGTGGGCCACCAGGGCCACACAGCTCACCACCAGCTCGGGCCGGGTGGTCGAGATGACCACGTCGCCTCCGCCGTCGGTGCGGTGGAAGGCCAGGTCGTGGTAGGCGCCGGGCCGGTCCCGATCCTCCAGTTCGGCCTGGGCCACCGCCGTCTGGAAGGTGGTGTCCCACAGGCTGGGGGCCTCCTGGGAGTAGGCCTCTCCCCGGGCCAGGTTGCGCAGAAACGCCCGCTGGCTGATGCGTTGAGCGCGTTCGCCCACGGTGGTGTAGGTGTGGCTCCAGTCGATCGACAGTCCCACCAGGCGGAACAGGTCCTCGAACACCTGCTCGTCGGTGGCGGTGAGCTCTTCGCACAGTTCGATGAAGTTGCGTCGGCTGATGGCCTCGAAGTCCTGGCGCTTCTTGGCGGTTTGGGCCGGAGGCCGGTAGCCCTCGACATAGGCCACCGATGGATCGCAACGCACGCCGTAGAAGTTCTCGACCCGGCGCTCGGTGGGCAGGCCGTTGTCGTCCCAGCCCATCGGGTAGAAGACGGCCTTGCCGGTCATGCGCTGGTAACGGGCCACCGTGTCGGTGTGGGTGTAGCTGAAGATGTGGCCAACGTGCAGCGAGCCCGACACGGTCGGGGGAGGGGTGTCGATCGAGAACACGCCGGCTCGCTCGGCGTTGCGGTCGAAGCGGTAGGTGTGGCGCTCTTCCCAGTGGGTTCCCCAACGGGCCTCGAGGCCTTCGAGCGTGGGCTTTTCGGGGACGATCGGCTGACCCATGGCGTCTCAAGGTACCGGCCCTCCCCGAACCGCTCCGAACCCGTTGCGCCCCGAGTCGGGGCCTGGTCGCTTCTTGGGCAAGAACTGGCTGTTTGGCGACCACTTCCTGCCCAAGAACGGTCGAACGACCAAGGCCCTGGCGATTCATGGGCAAGAACTGACTGCCCGGCAACCAGTTCTTGCCCAAGAACGGTCGGGGGGTGGAGGTGGGGGAGATGCCGGGCGGGAGCCCTTGTGGGGTGGATCGGACAAGATGGCGGGGTGAGCGAGACCGTTGTGCCACCGATCCGGCTGTATGACACTCGACGGCGGGAGGTGGTCGACTTCCAGCCGCTGGTCGAGGGGCAGGTGGGCATATATACCTGCGGGCCCACCGTCTACGGGCCCCAGCACCTGGGCAACATGCGCAGCCAGCTCCTCCCGGACCTGTTGCGCCGGGTCCTCGTGGCCGCCGGATATCGGGTCACCTTCGTCACCAACATCACCGATGTCGGACACCTGACCGACGACGCCGACGCCGGCGACGACAAGGTCGAGTCGGCTGCTCAGCGTGAGGGGCGATCGGTCGAAGAGATCATCGCCCACTGGACCAACCAGTGGGCCACCGACCGTCGCCGCCTGGGTTGCCTGGAGCCCGATGTGGTTCCCCGAGCCACCGAACACATCGCCGAACAGATCGCCATGATCGCCACCCTCGAGGCGCGGGGCCATACCTACGTGATCGACGACGGGGTCTACTTCGACGTCTCGACCTTTCCCCGATACGCCGAGTTCGCCCATCTGAACCTGGACGATCTGGTGGCCACCGGTCGGGTGGAGAACGTGACCGACAAGCGCCATCCCGCCGACTTCGCCCTGTGGAAGCTGAGCCCGGCGGGTACCCGTCGCCTTCAAGAGTGGGACTCGCCGTGGGGGCGAGGGTTCCCGGGCTGGCACATCGAGTGCTCGGCCATGTCGGTCAAGCACCTGGGTGAGCGCTTCGACATCCACACCGGCGGCATCGACCACGTCCGGGTTCACCACACCAACGAGGTGGCCCAGACCGAATGCGCCCTGGACGTACACCCCTGGGTGTCGGTGTGGATGCACAACGAGTTCCTCGACATCGGTGGAGAGAAGATCTCCAAGTCCAAAGGGCACGTGGTGGTGGTCGACACCCTGGTCGAGGCCGGGATCAGCCCACTGGCCTTCCGGTACTTCTTCCTTCAGGCTCACTACCGCCAGCAGCAGGCCTTCACCGTTGAACTGGTTCGGTCGGCCGACACCGCCCTGCGCCGATTGATCCACCATGCGGTGGTGGCCCGTGACGAGGCTGCGGGCACCGATCCCGACCCGCAACGCACCGCATCACTGCGGGGCGCCTTCTGGGAGGCGATGGCCGACGACCTCAACACCCCCCGGGCGCTGGCTGTGGTGTCGTCGGTGGTTCGTGAACCGGGGCTCAGCGCGGCGGATCGTTGGAGCCTGTACGCCGATTTCGACCGAGCCTTGGGATTCGGCCTGGCGGACGCGTCCGACCCCGAGGCGGCCGACGTGGTCGGACTGGACGAGATCCCCGCCGAGATGGCCGACCTGTTGGCTCGGCGCGACGAAGCCCGGCGGGCTCGGGACTTCGTCACCGCTGACGCGTTGCGTGACCAGTTGGCCGAGGCCGGGTTCGAGATCGTCGACACTCCGGACGGTTCGAGTCTGCGCCGATCGCAGTGACCCTCCGACCGGTCGGCCCGCGGTTGCGGGGGAAACTCCAGCGATGATGGCTTGGCAGGAAGCGGCCGAGAGCGTAGAGTTTTGCTTTGTTACCGACCGGTAACCTGTGACAGCGATCCGGGCCGCTGGGGAGCGGCAGCCGGACGAACTTCCGCAAAGAAGGTCAAAGACATGGCAGATTTCTCCCTCGCCCTCAACGAGGAGCAGGAGCAGCTCAAGGACTGGGTCCACCAGTTCGCCAAGGACGTGATTCGCCCTGCCGCCGAGGAGTGGGACGAGCGCGAGGAGTTTCCCTGGCCGATCGTCGAAGAGGCCGCCAAGATCGGCCTCTACAGCTTCGACTTCATGGCCCAGGCCATGATCGGCGACTCCACCGGGCTGACCATGCCACTGGCCATCGAGGAGCTGTTCTGGGGCGACGCCGGCATCGGCCTGTCGATCATGGGTTCGGGTCTGGCTGCCGCCGGTATCGCCGGCAACGGCACCCCCGAGCAGATGCTCGAGTGGGTGCCCCAGTGCTACGGCACCGCCGATGACGTCAAGCTGGGTGCCTTCTGCGTGTCCGAGCCCGACGCCGGTTCCGACGTGAGCTCACTGCGCACCCGGGCGGTGTACGACGAGGCCAAGGACGAATGGGTGCTCAACGGCACCAAGGCGTGGATCACCAACGGTGGTATCGCCAACGTCCACGTGGTGGTGGCCGCGGTCGACCCCGAGCTCAAGGGTCGGGGCCAGGCCAGCTTCATCGTCCCGCCCAACACCCCCGGCCTGTCGATGGGTCAGAAGTACAAGAAGCACGGCATCAAGGCTTCACACACCTCCGAGGTGGTGCTCGAAGACGTCCGGGTGCCCGGCTCGTGCCTGCTGGGCGGCAAGGACAAGCTCGACGAGAAGCTGGCCAAGGCCCGTGAGGCGCTCAACAAGCCCAAGACCGAGTCCTCGGGCAAGCAGCCCGCCATGGCCACCTTCGAGGCCACCCGCCCGGCGGTGGGCGCCCAGGCCATCGGTGTGGCCCGTGCCGCCTACGAGTACGCCCTGGAGTACGCCCACGAGCGCACAGCCTTCGGCAAGCCGATCATCATGAACCAGTCGATCGCCTTCATGCTGGCCGACATGATCACCGAGATCGACGCCGCCCGCCTGTTGGTGCACCGGGCCGCCTGGCTCAGCCGCAACGGCAAGTACGTGAACGCCGAGGGCAGCCAGTCCAAGCTCAAGGCCGGTCGCGTCGCGGTGTGGGTGACCGAACGGGCCATCCAGATCCTGGGCGGCTACGGCTACACCCGGGAGTACCCGGTGGAGCGTTGGCACCGCGATGCCAAGATCTTCGACATCTTCGAAGGTACCGAGCAGATCCAGCAGCTCGTGATCGCCCGCGCCATCTCGGGTCTGCGCATCGAGTAGCCCGTATCGCGGTGATTGCAAGGGAGTCGGCTGTTCGATAGTCCGCTGCGACGGTGAGTCCGAAGCTCCCGCGGGCACCCGGTTCGATGTCCGGAGCGGCACAAGGCGCCAGTGTCAGATCAGAGCTTGCGCGAGTAGGTGGCTACGCCGGGCTCCACCGGTGGTGCCAGTCGATGAGCTTCGCGGTGACGAGCAGCGCGATGGCGAGGGTGAGTTGAGCTTGGCCGTTGGATGGTCCTGCGGTCGGGGTGCAAGGTTTCGACGTCACCCAGCAACGGTGTCGAGTTGGCGCAAGCGGTTTGCCGAGTCCGGGCTCGACGGCCTGATCGATGAACCGCATCCGGGGGCGCGACGCACGATCAGCGATGACGTGGTCGAGCAGATCGTGATCGATGCCCTCGAGTCAGCCCCGAAGGACGCGACACACTCGGCGACGCGATCGTTGGCTGCCAAGCACGGCATCAGTCATCAGACCGTCGCTG
>CAUJFC010000167.1 GCA_963169755.1 Actinomycetota bacterium | reverse complement strand
TTGGTGCCTGGTGACAGGGCAGGTGTGTCGGTGGTCGAGGAGCTGGGGCCGCCTCCGTGATAACCGCGTGTGCCACCCCCGCGGCTCCCGCCGCCACCATGCCCCGAGGAATAGCTACTGACAACGACCGTATCTGCGTAGCCGGACGCGGCGCTGATGGTGTCTGCGCTAGCAGCAGGACCTCGAGCGTTGACGGTGGAAGTCAGGACTACCGCTGTGATTGCGGCTTTTGCCGCTACTCGGAGTCGGGGCATTCCTTCGATCTCTTTGTTCGGTGTTCGATGAGATTTTCGGAGAGAAGCCACCTGGTCCCTTCCAGGATCATGGTGGCAGACATTTCCCACATTGAGATATCTGCGTTGAGTACTTCACCTGTCTCTACCTCGTAAAGCTGGGTAGCGTCGACATAGCAGGCTTTTACATTGGCATGTGAGCTTCCCTGCAGCTTCACATCCAAAATGAAAACGTCTGGTGGTCCGCTTGGTGGGAGTCTGGCTGCCTGTCCGGAATCTAGGAGTCGGCGGTTGTCCTCAATGACACTACGTAGGCTGTTTCCCGTGTGAAAAGTGAAAATTGACGGGTCGTTGGGGTCTGGATGCTGAATTCGGTTATATACAGCATGAATTGCCTCGATGTAGGCGGTGGCTACTTCGTGTTCGGGGGTGCCGGGAGGGTAGGGGGAGGTTCCGCGGGGCTGGCTGGTGGGGGTGGTGGTGGGTGGAGCTGTCGAGGAGGTCGAGGTCGCCACGGTGTGGGGCGTGCTGGTCGAGGCGGCGGTGGGTTCGGTGGGCTTGTCGGCGCAGCCGCCCAGGAGGGCTCCCGTACTGAAGGCCATCAGCATCGTGAGGGCGCGGAGTCGAGGCCGGCGGGGCCGTGGCCGGCGGGGCGATGGCCGGGGTGGTTCGGAGGAGAGCGCGGGTTGTGGGGCCTGAGCAGGCAGTGGCATCGGGTTGCTGTACCCGGGTGGGGTGTGGGCTAATCCCTAGCTGCTGACGCCCTGGCCAGCCGGGGGGACAGAGAAGCAGAGCCCGCAGGCTGGACTGGCGCTCAGGTCGCGGCCGGGCGGCCGGAGTCGGCCCTGCCGGGATTCGAGGGGCGGGGTTTCACGGTGAGGAGAGCCACCTACGTGATGCTCGGTGTGTACCGACTCGCGAACCCCAATGAAATCGTGACGATCGCGTCTGACAGATGTGCTGCTTCTCGCTGGGCGCGAACCTAGAGATCTAGCGTCAATATCTGTTGACGCTCGGGAGGGTCCCGGTAGGCTCTCTGGGTGGTCGACATCGAGGCGAGCGCCCGCAAGCACGATGTTTCCGACGAAGACATGCTCCACGCTCTTCAGCACCACTGGCGTGCATTTTGAGACCGATGACCTCGACGTCACCGTGTACATCGGTCCGGCTACGAACGCCGAGCCGCTTGAGATCGGTGTCGTCAACGATGAGGAGGGAACTGCTGTGATCCATGCCATGCCCGCACGATCGAAGTTTCTCCAGGGGTGGTGGTCACCATGACCAAGACCCGAGCAGAACGAGCTGCTGCACTCACGGCGTGGGCTGATGCCGTCGACCACGCAGACCTCCGATCTGTTGACACCGAAGCGCTACGTCGAATTGCCGAGCTCGCCCAACAGCGCGACCACGTCGAGGCCGAACTCGCTGAGAGGGTGCGGGAAGCACGAGCAGCTCATCGATCATGGTCGGAGATAGGTGTCATGCTCGGCGTCTCCAAGCAAGCTGCTCAACGCAAGTACGGCACAAAGGCGCCTGCGTAGACCGCCCTTCGGGCCGGCCGCGGATCTGTCCGGCCGGACCGGTGAGGTAGGTCGCGGGTATGGGTTAGTCGGTGATCTCCTTCAGGTCAGCACCAAACCAGGACCTGTCTCGGAAATCCTGACACGCGACAAAACCTCATCAACGGAACGGGTCGGAGAGCTGAGATTCTCGACGGGACCCTCGACGGTGGCTGGAACGGACCGATGACCGAGTCCGCCCGAGGGCGCGGTCGCGGTTTCGCCTGGGCCATGGGAAAGCGTCTCACCGGCCACACTCCCCGCCGAACACCATGAACAACCGCTCGCCAGTGCCACGACCCGACGACCCTCGACGACGGCGCCCACCAGTCGGTGACGCGCCGTCGCACCCACCGCTCGCCGCGGCGCTGCTGATGATCGGGGTGGTGCTGTTCCTGGTCGTCATGTCGGTCGTCGCCGTGATGTGACCCGGGCGACGGTCGACGCGCGGTTGTTCAGGCCGGGATCGGTTCGTGTTCGGGGCAGTCGACGCGCAGGTCCCGGTCTGCGAGCGCGGTGGCGAGGAGCAGGCATCGCGCGCGGGTTCGCGGTCCGGGCGGTTGGTAGTGGCGGCAGCTGAGACAGCTGCGATTGACCGTGATCACTCCGGCGGCCTGCAGTCGGGCGATCTCGCCGAGCAGGACCCGCAACGTGGTGGCCCGATCGGCATCGGTCCCGGACCCGGCCGCGAGCAGCGGGGCAAGTTCGGCCGTGGTGTCGGCAGCGAGGCGGTCTCCGTCGTCGGTGAGCGCGACGAGGGTGCTGCGCAGATCGGCGGGGTCACGGTCGCGTCGGATCAGGCCGCGCTTGTCGAGGACCGTGACGGCGTCACTGACGGTGGGTTGGGACACGTCGAGCTCAGCGGCGAGGTCACCGACGCGTCGTGGCCGCCCATCGGCGAGCGTCTCGATCACACTCAGACCGAGCAGCGACACCTCGCGGCGGGTGGCGACGTCTTGACGCGCGGCGCGCAGCGCCCGACCAAGTCGTTCGACGGCGGCGAGCACCTTGCGGTCGAGGTCGGCGCTGTGGCTCATGGCCCCATTGTCGCCTGCGCGCCGGCCCGCCGGGTCACCAACGGGTCGGGTCGTCGGGCTGGGTCCACAGCGCGACCGTCAAGGTGACGGCTTTGAACCAGGCGGTGTGCATGGCGTCGATGTCGGCGTCGTCGGTGCCGGCGTTGGCGAGGAACGGTCGGATCGTGGCGGTGATCGGCCAGATGAACGCGATCAGGTACCGCTGCGCGATGTGGGTCTGATCGGAGGTGACGTGGTCGGTGTCGCCCATCGTGTCGGTGTGGCGGCGGGCGATCTCGTGCTGGTAGTTCAACCACTGCTGGTCCCAAGGCCGGTTGCACAGGTCGCGGATCCACTGCCCGAACCTGGCCCGCACCGCGGTCAGGTAGTCCCCTGATGGTTGGCCGTCGGCGCCGTTGAACGACCGCACGAGGTGGGGGTTGGCACCGACGTAGCCGTACCAAACGTCGAGGACGTCATCGATCTGCGACTCGAGCACAGCACCGGCGCGGGCGAGCGCTGCGGCGTCG
>CAUJFC010000166.1 GCA_963169755.1 Actinomycetota bacterium | reverse complement strand
GCCGAGATGGCTCCGGGCGGAGGGCTCGGCGACCGATCTGAACCTGGGCGTTGTACCAGCATCAGGGCCGCCGCGGCGGCGACGGCGACCACCGTGACAGCCAACAGAACTGTCCAGGGGCGGCGCGGCGGCGATGCGGAGCTCTCCGGCTGGTGGCCAGCATTGATGGACGAAACCTCGCCTTCGTCAACCAGCCGGGGTCGTTGGGACCCCACTGGGTCGGTGGGCCCGGGTGATCCGTTCACTCGGACTCGGGTCCGAACACGGCGCCCAGCTCGATCGGAGTCACGACCTCGAGCTGACCGAACGTGCAGGACCGGGGGTCGCGATCGGGGCGCCACCGTTGAAACCGTCCACCGTGTCGGAATCGACCGTGGTCGACCCGCTCATAGGCCACCTCAGCCACCAGCTCGGGACGCAGGGCCGTGAATGACAGGTCCTTGGTGGCGTTCCATCGGCTCTGGCCGCCCGGGAGTCGGCCGCCCTCCTGGTGGGCGGCGGCCTCGGCCCAGCGACCCCACGGGTGGTCCGCCCAGTCTTCGGTGACGTAGGGGGCCAGGAAGGTTCTCAGCTCGGCCCGGGTGGTGGCCGAGAACGAGGAGGCAACCCCCAGGTGGTGAAGTGCACCCTGGGCGTCGTACAGACCCAACATGAGCGACCCGGGACCGTCGCCGTTCTTGTGCTCCCGGAACCCGGCGACCACGCAGTCGGCGGTGCGAAGGTGCTTGACTTTGAGCTGAGTTCGTTTACCCGGTTGGTAGGGGCCGTCGGCGGGCTTGGCCATGACGCCCTCCAGCCCGGCTCCCTCGAATCGGTGGAACCAGTCCTGGGCCACGGACCGGTCGAAGGTGCCGGGAGTCAGATGAACCCGGTGGTTGGTGGTGACGACTGCCTCCAGGGCCCGCCGACGGTCCCGCTGTGCCACGTCCAGTAGGGCCTGGTCATCCAGAGCCAGCAGGTCGAACGCCACGAAAGCCGCCGGGGTCTCGGTCGACAGGCGGGCGATTCGCGAGGCTGCTGGATGGACCCGCTGTTGCAATGCGTCGAAATCCAGGCCGTCGGGTCCGACCACCACCACCTCGCCGTCGACCACGCACCGATCGGGCAGAGCGGCTCGCAGCGGGTCGATCAGTTCGGGGAAGTATCGGGTCAGCGGCCGGTCGTTGCGCGATCCGAGCTCCACCTCGTCGCCGTCGCGAAACACGATGCAGCGAAAGCCGTCCCACTTCGGTTCGAACCAGAACTCCCCCGACTCGCCAGCCGGGAGACCGTCGGCCGCCTTGGCCAACATCGGGGCCAGAGGAGGGGTAACGGGGAGGTCCATCGGGCTGTCAGTCGGGCTGTCAGTCGGGCTGGAGGGCGGTGGTGGTGGGAAGCGACACCTCGATGTCGCTGAAGGTGATCTCGCCGTCCAGTTGGGGCTGGGAGTAGGCCCCGGTGGTGGCTGTCAACTGGAGGGTCAGGGTCTCGGCGGCATCGAGGTGGTGGATGATCGTCTCCAGCGCCACGGTGGCGGTGTGTGATTTGCCGTCGAGTTCAACCACGATCGGAGTGATCTGGTTGCCAACCACCACATGGTTCTCGTCGTCGACGAGCTGAGCGAACATCCGGGTGGGGCGATCACCGGCGGCGACGGTACCCCGGTAGGTGAAAGTGAGCTCGGGCGAGCCCACCACCAGGGCATCGTCGGTGGCGGTGATGGTCACCTCCACGGCGTTGTCGGCCGGAGTGGGGGTGATGTCGGCCACCAGGCCGCCCAGGATGCCGCCCTGACCCGCTTCGAGCTGCACTCCACCCGAGCCACCGTCGGCAACCAGCGCCAGCGTTCCATCGCCTTTGCCTTCGAGAGCCTTGGCAGGCTCGGGAGGCCAGGTGTCACCGGTCCAGTCGGTACCGTCCTGATCGATCAGGTCAAGTACCGGCCCGGTGTCGACCGAGGCGTCGCGTTTCACCCAGCGTTCCAGCCAGGCGACCGACGCTTCGGTGGCCCGCTCGGTGTCACCCTCGTCGGTGAGGCAGACGCCGTGGCCCCCGCAGAACCACAGCATCTTCACCGGCACGTCGTTGGCGGCCAGAAGCTCGAAGTTCGCGATGGCCTCGTCGGGGGTGAACAGGGTGTCCACCGTGCCCTGGATCAGCAAGGTCGGGACACGAATCTGATCGACCAGTTCAGCGGGATTGCGGGCCTCGAACCAGGCCCGGTCCTCGTCGGTGATCGTCCCGGTGGCCACCCCCGACTCATACGCGCTGGAGATGTGAGGGTCCACCTGACCAGCGGCAGCCGCGGTCATCAGTACCCCCGCCCAACCGGTCTTGATGGTGTCGGACTTGAACAGCGAGGTGGTGAGTGAGTTCCAGGCAATGCCCGGCACGATGGCATCGACCCGGCAGTCCAGCCCGGCCAGGGTGAGCTGGATCCCCCCGCCATAGCTGAAGCCAACCATGCCCACCCGGGGGTCGCCCTCATCGTCGTTCAGCGACTCGGGCTGGCTGGCCACCCAGTCCAACAGGAGCTGGGCGTCTTTTCCCTCCAGCTCGGGCGAGTTCACCGACGCCGCCCCGGTTGACTGACCGAAGCCCCGCGGGTCCCAGGTCAGCACGTTGTAGCCCCGCTCGTTCAGGGTCGATATCTCCAGAGCACCGAACATCACGGTCTCGGTGCCTTCCATGCTTCCTGGCAGTGACCAGCCCGGTCCCATCAGAACCGTGGGCGCCGGCTTGTCGGCGCTCACGTCGTCGGAGGGGAACCAGTGCATCCGGATCTGGGTACCGTCGTGGGAGGTGAGCGTGTGATCGGACTCGACCCCCGCCACCGGCTCGACCTTCAGGTCGGCGGTGGTGGCTCCCTGGTCACACTCGGGTACCTGAGGCGCGGCGGTGGTGGTGGTGACTGGCTCGGCCGATCCTCTGGCCGGTTCGGCCTTGTCCTCGGAGGAGCAGCTGGCTCCCGCCAGCAGGGCCACCGCCAGGGCAGCGGCCGCGGCCAGGCGGGTTGAAGAGTGGCAGGACATGCCCATGATCGGACCCTCAAATGGTGGTGGCAGGGGAGTCGTCGGGCACGCTAGCGGTGGGTTGGTCGTTTCCCGAGTGATCCGCTAGAGCCTCTAGGTTGGCGGGATGCCCGAGCACACCATCCGTGAGCGCCTCGACGATCTTCTGGCCCGCAAGGAGCAGGCCCTCACCCCCGGTTCGGAGCGCTCCATCCAGC
>CAUJFC010000165.1 GCA_963169755.1 Actinomycetota bacterium | reverse complement strand
AACCGACTGCGGTTGTGGGGTCGATGATTTCCTCGACCGTCAATCCAACACTCGGCAACCTTCGTCCACCCTCGCCAGGGTCGTAAGTGGGAGCGGGTATGGTCTGAAAGGTGGGAGAGGGCGGACTACCCATCCGTAGGTCATCGCTCGGCGCGCCACAAGCGGCCAGCACCGCAGCTGAGCACAGGGCCGCCAATGCCTCGAATCCGGGTTTCAATCGCCGTGACATTTCTCGCCCTTGGTCGCCACACGTGCCGCCCGGAAGCTAACCTAGCCCTGACAGCCCGTCAAGGAAACGACCTGCCTCACCAGACTTTGAGCGCGTGATCCCGGGGTCAGTAGAAGGCTCGCCCGTGCATGGAGGCAGATCGACATGGCTGCTCGGCGTCAGGTGTGCGGGGCCATAGGGGTTCAGGCCCCCTCGTTCAGCTGAGGATCGGAACCGCCCGAAGACCCCGAGGGCGCTCCTAGGTGGAAGGGCTCGGGTCTTCGAGGTACTCGCTCCGGTGGTGCTGGAGTATTTCTGAGTGATGGAGCTAGCCGTCGACGAGGCGACGGTCCCAGGTCCGATATGTGTGCTGCGTTCCGCGCGTGCGAGAGCGATGAGGTAATCGGGCGCTTCGGATCTGAGGGGGAAGTGATCGGCGGCTGAGGGATCCCGGGCGCGGTACAGGGGTCCTGCGAATCTGGCGGTTCTCTACGCCAACCAGAGCCGAGGACCCCTGTGATTGTTGACCCTACGCGTATCTGTGAGCTCCTCGTAGGGCTGGGTGACGTGACCGTGCTCGGAGCTGACGACGAGCACGGTGGCCCGGTCCGGGTGCACGTCCAGACCCGCAGCGAGCGGCCGGTGTGTCCTGGTTGTGGCGGGCCGGTGTGGTCGAAGGACCAGCGGCCGGTGGAGCTGGTCGACCTGGCGGCGTTCGGGCGACCGGCGCGGCTGGTGTGGCACAAGCACCGGTGGTCGTGTCCGGCCCCGGCGTGTGCGGTCGGGTCCTTCACCGAGACCGCCGGCCACATCGCGGCGCCCCGGTTGGTGATGACCGATCGAGCGGGGCGGTGGGTGACCGAGCAGGTCGGCCGGTTCCGTCGCAGCGTCAACGAACTCGCCGTCGAGCTCGGGTGTGATGGCACACGATCAACAACACCGTCATCGCCTATGGGACACCGCTGGTCGAGGACCCTGAGCGGATCGGCGAGGTCGAAGCCCTGGGCCTGCATGAGACGTTGTTCGCCCGGCTCGGACCGTGGCGCACCCAGCACTGGTCCACCTCGATCGTCGACGTCCGCCGAGGCCAGCTCCTCGACGTGATCCCCGGTCGCTCCTCGATCGGGGCCTGTGAGTGGCTGGCCGGCCGGGATCCGGCGTGGCTCGACGCGATTGACTGGGCAGTGCTGGACCTGTCAGGGCCGTGGCGGCTCGCGTTCACGACGATGCTCCCCGACGCGGTCCAGGTCGCGGATCCGTTCCATCTCGTGAAGCTGGCCAACACCCGCCTCGACGAGGTTCGCCGCCGCGTGCAGCACGACACCCTCGGCCACCGAGGCCACAAGAACGACCCGCTCTACCGATCGAGACGACTGCTCACCAAGGCCAGCGAACGCCTCGACGACAAGGGCAGGACAAGCTGATGGGCCTGCTCGAAGCCGGTGACCCACGAGGCGAGGTCCGCATGGCCTGGCACGCCAAGGAGGTCGTCCGGTCGATGTATGACCACCACGACCCCGACCTGGCCCTCGAGTTCGTCACCCAGCTTGGTGCGGATCTCCAAGACGAGTCCTGTCCTCCCGAGATCCGCCAGCTCGGCCGGACGATCACGAAGTGGCGGACCCAGATCGCAGCGTGGCATCAAGCCCACGTCTCCAACGGTCCCACCGAGGCAGCGAACAACCTGATCAAGGTCGTCAAGCGCATCGCCTACGGGTTCACATCGTTCCGGAACTACCGGATCCGCACCCTGCTCCACGCCGGCAAGCCGAACTGGGACCTACTCCCCACCATCACACCCACTTCCCCGTGAAATCCGAAGCGCCGGTAATCGTCGTCCGAGTCCCGGGTGGTCGGGCCGATCTCATCTGGGTCTTCGACTAGATCCGCTTCGGTTCCAAACCGGTCGAGCAGAGCTCGGGCATCGTCCAGGCTGATCCATCGACGTAGCTTCGGCCGCTCGGTCAAGACCTCGGCGACCTCGGGGCCAGCAGCTGAGGGCAGATAGTCAACTCGAACGGTCGGTGGGCCAACCAGGTCCTGAAGGATGCGATGCGGGGCGCCGTTTGCTGATCGCAGCGGACACGACCACGTTCGTGTCCGGCATCACACGCATCGAGCCGCGGGTCAGGAGGTGCGCCGACGACGACGGACCGCTCGAGACTCCTCCACCGCCAGCTTCATCGCTTCTTCCTCGGTCAATTCGGCGTTGGAGTCGACGTTGAGAGCCAGGCGGTCCCGCAGGTCGCGGTTGAAGTACTCCCAAGCAGCCTGGCGGGTGACACCGAGAGCCGCACCGATCCGATCCCACGACACACCGGCCTCGCGTGCAGCCCGGACCCGTTCCAGCCGCACCCGTTCCAGTTCAGCTTCACCACGGGTGAGTTCACGAAGCGCCTCAACCGGGTCCGCTGGAAGTTGGTCCAAAGCGATCACACTCACGATTGTCAGGATCTCTTGACAAACCATCCCTCGTCCAGCAACCGCCCCGCAGTGGCAGGCTGGACCCCTTGACCTGCTGGGCATGCGGCTACAGCACTCCGTCATCGGCGTGCGAGAACTGCGGAGTGTGGGTGATCGAGCTGGATCGTTCCGCCGTGCCAGCGTCGATCGCGCCCCTGCTCGATCTGGCGCGGACATGGGGCATTCCCGACGACGGCTACTGCAGCGATGTCGTGGCAGCAGCAGACCCCACCGCCGTACAGAACTTGCTCGATGCTGTCGGCCCAGCCCCACAATCACTGTGGGACTGGCTGGTAGACGAAGCAGCGACCGCCGAAAGCTCGAACGAATACGTGGCCCTCACCTGTCTCACAATGGCATTCGACGAAGCGCTAGTCCGTAAGCCACCGGTCCCCGACTGACAGTTCCCACTCATCCGGAATGTGTCAGCACTTGTGAGACAGGTCCCGCCGGGACCGTGGGGGTTCAAGTCGACCGAGAGAAAATGCCCTCTGACCTGCGATTCTGCACCATTTTCGTGTCGGAGGGGGGACTTGAACCCCCACGCCCCTAAGGGCACTAGCCCCTCAAGCTAGCGCGTCTGCCAATTCCGCCACTCCGACGTGGCTGCCCGGGCTGACCCGTGCGGGGGATGACTCTAGCTGATCCCAGGCTCCATCCTGAAAGCCGACCACCGAGCTCAGGTTGGAGTGCTCATGAGCAGGCCCAACGCCAACGACGTGAACCCGAAGACGATGGCGAAGCCCACGGTGAGGCGGTCGAGGTTCTTTTCGACCACGGTGGAGCCTTGGGCCGCAGCACCCATGCCACCACCGAACATGTCGGACAAGCCGCCGCCCTTGCCGCTGTGGAGGAGGACCAGTACCAACAGGCCCAGCGAAACGATCACATGGACAACGACAAGAAACGGAACCACCGATAGACCTTTCAGACCTGCGCCCAGTGAGCTCGACCGTGCCACGTTAGTCGTATGACCTTCGCTGGCTCCATCCACCGGAACCGTCGGGCGAGAATCACGCCGGAACCGGCGATTCGCCAAGCTGGACCGGGGTCTCCACCGGGTGGTGGCAGGCAAACGCGTGTTTAGCGTCGCCGGTCATCGGAGGGACCTCATTGGCACAGATCTCGGTGGCTCGCCAGCAGCGGGTACGGAAGTGGCAACCCGAGGGAGGGTCGATGGGGCTGGGCACATCACCCTCGAGGATGATCCGCTGGCGTTGACGCTCCAAGGTGGGATCGGGAATGGGAACCGCCGACATGAGGGCCCGGGTGTAGGGGTGTCGGGCCTCTCGGTAGATGCGATCCCGGGTGCCTATCTCGACCATCCGCCCCAGGTACATGACCGCCACCCGCTCGGATATGTGACGAACCACCGACAGGTCGTGGGCAATGAAGAAATAGGCCATGCCACGCTCCCCCTGGAGCTTGCGCAGCAGGTTCACCACCCCGGCCTGAATCGACACGTCGAGGGCCGACACCGGTTCGTCCAACACGATCAGGTCGGGCTCCACCGCCAAGGCCCGGGCGATCCCCACCCGCTGCCTCTGTCCACCGGAGAACTCGTGGGGATAACGCGAGGCGTGCTCGGGCGACAGCCCCACGATCGAAAGCAGTTCTGCCACCCGGGCGGTGCTGGCGGAGCGCTTCATCCCCTGATGCACCAGAAAGGGTTCAGCCAGGATCTCCCCCACCGTCATTCTGGGGTTCAGCGACGCGTAGGGATCCTGGAAAACCATCTGCACCCGACGTCGGAACGCTCTGGAGTCGGCACGTTCCAGTGCTGCGCTGTCCTGGCCGTCCAACAGCACCTGGCCAGCGGTGGCCGGCAGCAGCCGCATGATCACCCGCCCCAGCGTGGACTTGCCACATCCCGACTCCCCCACCACGCCCAGGGTTTCCCCCCGGTCCAAGGTGAACGACACGTCGTTCACGGCATGCACCGTGGCCCGGCTCATCCCCAGAAAACCCTGCCGTGGCCCAGGGAACTCCTTCACCACATTCCGTGCCTCCAGCAGCGGACCGCTCACATCGCCCCCCTGTCTCCGACATCAGCGGTTGCCGCCCCTGCCAGGCGGTCGAGCAGGCCAGCCGCCATCAGTTCGTCGGCCCGGTGGCAGGCCGAGCGGTGACCGGGTGAGCGCTCGGCCGTTGGCGGTAGGACCGTGAAACAGCCGGCCTCCTCGGAGGCCCATCGACAGCGGGGATTGAACGCGCAACCCGGTGGCGGTGCCAACATCGACGGTGGCTGGCCAGGAATCGGCAGCAACGGCGCATCCACGTCACCGTCGAGGCGAGGCAGCGATGCCAACAGGCCCGAGGTGTAGGGATGGCCGGTGGCGTCGAACACCTGGTCCACCGAACCTGACTCGACGATCCGCCCGGCGTACATCACCGAGACCTGGTCGGCCATCCCGGCCACCACGCCCAGGTCATGGGTGATCAGCACCACGGCCGTACCCATTCGATGAGCCAGATCAGCCAGAACCTCGAGCACCTGAGCCTGCACGGTCACGTCCAGCGCGGTGGTGGGTTCATCGGCGATGATCAGCTTGGGGTCACACGCCAGAGCCATGGCGATCATGGCCCGCTGGCGCATTCCCCCGGAGAACTCGTGGGTGTACTGATCGACCCGTCGATCCGGCTGGGGGATACCAACCAGGTCGAGCATCTCGATTGCCCGCTTGCGGGCCTCGGCCCGCCCCACCTTCTCATGGGCCAGGACCATCTCCACGATCTGATCCCCCACCCGGTAGACCGGGTTCAAGGCGGTGAGCGGATCCTGGAAGATCATGGCGATCTCACCGCCCCGCACCTCACGGATCCGCTCAGGCGGCACGCTCAGAAGATCTTCGCCCTGCCACGAGACCCGGCCGGTGATCTCGGCGGTGGGCGGCAACAGTTGCAGCAGGCTCATGGCGGTGACCGACTTACCCGAACCCGACTCGCCCACCACCGCCAGCACCTCGCCTGCCTGCACCGACAGGTTGACGCCTCGCACGGCCTGCACCGCGCCGTCGTCGGTCCGGAAGCTCACGGTGAGGTCCTCGACCTCCAGCAGTGGTTCGGCCACGTCAGACGTCCTTCACGTCGAGAGCGTCGCGCAGGCCGTCGCCCACCAGCATGAAACCCAGCACCGTCAACACGATCCCCATCCCCGGAAAGAACAGCAGATGGGGTGACGTGGTGAAGCTGGACTGGCTCTCGCTGATCATCAGGCCCAGCGACGGGGCCGGTGCCTTGACCCCCACCCCTAGGTAGCTGAGCGCCGCCTCCGACAGGATCGCCACGCCGATACCGATGGCGATCAGCACGATCACCGGCTGGAACACGTTGGGCAGAACATGGCGCACGATGATGCGCCGAGTGGGCACCCCCACCGCCCTGGCGGCCTCGACGTACTCCAACTCACGAACCTGGAGGAAGCCGGCCCGCACGGTCCGCGCCGTCTGGAGCCACGCCGTCAGACCCAAGGTGATGATCACCGCGGTGACGCCCTTTCCCATTACCGCAACCATGGCAAGGGCCAGTACCAGGTAGGGAATGCCCAACATGATGTCGACGAAGCGCATCAGCACCGTGTCTGCCCAGCCCCGGAACCATCCAGCTACTGAACCCACGAGCATGCCCAGACAGGTCTGGGCCACCGTGGCGATGAGCCCGATGAACAGCGACAGCCGTATTCCGTGCACCACTCGGGCCATGACGTCGCGACCCAGCGAGTCGGTACCCATCCAGTGCTGGTTGGTGGGCTTCTCCTTGGAGATCCCGCCGGTGTCCAGCGGGTCTTGAACCAGCGACGGACCGATCAGGGCCACGACGATCAGGAACACCACCAGCACCAACCCGAACATGGCCAGTCGGTTGCGCCGGAATCGTCGCCAGGCATCAGACAGGAGCGACCGACTCGGCCCCACCTCGGCGAGGGACCGGTCCAGGTTGTCGGCCTCGGTTGCGGTCACGTCCAGTTCCATCAGTCATCCCCCAGCCGTACACGAGGGTTGAAGTAGGCGTAAGAGAGGTCCACCAGAAGGCTCATGAGCCCGTAGACGAACATCACGATCATCGTGAGACCCAGTACCACTGGCATGTCGAGGTCCTTGGCCGACTGCACGATCTGGCTGCCCAGGCCGGGCAGGTTGAAGACGGTCTCGGTGAGTACCGCGGCGCCCACCATGGTGCCGAAGTCGATACCAAGGATGGTGATGACCGGGATCATGGCGTTGCGAAGCACATGGCGACGCATGACCTGCTTCTCGCCCAACCCCTTGGCCCGGGCGGTTCTCACGTGGTCCAGACGCATGGTCTCGAGCATGGACGTGCGGGTGATGCGAGTCAGCATGGCGGTACTCACTGCCGCCAGCACGATGGCAGGTTGGATCAGGTGCCGCCAGGTACCGCCCACGGGAATGAACCCCAGGATCCAACGATCATCTCCCATACCGATGGTTGGCAGACGTGCCCAGTCGGGCCAGTTGTGTTGGTAGGCATACACACCGGTGAGCTGACGTAGCATGTAGGCCAGCACGAACACGGGAATGGCACTGGCCACCACCGCCGCGATGGTTGTGACGTAGTCGCCCACCGAGTTCCGTTTTCGGGCCGACAACATGCCGAAACCGATACCCAACGAGGCCTCGATCATCACCGCCCACATGGCCAGCCGGAAGCTGGTGGGAGCCCGCCGTTTGGCGATGTCGATGACCGGTTCGCGGGTACGGAAGGACTCACCGAAGTCGCCTCGCACTGTCCGCGAGAGATAGTCGATGTACTGCTGCGGCCGGGGCTTGTCGAGCCCCATGCGTGCTTCCAGGTTGGCCACAACCTGCGGGTCGGGGTTGCGCGAACCGCCACCTGAGGCCATGCGCTCGGCCGGGTTGCCGCCCACCAAGTAGAAGAGAACGAAAAGGAGGGTTGCACCGCCCCACAGCACGAACAGGAGCTGGAGCAGGCGTCGCAGGATGAAGGTGCCCAAAGGGAACTCGTAGGCCTCGGTACGTCAGGAGCGTGGTCGAACCGAAGGGGGTCGGGGTGTCACACCCCGACCCCCTTTCGGTCGGGACTAGCAGATGATCAGCCCTCCACCGCCATGCGCTCCCAGATCACGAACCCGAGGGGCCCGTAGTCGTAGTTGTGCACACGGTCGCGGAAGACCTGGTTGCCGGCGTAGAAGTTGAGGGCAACGGCGTGGGTCTGCTCGTTGAGCAGGATCGACTCGGCCTCGTTGTAGAGCTTGGCGCGCTTGGCGTCATCGGTCTCGGCCTGAGCCTTCTTGATCAGCTCTTCGAACTCGGGGTTGTCGAATCGACCGAAGTTGTTGCCTCCGATTGATGCTGCCGAGAACAGGTCGACCATGAAGTTGCCGTAGGTCGGGTAGTCGGCGTACCAGCCGGCCCGGCAGAGCTGGCATCCGCCAGGCTCGGCCACCACCTTGAAGTAGTCCTCGGCAACGCCGGCCAGTTCGGTTTCGATTCCGAGGTTGTCCTTCAGGTTGGCCTGAATGATGGCCGCCACGTCGCCGTGGCTACCGCCCTCGTTGAAGTCGATACGGATCGGCTTGGTCAGCTTGCCGCCGTCGGCCTCCCACTCGGCGAACAGCTCCTTGGCGCGTTCGGGGTCGTACTCGCAGTAGTCACAGATGTTGGCGTCGTATCCCGGAATACCTGGAGGAACGATTCCGGTGGCATCGTCGCGAGTGCCCTCGTACACCTTCTCGTTCAGCTCATCGCGGTTGATGGCCAGTGCGATGGCCTGGCGGAGCTTCAGGTTCTCGTCGCCACCGAGCTGGGGATCGTCGGCCCCGAAGTCGAAGTAGTAGACGCCCATGAGCGGGTTGTCGACCGCGTTCTTCGGGTAGGCCTTCATGGCATCCTGATACTTGCCCGAGGGAATCGGCGCACTGTCACCCTCACCGGCCTCGAACGTCTGGAAGGCCGTCTCGACCGAGTCGGTCATCTTGAACTGGATCTTGTCGAGGAAGACCTCGGTGTCTCCATAGACGTTGCCGTCCCAGTTCTCGTTGGGGACCAGCACCACCTCGGTCTCGTCGGCCTTCTCCAGCTTGAAGGGGCCGGTACCGATGGTGAGACCCTTGGTGCCCCACCCGGTGGTGTTTCCGATCTTGGCCAGATCCGATGGCTCGGCCGGGCTGAAGAACGGGTGCACCAGGATCGAGGCGAATTCGGCGTTGGGTGCCGCCAGGTCGATGGTGAGGATGCCCTTGGCATCATCGGCGGTGACACCTTCGAGGGTGTCGGCCTCGCCTGCCTGGAGGGCCTCACCACCCTTGATGCTGTTCACCAGATAGCCATAGGCCGAAGCCAGTTCGGCGCTACCGGCGCGTTCCCACGCCTTCTTGAAGTCCGAGGCCTTCACCTCGGTCCCGTTGGAGTACTTGATGCCCTTCTTGAGGGTGAACGTGTACTGGGTGGCGTCGTCGTTGACATCCCAGGACTCGGCCAGGTCACCCTTCAGTTCGGGCTTGCACTTCTCGGTGAAGTCGAAGTCGGTCAGGCCGTCGAAGATCGCCTGAGTGATCTGGAACTCGTTGAGGGTTTGAACAGCACCGGGATCGAAGCTGGTGTTGGTGCCCGAGTCGCTCATGTAGGCGTAGTCGACGAAGGTGCCGCCCTTGGGGGCGTCGGCGTCGAACTCGAGCTGCCCGCAGTCGGTGCCGGTCAACGCCTGGTTGCCGCCTCCGCCGGTGGTCGCAGAGCCACCGTCGGCGGAGGTGGTGGATGATCCCTTGTCTTCCTTGGAGTCGCCACATGACGTGGCGATGAGAGACAGAGAGAGCGCACCAGCGATGAGCGCTGTGCGGAGTGGTCGGTGTGCCATGGAAACTCCTCCGGTGGGGGAATTGGGACAGCGCCGGGGCGACCGGACGGCAACACGATCAACCGTCAGAGTTCTGGACCGACGTCGCGGGCCACCGTACCCCCATCGGGCCGCGCTCGCCGGGATGACGCCCGTGTCGGGGCCGCTCTCTGATCAGGTGGCTGCGTGGAACTGGACGATCCCAGCGAAGTCCTCGGCCACCAGGCTCGCCCCACCCACCAGGGCACCGTCGATGTCAGGCTGGGCCATGAGCTCGACGGCGTTGGCGGCCTTGACCGACCCGCCGTATTGGATACGTACCGACTCGGCCGCCTCGGCTCCGGCCACCTCGGCCACCGTTGCCCTCACCAGCGAGCACACTGCCTGGGCGTCGTCGGCACTGGCAGTACGGCCCGTACCGATGGCCCAGATCGGCTCGTAGGCGATGACCAGACCGGCCACCTGCTCCGGGGTCAGACCGGACAGGGCGGCCCGTACCTGCCCGGCAACCTTGGCGTCGGTGCCACCGGCTTCACGCTCTTCGAGGGTCTCGCCACAACAGATGATCGGGGTCATGTCCCACTTGAGGATGGCCTTGGCCTTGGCGTTGACCATTTCGTCGGTCTCGCCGAACAGCTCACGCCGCTCGGAGTGCCCACAGATCACATAGGTCACGTTGAGCTTGGCCAGGAACGCTGGTGATATCTCGCCAGTGAACGCGCCCTTCTCCTCCCAGTGGCAGTGCTGGGCACCCAGCGCGATGGGGATCTCGTCGGCCTCCAGCACGGTCTGAACCGAGCGCAGGTCGGTGAAGGGAGGATGCACCGAGACGTCGACCGCCTCGTAGTCGTCCTTGGTCAACAGGTACGACAACTTCTGGACCGTGGAGATGGCCTCGAAGTGGTTGTGGTGCATCTTCCAGTTGCCCGAGATCAGCGGGGTCCGGGTGCTCTTTGCCATGGGAAGCTCCTAGCGAGGTGGCGAGTCAGCGGGCGTTGGGGGCCGAGCGCAGCGCACTGAGCCCGGGCAGATCGCCCTGTTCGATCAGTTCCAGCGAGGCCCCGCCTCCGGTGGAGATGTGGTCGATGCGGTCGGCCAGACCGAACTGGGCCACCGCCGCAGCGCTGTCTCCCCCGCCTACCACGGTGAAGCCCCGGCAGTCGGCAACCGCCTCGGCCACCGTTGCCCTCACCAGCGAGCACACTGCCTGGGCGTCGTCGGCACTGGCA
>CAUJFC010000164.1 GCA_963169755.1 Actinomycetota bacterium | reverse complement strand
AGCCCGGCCCCGAAGGGCCGGGGGACCCACTCGCGGCCGCAATGGTCACAGTGGTCGGGCCCGTCCCGCAATTGAGCCCGGCCCCGAAGGGCCGGGGGACTGCTCACTCCAAACGGTGGGGCTGACCAGCGCATTTGCTGGCGGTTGCGAGAGGTCGTGAAAGGTCGGCGTGGACGTCGGCCTAGTCGATTGTCAAGGTGCGCAATTCTAGGCGCTGACCAGCGGGCGAGCGGTCCCCGGCGTTCGAGGTGCCACTGAACCGCTCGCACAGTCAGACGATGGTTGTTCTGCCAGGGGGAAGCCTTGGCCGTTGGCCCATGAATCGGAATATCGATCGACCGGCGCGCTCCGGTAGTCCCAAATCGACGATTGCCACCGAGTCATGGGTCTGGTCCATCAGGTCTCCAACCTGCCACTGCAAGTCGATGAGTTCGGTATCGCTCAGGTCACACAGAAAGACCGAGTACTGGAAGCGGGTACCGAAGCAGCGGACCACATCGTGAACTCGCCGAAGACGGCCTTCATCGCGGATGTCATAGAGAACCAGGTATCGGCGTCTGCTCATTGCATCACCTGGTCACCAATGGGGAGTAGCTCTGCACTTCACCCAACATCACGGCACCGAGAAGTCGTGCCTGGGTCTCGAGGACACGGCGATAGGTGACCTTGTAGCCAAAGATTGGGTGGGTGATTTCGGTGTCGAGTCTGCGCTCGTAGGCTCGAAGCACGGCCTTTCGTCCGTCCGGGGTCAGCGCGACTCCACCCGCTCGAACAATGAAGTGGCTGTCTTTCACCTCTCCGTTGTTGATGAGGGTTAGTACGGTCGACTCGACAATGAGAGGACGGAACTCCTCGGCTAGGTCAAGGGCCAGTGCTGGACGTCCATACCTTGGGCGGTGGTAGAAGCCGATGTAGGGGTCGAACCCGATCGCGAATGTCACCACCGTAAGGTCCTTCGTCAGCAGCCCGTACCCGTACGACAGCAGGCAGTTGACGGCGTCGGTTGGCGGGCGTCTGTTGCGACCTTCGAACGAAAATGGCGAGCCGGGTAGACGCAGATCTGGCCGGATCATGGAGGCAAACGCCCCGAAGTAGGTCCGGGCTGCCGCTCCCTCAACCCCGAGAAGCGCCGGAAATCCACTGGCTGACAGTGCAGCTTCGCTGGCGTCCTTCAGCAGAGCGATCTCACGGTCCGGGCGCAGACGAGAGTTGCGCCGGAGAAGAGTCCGTGAGTTGAGGATCTTGGCTGACACGATTCGACGTGCCGAATCCAGCCCACCACTGGAAGCCAGGGCTGCCTGTCGTAACCGAAGACCCACATGTTTGCTCGGGAGACCATGGGCCATTCCGCTGAACCATCCCCCGTGGCTGAAGTAGCAGACCGGGATATCGCGGGCCATCAGCTCACGTAGGACCTGGGTGCTCACCTGGACGTTGCCGAAGGTGCAGAGCTGTGACACATCGAGAAGACGAACCGACTCGATCTCCTCACGATTCTTGGTGATCCGAATGCGCTGATGGTCCTTGCCGATCCAGGCGCCTTGCTCAGTTACGTAGAGAGGTAACGCATCGTCCCGCCGGGGTATGAGCCGCCGTGGAGGTGTGGTCGAACGAGCGGCGAGAGCATTTGTCTCGTCGGGTAGACAAAGGCCAACCAGCGAGCACCGCGGGCACTTGGGGCTGTCGATCAGCGGCGGGGGAGGAACACTTTGGGCGGCAACCTCTCGGAGCGAACTGACCAGTTCGATGGTGCGCTCGATGAGTGCTGAATCGAAGTCAATTCGTACTCGGGTCCTGGCGTCTACGAAGTACAGGTATCCGAAGTCACAGGAGTAGCCGGCCTCACGCAGGAGCATTCCGGCGATGCACAGCTGGACCCTCTCGGGCTCCCACGACCTCTCGGGGGTGTCTGGAGGGCTGCCCCGTTTGAAGTCAACCGGGATGGCGGAACCATCCGGCCCACCCTCCACCAGATCGGCTTTGGCGACGAGCCCCAGCTCCGAAGAGGAAAGGAGCAGCGACCGTGCCACCTTGATGTCGCCCTGTTCATCTGGGAGCGGGGCACGGCCTGCCTCCTGATCGACCACTCGGTGCTTCCATCGGCCGTCAACCGTGTCAACGCTGTCGACGAACTGTCCCTGGACCCACTCCAGAAAGAACAGCCGGGGGCAGTAGCAGAACTCGTTGACCATGCGAGCAGGGACGAGCTCTGGAACATCACTGTCGGTGTCCCCACTCAGCGGGCTCACGGTCAGGATCCCGTAGGACCAAACAGGCCAAGTCCGAAATGGCTCAGACCTCCCAGTGCCAGCGGCCCGAAGACCGGACGGTCCAACTCCACATTCAGCCAGAAGGCGGGCCTGGCGGTTGCCAGGGATCTCCCGACCCGGTGTCGGCGGAATCTCTGGGCTGGCACCGACTCCCGGTCGGGCCTGATCCTGACCGAGATGACCTGTGCGGTGATACCCCGGTAGGTGAGCTCACGTTGCACACAATCAGAGAGGTAACTCTCGAGCGATGACCTCTTCTGATAACGGTTCGGTTGGAATGGCGTCAATGACATCCAGTGCTTTGAAGGTCCAACCAGCTGAGGTACGACGTCTTCTGGTTGTCCGGTATTGGCTAGGACGATTCGGGTAGGTGAAAACCCCCTCACAAGGTCCCGATACTGGCTGCCACCAGTTGCATCCGAGCCCGATGGGACCGACCGGCGAAGCTGGTTGATTCTCGCCAGTGCCGCGATCTCGTTGGGGCCGAAGCCCTCTGGTGCCCATGCCACTAAATGAGTGGCTGGCCTGTCGGGGCGTTCAGCGAGCGTGAACACATGAATGTGCTGGTGTTGGTCCAGTCGACGCTCTGACGAGTCGCTCAGGTGACCGGTTAGCACCGGGCTGGCCGGACGGCCGGTCAGCCCGGAGAACTTCTTCTGCGCGGCATCCATGAACACGTCTGCCAGGGCAACCGCAAGGAGCTGAGTGGGGGCTGGACGACCATGGATGCTGAACAGGACTGTTGTGCAGGAGTCTTGGACCGCTGTCGCCTCTTTCACTCGGGTCGGTATCCTGGTGTCCTCGGTCGGGG
>CAUJFC010000163.1 GCA_963169755.1 Actinomycetota bacterium | reverse complement strand
CAGCACTGAGCACCTGAGCGGACAGCCGAACCGATCGTCGCTACAAGGTTGGACAGACCGTCGGTCGCCTACCCGATCAGGATGCCCCTCGGCATCCAGCGACGGCTTCGGCTAGTCGAGGCCGAAGCGCCGGATCGCCTGCCGCTCCGCTGGCCAGCTCCTCGGGGGTGAGTGTCGGCAGCACCTGGCCGACCACGCACGTTCCCTCGCTGTCGGTGCCGCCGGCGCTCACCACCTGAACGAAGATCACGCTGCGCGCCAGAGGCAGATTCAGAGAATCCATCGACACCCCGACCGTGGCTGCTGAGGGTCCGGGATCACAAGTCTGAAGCTGGACCGCATCATTGAGGTCGCGCGAGACGCTGGCCACCTCGGGCGCCAGATCTCCGATCCAGTCCACCAGCGCTCGCTCCACCAGGGCACTGGCTCCCTCGTCGGCACCCACCAAGGTGGCCCGAACACAGACCCGCGAGCCGTCGCGGTACGCGACATAGGACTCACCCGCCACCTCATCCACTGTGGCCAGAGCCTGCTGAGGCGAGGTGCGTGCCGCGAGCACCATGTACAGGACCGGAGCGCCGAGCTGACCACCTCCGACCCGCTCGACGCCGGGCGGAACCAGGACCTCGACCGCCTCGTCGGACTCGGCAGGTGTCCCCCATAGCTGAGGGTTGAACAGCACCCGGGCACCCGGAGGTTGCTTCAGAGCTTTGTCTACCTCGGCGTTACCGCCGCGCTGGTCGAGGAAGGCAACGAACGGTTCACCGAACAGATAGGGCGCGCTGAACACGGCGGTCAGGCCGTCAGGCACCTGATCACTCAACAGAGCCTCGGCGTCGTCAGCGGCGGGCGTGATCTCGGACAGGTACTCCTCGCGCTCAGCGGCGGTCAGCACATCGGCCACGTAGCGGCGCTCCATTCGCCCGGCATCCCCCTCGGCCACCGCCCGTAGAGTTCCCTGAGGATCAGCCTCGGGGGACCCCACCCGGGTGAGGTCGAAGTTCTGGTCCTGGAGCACGTGGACCAGTTCATGGACCAGGGTCACCCGCATCGCCGGGGTGATGGTCGAACCTCGGACGTAGATCTGGCGGCTGGAGGGTTGGTAGAAGGCCAGTGTCCCCTGATCGGTGATGGAGTTCACCGAAGCGTTCAGATCGACTTCGCCCGCGACCAATCCGAGGGCGCGCATCTGGGCGACGAGATCTGCATCGGCTCGGCGGCCCGCATCCGTGGCGGGTTCAGCGGTGGCCGCCGCCGTGTACTCGCTCTCGGACAGGAAGTTGACCTGTACGGGGTGTTGAAACTCCAAGCCCCGTTCCTGGGCAACCCAGTCAGCCAGGGGGGCGACCCGGTTGTCCCACTGGTCGGGGTAGGAGCCATCGCGGCTCATTGCCACGTAGGCACCACCGATAGCCACCAGCGCCAGGACCACAACCGATGCCACCAGCAGCCACATCGGGGCTCGGTCCTCGCCCGGCGGGGGAGGCGGAAGCGGGGCAGGGGGAGGCGATGGAGCGATCCGGCGGGGGGCGTACGCCGGCTGCTCAGAGGTGTCCACCGGGATGGAGGCAGAGGGTTCGGACCGGGTGGATGCAGCTTGGCCTTCGCCATTCTCCCGGGTCGCGGTCGAGTCCCCTCCATCTGGCCCGGGCGATGAAGACGGCAGCGGCCGATGGTGTCCATTGGCTCGCCCCGGGCCCACCGGGGGACCACCGACCCAGAGTCCCGGTTCGCGGGGTGGCGAAGGCCAGGCAACCTGTTCAGTCACCGGAGCCACCGCGGTGCCGAGGGGGGGAGATGCCCGACCGAGCTCACCTGCTATCAGTCGGCAGGACTGGACGAGCCTTGAGCTGCCCGTGCCGGATGGGCATCGGTGCCGGACAGGCCCCTGGATGGAGACGGCTGCTAGATTCGGCGATTCCCGCCGGGACCTGCCCCCATCGTCCAGCGGCCTAGGACGCCTCCCTTTCAAGGAGGTAACACGGGTTCGAATCCCGTTGGGGGTGCCACATCAGTGCCTGAACGCGAGAGACCCCGACGGTTGTCCGTCGGGGTCTCTTGGTGCTTGTGCCCTGTGGAGGGCCGGTCCGAAGCCGATGTCAGCAGCGGACGGTTGAACTATCCGAATTGGCTCAGGAAGCGGCGGAGCAGACCGTGTCCACGATGAGACGGGTCACCACGTAGGGGTCCATGTTGGCGTTGGGTCGACGGTCCTCGATGTAGCCCTTCTGATCCTGGGCCACCTGCCACGGGATACGCACCGAGGCGCCCCGGTTGGACACGCCGTAGGAGTACTCGGTCCAGGGGGCAGTCTCGTGCGAGCCCGTCAGGCGGTCTTCGATTCCGGCCCCGTAGTTGCGCACGTGTTCGTCGGCCTTGGTGCCGAGGGCCTCGCAGGCGGCGATGATGGCGTCGTAGTTCTCCCGCATGGCCTTGGTGGAGAAGTTGGTGTGGGCGCCGGCACCGTTCCAGTCGCCCTTGACCGGCTTGGGCGCGACGGTCGCGCTGATCCCGAACTCTTCAGCGATGCGGTAGAGCAGCCACCGGGCCACCCAGAGCTGATCGGAGACATCGAGGGGCCCGAGAGGTCCGACCTGGAACTCCCACTGACCGGGCATGACCTCGGCATTGATGCCGGAGATCCCGATACCGGCTTCGAGGCAAGCCTCCATGTGAGCCTCGACCACCTCACGGCCGAACACCTCGTCGGCGCCGACACCGCAGTAGTAGAAGCCCTGGGGGGCGGGGAAACCACCGACCGGGAAACCCAGCGGGCGACCGTCCTGGAAGAAGGTGTACTCCTGCTCGATACCGAACAGGGGCTCCATCCCTGCGAACTTCTCGGCCACCTCGGCGCAGGCGGCCCGACTGTTGGTGGGGTGCGGGGTCATGTCGATGAGCAGGACCTCACACATGACCAGAACGTCATCGCCTCCACGGATCGGGTCGGGATACGAGGCGACGGGACGCAGGACGCAGTCGGAGTTGTCTCCGGGCGCCTGGTTGGTGCTCGAACCATCGAAGCCCCAGATGGGCAGGTCAGCGGGTGCGGTGCTGGCGCCGTCGGCCAGGATCTTGGTCTTGGAGCGGAGTCGGGCGGTGGGCTCGGTTCCGTCGATCCAGATGTACTCGGCTTTGATGGCCACGGGATTCTCCAGTCTCGTTGCCGGTGGTTGGGCCCGGCAGTCCGTTGTGCAGGGTGCACCCTACGAATCCAGTCGCGCCGGGCGGTTTCTCGTTTGTGAACGGACTGTGAACCAGTGCCGCCGGGGAGTTGCCCCCCTCCCCTCGTCCGGTGAGACTCCAAGCGTGGATCGCCAGATGGAATACGTACTGCGAACGGTTGAGGAGCGGGGAGTTCGACTGGTTCGACTCTGGTTCACCGACGTTCTGGGCCAGCTCAAATCGTTCGCCATTTCCCCGGCCGAACTCGAGAGCGCATTCGAAGAGGGCATGCAGTTCGACGGCTCGGCCATCGACGGGTTCAGCCGGATTCAAGAGAGCGACGTCCTGGCCCGCCCCGACGCATCCACCTTCGAGCTGCTGCCCTGGGACGGCCGCAACGAGGCATCGGCCCGCATGTTCTGCGACCTCACCACCTTGGAAGGCGATCCGTTCGCCGGCGATCCCCGCCAGGTGCTTCGGCGGAACCTGCATCGTGCCCGTGACCTGGGGTACTCGTTCTTCGTGGCCCCTGAGATCGAGTTCTTCTACTTCGCCTCGGCCGATCCGTCGGGGCCTCCGGTCCCGCTCGACACCGGCTCCTATTTCGATCTGACCACGGCAGACGTGGCTTCGGACCTACGACGCCGCACCATTCACCACCTGGAGTCGATGGGCATCCCGGTGGAGTATTCGTTCCACGAGGACAGCCCCAGCCAGCACGAGATCGACCTGCGCTACACCGACGCCTTGTCCATGGCCGACAACGTCATGACCCTTCGTCTGGTGGTACGCGAGACCGCTCTGGAGCAGGGAGTCCACGCCACCTTCATGCCCCAGCCACTGGCCGGAGTCCAGGGCTCTGGGATGCACACCCACCTCTCGCTGTTCGAGGGCGATTCCAACGCCTTCCATGACCCCGATCAGCCCTACCTGCTCTCGGCCACGGGTCGGGCATTCGTGGCCGGGCTTCTGCATCACGCCCCTGAGCTGACAGCGGTCACGAACCAACTGGTGAACAGCTACAAGAGACTGATTGCCGGTACCGAGGCGCCCTCCCAGGTCACCTGGGCCCGCCACGACCGGTCTGCCCTGGTTCGGGTCCCCGTAACCAAGGCCGGCAAGGAGGACGCGGTGAGAATCGAGTACCGCTCTCCCGATCCCGCCTGCAACCCGTACCTGGTGTATTCGCTGCTGTTGGCGGCCGGTCTGAAGGGAATCGCCGAAGGCTACGAGCTGCCGGCCGAGGTGGCCCGTCCGGCCACTCTCCCCCCGGACGCCCGGATGGCGGCGGGGATACGCGACCTTCCTCAGTCCCTGGCCGAGGCCCTCGATGCGATGGAAGGCTCCGACCTGGTGCGTGAGACACTGGGAGATCACATCTTCGAATGGTTCCTTCGCAACAAGCGTCAGGAATGGGCCGAGTACAAGGCCCAGGTGACGCCGTTCGAGCTCGGCCGCTACCTCCCCACCTGGTGAACCGGTGGAACCCATACTCGTTCACCCCAATCCGCCAACGCCCGAACTGGCGCGCCTGCTCGACCTGGGCGGTTATCGGTGGCACCCGGTGGAAGACGAGCGAGCCGCCATGGCGGCCACCCCTGACGGTGGCTGGGGTGGCGCGATCGTGGTCGTCGACGACGACAGCGAAACCGCCTGGGCACTGTGCCGCGCCATGCGCAAGGGCGACGTGACCGTCAGCCCGGTGCTGGTGATCATCGGAGGCAGTCGACTCCATGAACTCGAGCACCGCGATGATCTGTTCGACGACTTCTGTCTGAACCCGTTCCACCCCCGAGAACTCGAAGTACGCCTACGCCACCTGTACTGGCGGTCCGGAGCGTCCGCCGCGCCAGAGCTGGTGGAGTACGGCGGTCTGGTACTGAACCTGGAGACCTACCAGGCGGCCGTGGACGGCGAACCCATCGACCTGACCTACATGGAGTACGAGCTCCTCAAGTTCCTCGCCCAGAACCCCGGCAAGGTGTTCACCCGCGAGACCCTGCTCAGTCGGGTCTGGGGGTACGAGTACTACGGCGGTGCCCGCACCGTGGACGTCCACATTCGTCGACTCCGAGCCAAGCTCGGCGAGGAACACGCCGGTCTGATCTCCACTGTTCGCAGCGTCGGATACCGCTTCGGCCAGTCACGCTGGGGTTCCTAGGACGTTCCCCCTGGGCACACCGCTCGAGGTCTCACAGTCCGGTGAAGGCGGCCCCCAACTGGCCCGCCAGCCACGTGTTCCAGAACCAGGCTGCCGAATCGGTGTCGAAGTGGGCACCGTCACCTCGGATCGGGATCCCGTCGGGCGTGTTCTCCAACGACCGGCCCTCGGCATCGCAAAGCCGGGCAGTGGGATCGATCACGCGAGCCCAGGTTCGGTTGCGGGCCGCCACCGCCATGAGTCGCTCGTTGACCCATTCGCGCCGCTCAGGCTCGTATCGTTCGCGTCCCAGGCGAGCAGCCTGGCGGCCGAAACAGGGAACCATCGGCATGACCGTCGGAACCCCCACCGCCCGGTACTGGTCGATCCGTTCTTGGAGGCGCTGCTCCACGATCTCCGCGAACTCCTCGCTGAACACCCGGACCTCCCGGCCGAACACCACGTGGTCGTAGACCTCCCAGGCTCCGAGCCACAGCAGCACCACATCAGGGCCCGACTCGAGACCGATCCGTTCTGCTTCGGCCTGTTCCTTGCAATAAGGGCTGTACGGCTCCGCACCCTTGCCACCAACCACCCAGAACGACGCCGGTGGCATCACCCCGCACCCGATGATGGCTCGGCCCTCGATCTGTACCGAACTCGTGAGTTGGGGGCTGGGGTCCCAGCCCAGAGACCAACCCACCGAGTCACCGGCAATCATGACCCGCAGAGGCCGTCCGTTCAGATCAAAAGGGTCGACGGCGGCAGCAGGGTCCACCAGGGGTGCCGCATCCGGGTTGAACGGACCAGGCGGACCAGGCGGTAGAGGCAGGGTGGTGGACGGGACCGTAGTGGTCGAGACGACCGAGCCATCGGGCATCGAGGTTGTGATGCGAGCGCCACCAGACGCAGTGTCGGAAAACCCTCCGGCGTTGGCCAGAGCCCCAGCGGCCGCCTCAGCGTCGGTAACCGCCATGTAGCTGGGGGCGGCCGCTCCTCCGCTGGTGCTGGCCGCCACTAGCACCGCGCACATCAGAACGCCGGTTCCCATCCGGAACGCGGTGGGAAATCGGAGGTCGATCTCTGGCTCCCGGGCCCGCTTACCCACTGGCTGCGGGCGCCCCCATCGGGTCCGGATGGGCTCCTCGATGAAGCGGAACGACAGGGTCGCAAGCCCCGTGCTGATCACCACCACCGCCGTGTCCAGACCCAGACCGGTCAGCCCGAAATGAGACGACGCGTATATCTGAACCGGCCACGACCACAGATAGATGCCATAGGACCTCCGGCCGATCCAGCACAGGACCGGATGGGAGACCAGGTGGGCCACTCGCCCCTCTCCCGTGGCCAGACCAGCCACCACCGCCGTGGACAACAGAGCCACCGCTTGGAAGCCGCCACGGTAGAACCACGATGCATCCTCGGCTGCCACCACCAACAGGCCACCCAGAAGGATCAAGGCCAGACCAGCGACCCGGGTCAGGGGCCGGGGATGGTCGAGTTGGTCAACTGGCCGGGGGGCGTCAGCAACCAGCGGATCCCACCATCCCGCCAGCCAGGCCCCGGCCAGCAGAGCGAAGGCTCGGGTGTCGGTGCCGTAGTAGAGCCGGCTGAGGTCGTCGACCATCCCCGACGCGATCGCCATCCACAGGGCTGACATCACGGCCCCCGTCCCGGCCACTACCACCACTCCGAGCCGGTACCGCTGCTTGAAGCGGGCCAGGATGACCATGACCACCAGCGGCCAGATCACATAGAACTGCTCCTCGATGGCCAGTGACCATGCGTGACGGAGCGGGCTGGGTACGACCCCGGCCTCGAAGTAGGACTGGCCCGACAGCACGAAGCGCCAGTTGGCCACATACCCCAGGGTGGACAGAGCGTCGGTTCTCAGCCCCTCCCACCGCCAGCTCGGCATCCACCAGCGGGCCGCCACCGTGACCGAGGTGATCACCACCAGCAGGGCTGGAAGCAGCCGACGGAACCGGCGGCCCCAGAAATCAACCAGATCGATTCCTGCGGTCTTCTCCCGCTCGGCCAGCAACAGCCGAGTGATCAGGAATCCGCTGATCACAAAAAAGACGTCGACTCCGATGAACCCACCAGGAAGTCGGCCCAGATGGAACGCCACGACTGCTGCAACCGAGAGGGCCCGAAGGCCGTCCAAGGCCGGCAGGTATCCAGGCCGAGGCTGCACGGTCACGCGAACCGGGCCCGATGAGTGCTTGGGATCGTGTCGCCTGCCCTCAGCTGAGCGGACACCGGCGAGCCGATCCGGCGCCTCGGTCGCCGCTGGGTCAGACCAGATCATGGGAGCTGAACGCTACCTGAGCAACCCTGGCCGTCTCAGGTCGGTCCGGATGGCCGAAGGTGGCGAGCAGCGGATCGCACCGGCAATGATGGTGGGCATGGGTCCGATCCTCATGGTCATTGTGCTGGTGATCGCCATTCCGGTGAGCGTCATGATGTCGGGTGCGATCGCGGCCGGACTTCTCGGCTTCGCGGTCAAGGACGAGGTGGACCGGAACCACGCCGACAGCGAGCTGCTGAAAACCAATTACTGAGGCGCTGGTCGTCCTTCACCGCGGCGGGCCACCACCCAACTGCCCCTAGCCAGGGTCACGGTAAGTGGCTAATGTCTCACCCCGTGGGGGGACCGTCATTGGCGCGGGTATTCGATCCTGAGACCCGACGCCACCTCGCAAGGGGGTTCCATGCCCACGGGTACCGTCAAGTGGTTCAGCGCCGAGAAGGGCTTCGGCTTCATTGCTCGAGATGGTGATGAAGACGTGTTCGTTCACCACACCGCCATCGACATGCAGGGCTTCCGCAACCTGCTGGAAGGTCAATCGGTCGAGTTCGAACTGACCACCACCGACAAGGGTGCTCAGGCCCAGGGCGTCCGGGTCATCTGACCAGGGACACGTAGTCCCGCCACCGACCCGCTACAGCCTGTCTCACCCAGCCCGGGTCACCCCTGGTCGGTGCGGCGCGCCCATGCTTCGATCTCGACGCTGGCTCCCAGCGGCAGGCGTGAAACCTCGACGGCTGACCGCGCCGGTCGGGGCTCGTCGAAGGCCGCGGCGTACACCGCGTTGAACTCTTCGAACTGATTTAGGTCAGTGAGGAAACAGGTGGTCTTGACCACATCGGAGAGGGTCAGACCGTGAATCGCCAGTTGAGCGCCCAGATTCGCTATGACCTGGCCGACCTCAGCCGTGAACTCCTCTACCAGTGCCCCATCTCTCAAACCCAGTTGGCCTGACACCACCACCCAGTCTCCCGAAACCACCGACGGAGAGTAGGGAAGCCCAGTGGGGTGAGCGGTCACGGCAGCGACGTTGAGCCGGGAACGGTCAGCTGAAAGAGGAACCGCAGCCGCAGGACCGCTGGGCGTTGGGATTGTCGATCGAGAACCCGGCCTGGTTGAGGCCATCCTTGTAGTCGAGGGTGGCACCGGTGAGCATCTGGGCGCTGGAGGGATCGACCACCACCTTGACACCCTGATAGTCCGCAGTCAGGTCGTCGTCGGCCACGTCGGAGTCGAAGAACATCTCGTAGCTGAATCCGGAACAGCCACCGGGACGCACCGCTACCCGCAACGCGAGCGCCTCGTCGCCCTCGGCGGTGATGAGCTCCTGCACCTTGGTGGCAGCGGCGTCGGTGAGAGCGATCACGGGAGTTCCTCCACAGTCCGTACGGTGAACCCTGAATGGTATCGGGCCGAGTTCCACTTCGCGCCATGGCCGTCGACGTACCTCGAGGGTTGATGAACCACCCCCGGTAGGCTTCGGGGCGTGACTGAACTGCCGGCGCCCGATCATCTGCGCGACCTGCTGCGAACTGTCATCGACCCCGAGTTGGGTGCCGACATCGTCGAGCTGGGCATGGTCCGCCACATTCACGTCGCCGAGGACGGGGCCGTTCTGGTCACGGTCGCACTGACCACCTCGGGTTGCCCGCTGCGCGCCCAGATCCAACGTGATGTTCGCTCCAGCATCGCCACCGCGCCCGGGGTCACCTCGGTCAAGATCGACTGGGCCGAGATGACGCAGGCCGAGAAGGCCCGGGCCATGGACCACGCTCGACTGAAGGTGGCCCAGCGCCCCGAGGACTCATCGATCTCTCCCACCACCCGGGTAATCCTGGTGTCGTCGGGCAAGGGCGGCGTCGGCAAGTCCTCGGTCACTGCAAACCTGGCAGCGGCGCTGGCACAGCTGGGTCTCAAGGTGGGGGTGCTCGACGCCGACGTTTGGGGATTCTCAATTCCACGCATGCTGGGAGTGTCGGGACGGCTGGCCGGCGAAGCGAAGGGCGAACGCACCGAGATGGTGCCGATCGAGCGTCCGATCGGTGACGGCCTGGTTCGGGTGGTCTCGATGGGACTGCTGGTTGACGATGAGGAGACGGCCCTCATGTGGCGGGGCCTGATGCTCAACCGAGGGGTCCAGCATTTTCTCCAGGACGTCCGGTGGGGTGACGATCTGGACTACCTCCTGGTGGACATGCCACCGGGCACAGGAGATGTTCAGATGGGGGTGGCTCGCACCGTTCCTCGCGCCGAGGTGTTGGTGGTGACCACGCCAGCAGTCGCCGCCCAGAAGGTGGCCATTCGCGCCGTGACCATGGCGCGAAAGTCATATCTCCGAGTCCTTGGAGTGATCGAGAACATGTCGTCGTTCTCGTGTGCACACGGAGATAGCTATGCCCTGTTCGGAGAGGGAGGTGGTCAGGCTCTGGCCGACGGAGCCGGTATTCCGCTACTGGGCCAGATCCCTCTCGAACCAACGGTGTCGGCCGGTGGAGATGCAGGAGAACCGGCTGTTCTCCGTATGGGCCCGGCCGCCGACGAGTTCCGAGCCATCGCTCACCGACTGGTGACCGAGACGGTGGCACCGACCGCAATGGCTGGATGCACGGCCTGGATGCTGTCGGCGGCAGACGGCGGCCGAGATGACGACGCGGTGGCGGTCTGACCGGTCATCCGCAGTCGCCCCGAAGCCAGCACCTCGGCTGACACCGGAACTGACCGCCGCCACCAAGAACCCACGGAGCGATCGCGGCTGGGACGACGATCAGTGGATGCGCAGCCCCCGGAGCTGTTCGGGCATGTTTCCCACCACCGGACGCAGAACCTTGGGCTGACCGGTAGAGACACAGGCCTGAGGCTCGGTCGACGAGTCGAACTCGGCGCCCCGGAGAATCAGTCGCACCCCGAGTTCAGTCTCCACCGACATCGACTCAGCCAGCTCATCGACCACGTCCAGAACCATGCCGTCGTCGTCGGGATAGTTGGCTCGCAGGTAGGCCGGGGCGTAGATCGTCACTCCGGCCACGGTCCCTACCGGCTCGTGGTCAGGGCCTGCCCAGAAATTCTCGTACAGGAACGGGGCGGTCGACTCACAGCATCCGGTCCCGATGGTTACCGACAGCTGTCCCGGCCGGCGCCGAGTCATCTCGGTCACCACCTCGACCGCCCGGTCCGACGCGGTAATCAGCATGGACTGAACGCTACCGCTCCACGATCACATCCTCACCTGACTCGCAGTCGACGCGTGCTTCGCGTGCGGTTCGACTTCTCCATGCGAGTCAGCATCCCGGTGTATCGTGACCCGACTGCCGGGCGGGATATCCGGGTCAACAGGTTCCAGACCCCGCCCCCTGACCAGGGAGAGACCCGATGAAGACCCGACTGCTGGCCGCTGGCCTCTTCACCATTCTGCTGCCCATCGGCGCCGTGGCCTGCGGGGCTGACAGCACCGGTGAGCTCGACAAGGGCGACCTCAAGAAGGAACTGGTGGACGCTGGCATGACCGAGGAACAGGCCGACTGCATGGCCGACGCCATGATCGATGCCGACTTCACCAAGAAGGAGCTCGAGGACTTCCAGAGCGGTGAAGGCGACACCGACTCCGCCAAGTACGAGAAGTTCATGAACGCAACCATGAAGTGTGTGACCGCCACCAGCTGACAGATCCTGGTTCACACGCGAGAGACCCGGGCCGTCGGCCCGGGTCTCTCGCGTTCAGGTAGCTGACGAACCGCCCGCTCACCATCGATAGGGCTGGTGGCTGCCTCCACACTGGAGGCAGCACCGTCGTTCAGATGTTGCCGCTCAGCGCTGACAGGTGGATGTAGTTGTCACGGCTACCACCGGGGTTGGCGTGGACGTGCTTCACCTGTTGGTAGGCGCGGAGACCCTGAATACCCAACTCACGGCCGATACCCGACTGCTTGTAGCCACCGAAGGGGCGCTCGGGAGACAGCAGGTGGTAGTCGTTGATCCACACCGTTCCAGTACGCATCCGGTTGGCCACCGACCGTGCCCGGTCAAGGTTCGAGGACTGGACGCCGCCGGCCAGCCCATAAATCGAGTCGTTGGCGATGGCCACCGCCTCGTCATCGGACTCGAACGGAATGACTGACAGAACCGGTCCGAAGATCTCCTCTTGGGCGATCTTGGCCGAGTTGGGCACTCCGGCGAAGATCGTCGGCGTGTAGAAGGCGGCCGGATCGAGGCCCTCGGCCAGTCCGTCGGGCCGCTTACCGCCACAGATCGGCTCGCCCACCTCTTCACGACCGAGCGCCACATAGCGCTCCACCGTCTCAACCTGGCTGCGGCTGACCAGCGGTCCCAGGTCGGTCTCGAAGTCCATCTGGCTGCCGATCACGATCTTTCCGGCCTTGTCGGCCAGAAGCGCGAGGAACTCGTCGTAGATGCTCTTGTGGACCAGGGCCCGGGTTCCCGATTCGCACACCTGACCGTTGTGGAAGAACGTTCCCCACAGGGTCACGGCCGCTGCAATATCCAAGTCAGCGTCGTCGAGGATGATGTTGGCGGACTTTCCACCCAGCTCCAAGGTCACCGGCTTCACCGTTCCCGAGGCCAACTGCATGATGCGACGACCAACCTCGGTGGAACCGGTGAACGCGGTCTTGTCGACCAGGGGGCTGGCGGCCAGCTCCTCGCCGGCGGTACCGCCAGGGCCGGCCACGATGTTGGCCACACCGGGAGGGAGATCCACCTCCTGGAACACCTCGCCCAACATCAGCGCGGTGATTGAGGTGAAGCTGGCCGGCTTGAGAACCGAGGTGTTGCCAGCGGCCAGAGCGGGGCCGAGCTTCCAAGCCGCCATGATGAACGGGAAGTTCCAGGGGATCACACCGGTGCACACACCGTGGGGCTCGTATCGGACCCAGTTCTGCGACGGCGGGAACGGAGTTCCGGGAACCTCGACCTCCTCCGCTTCCTCGGTGGCCAGCTTGGCGAACCAGCGGAAGGCCGCCACCGCACTGGGAACGTCGGCGAAGGTGGCCTTCTTGATGGTGCCGCCACCGTCACGTGCCTCCATCTCGGCGAACGCCGCCGACTTGGCCTCGATGGCATCTGCGATCTGGTTCAGCTTCTCGCCGCGCTCCTTGCCCGACAGGCGGGGCCAGGGACCTTCGTCGAAGGCCTTGCGGGCCGCTTCGATGGCACGGATCGAGTCCTCACGTCCGGCCTTGGCGATCTCGGCTATGGGCTGGCCGGTGGCGGGATCGACGGTGGTGAAGGTCTCACCTGACTGGGCGTCGACGTACTCGCCGTTGATGAAAAGTTGGTAGTCGGCCATCTGGCGCGGCCCCCTTGGACTGGTGGAACGGTTGGGGATGCTTGCGGGCGAAGTCGGCGACTCTGAGGCCTACCCCCTTGACCCAGCGGTCAAGAAGTTAGCCTTCAGCCGAGGCTCTTGCACCCGCCACCCAGTGGGTGTCGATGTCATCGACATCGACACCTTGGGCCCGCCCTTCAGCAGTCAGTTTCCGTAGGTGCGCCCAGACGCAGTAGCGGGCCACGGGATGAAGGGCGGCTGGTACATCGACATATATCGCGGCCACCAGTGATGCTGTGTCGGCACCCTCTGGACCGGCCGCGTTCAGCGCGTCCACCACCTGCCGTTCACGCTCGGCGCGGTGCTCGATGTAGTAGGTGAGGTAGGTGCCGGGGTCGTCGATCAGGTGACCGTGGGCGGGCGCCACCGCCGCCAGCGGAGGCTCCCAGCGACGAAGACGCTCGACCGCGTTCAGGTAGTCGACCATGTCGCCGTCGGGGGGCGTGATCACCACGGTGGACCCTCCCATCACATGGTCACCGGCCAGCAGCAGCGACTCCTCCTCCACGAGGTAGCAGAGGTGGTCAGATGCATGGCCCGGAGTGTGTATGGCTCGCAGCGTGAAGTCTTCACCGGCGAGGACGTCCCCGTCGGTGAGGTGACGGTCACATTCCAGTCCCGCCCGATCACTGAAGGCCAACACTTCAGCTCCGGTCAACGCCGCCAGCCGGGCCGCCCCCGGGGCGTGATCGGGGTGTGTGTGGGTACACAGGATCCACCGCACCGGCCCCAGTCCGGCCAGGATCTCGATGTGCGCCGGTAGGTCGGGCCCCGGGTCGACCACCGCCAGTTCACCACTTCCCACCACATAGGAATTGGTGCCCGGCCCGGTCATGACCGACGGGTTGGGGCACAGGACGCGTCTCACCAGCGGGCTCAGGCGTACCGCAATACCCGGCTCCAGGGGCGCCTCGGACGGGGTACTGAAACGGGTCACCGATGATCCTCATCGGGCCCGAACCCGGTGGTGGCAGCACTCGTCGAAGAGAACTCCTCGCTCACCACTCTGGCGGCCTCGGTCACCTGACCCATCCACGGTCGATCCTGCTCGCCGTAGGCCCCAGGGGCGCTGTAGTCCGGATCACCGGGCAGGACGATGCGCATTCCGCCGTCCACCGCCACCACCCGAGGCAGGACGGTGGGCACTGAGGTGATCTCGGTGGCGGCTGCCAGGGCATCGGCCGCGGTGTCGAATCGGGCCATCGCCTTCAGGCTCGAGATGGTCGGCGGCATCATGGTGATCTCGCCCGCCAAGCAGCGATCCAGTGCGTCAGCGGGCCTCACCCATTCGTTGGCGATCACCTCGTGATCATCGTGAAGCGGTGTCTGATTGGTGGGAGCAGCCGCCAGGAAGAACCGGGTGTCGTAACGACGAGGTGCCCCCACCGGGGTGATCCAATGGCCGAAATAGTGCATCTCCCCCACCGCCAACCGGAGATCCTCCTCGGCGCAGATCTCCACCAATCGCCGCTCACCCCGGTCGACCGCATGACGGTGAGCGGACCATCGAGGCTGGTCGAGTGAGTGGTCCAGATCCACGAACTGACCCTGGCGGTCGCGGGCCAACAGGATTCCCGCTTCCTCGAAGGACTCGCGGATGGCGGCCACCCAGAACGCCAACCCACCTCGGTCGATTCCCAGCCGACGGGAGGCATCGACGTCGGAACGTCCGTCACACACCGGATGCAGGTCGGCCTCTCGGTCGGCGGGGTCGACCGCCCCGCCGGGAAACACGTGAGCCCCACCCACGAAGTCCGAGTTGAGGTTGCGCTTCAACATGAAGACCTCGAGGCCGTCCTGCCCGTCGCGCAAGACCAGAACGGTGGCGGCGTCACGCAATGGAACCTCGGGCGAACCGCCGTCTGCAGAGTCGGGGATCATGAGCGCAGGCTAGGCCCCCTGCCCCCGCTTGGAACCCGAGCAGGAAGGCAGAGTGTTCGGCTACGGCCCGATCGAGCGGGCACTCATGGCCGCAGCGAGCGGTTGGCCCCTTCATGACCGGAGGTGTCGATCACGTCTCCGCCGAACCCACTCCCGGCCCGGAAGGTCCCCACGAATCGCGTACCTGCTCCCGAGGCGGTGAAAGACGAGAACGACGAGAAACCGCCGGCCTTGAACCGGTTCATGATCGGCCCCCGGAACAAGGCTCTGGTCGGCGGAATCACCAACAGGTAGGCCAACAGATCACCCACGAACCCTGGAGCCAGCATGAGTGCACCCGCCACCAGGAGCAACAGCCCGTCGACCAACTCGCGGTCGGGGATCCTGCCGGCGTCGAGTGCCTGCGAAATTCGTCTGAGGACGGACAAGCCCTGCGCCTTGAGCAGCCATGCTCCAATGGCACTCTCGATGACCAGCAGGGCAATGGTCTCCCACCCACCAATGACCTGAGCCACCTGAATGATCACGTAGAGCTCGACCAGGGGAGCTACGACAAACAGCACGAGCAGCACCAAGGCCATGTCTCAAGGGTACCGACCGCCTGGCGACCATGGCCCGCGCCCTCGCGACCCGGGTGACGCGCCAGCCGCGTCGCCTATCGGAGTCACACTCGGCTCGGAGTTGAAACAATGGGACCCATGGGAAACCTGAATCGGTGGATCGACTACGCCCGAACCCGGGTCGAGATGGCGTTGCGCTCGGGTAACCGCGAGCTCGACGAACTAGAAGCTCAACAGCGCGCCGCCGTCGAGGAGCAGCCTTGGCTTGGAGCGACCGATGAGAGCCCCACCTTCGAGGAGGCCAAGGCTCGGATCGAGTGGCAAGCGCGCCAAGCGGCCGAGGGGAACGCCTCCACCGCTCAGGGCTCGGCCAGCAATCCGTCACCCCCAGCGAGCGAGACAGCCGGGACGAACCACCCACCGACCACTCCCGGACCCGCACCGGTTCACGAACCGCCAACCGATCTGACCGACCCGGCCGACCGAGCCGCCGACGCCGCCGCCAGCGCTCGGTTGGAGCTGGAAGCCAGACAACGCGAGTCGAGCGCCCGGCTGGACGCCATCCGTCAGGAACTAGGGATCGAGGGACCTCCGGACGGAACCGGGTGACATCGAAGCTGGCCCACGCGGCCAGCGATCAGGAGGCCGACAGGAGCAGGCTCTTACGCTCGGCTTCGTTGAGCCCGCCCCAGATGCCGTTCTGGTCTTTCATCGCCACGGCATAGTCGAGGCAAGGGCGCTTGACCGGACATGTTCGACATATCGCCTTGGCGGCCGCCTCCCGCTGAAGCTTGTCGGCCTTGCGTTCGAATCCGTCGGGCGGAAAGAAGATCTCGCTCTGCGGACCGCGACAGGCAGCACGGATCTGCCAGTCATCGACTCGTTGTGCACTCACCGGAAGTCCCCCTTTCGGTGCCCAGCGACGGTAGAGGGCGCTCGGCGACTTCACAAGACCCAACTTTCGCGACCGACCGCTCACCATCGCGAGCGCCCAGGTCAGACCGCCCAGAGGGTTTCAGTCGGGTACTGAGGCGTCCTCACCTCGGCCGGACCGCTCACCGTCGACCGGTTCCACCTCCAGCAGCACGCCTTCGATCCCCACCACCCGCACAGTCGAATCCACCGCGACTGATCCGAGCCCACGGGTCCGAGACGGCCACAGCGCCTCCCGTACCCTCACCACGCCCTCGGGGTCCAAGGTCGAGACCGACTCACCCACCTCGTTGATCAGCCATGACCGCTCGATGGTGGGTGTCGAGAAGCGGGTCCGCACCATGGCCGGCATTCCCCAGACGAAGAAGACGACGGTCCCACCGATCCCCACCAGCAGAGTGATCCAAGTCAGCCCAAGCCCATCAAAGACCAGCAATGAACCGGCCACCAGGGCCACCGAACCGACTCCGGTCCAAAAGCGGGGTACCCCGACCTGAACGTCAACGGTGAAAGCCACCATCGACAGGACCAGCAGGGCTAGGCCAATGGGGCGAACCGGCAAGACCGCCAGGCCGTAGCAGCCCAGAGCAAACGACCCGGCGCCAACCAGGCCGGCCACGCCGACTCCGGCCGTGAACATCTCGAACACGATCAGAGCCATTCCGATCAGGAACAACAGATAGGCCGCTGCCGGGCTGGAAACGGTGTGGAAGAGCTGATCCTGGACCGGAAGTGACGAAAACACCGGCACCGATACCGGCTCTGTGACCTGGCGTCCCTCGTGGGTGACCACCCGCGTCTCGACCCCGTCGAGACCGATGATGAACTCGCCAATGACCGCGGCTCGCCGGTCCGCCATGATCCCGAGCTTGCGCGCCTGAGATTCGGTGATCGTTCCGTTCTCGAGACGCCCCTGAGCAGCCCGGAAAGCGGGGGACAGCAGCTCTTCGGGGACTTGGAGGGACCCGGTCTTGCCCAGCCTGGTGCCGTGGGCCAACCCGATGCTGTCGGCGACACCGGCGATCTGAGCCGCGCCACCCAGAGCCACCGAGCCACTGGGCCCCACCCACACCGCCACCGGCAGCGGCGCTTCGGCGATGGTCCGGGCCAGCCGCTCCAGCTGGCCGGCGGGCACCACCGACCCCGAACTGTCGAGTTGGATCACCACGGCAATCATTCCGGCCCGTCCGGCGTCACGTACCGAACGATCGATGAAACTGGCCAGAACGGGATCCAGAAGCCCTTCGGCCTTGATCACGCTGACCCGTCCCGGATCACCCGACGACTCGCTGCGGCCATCTTCGGTGGTGGTGGACTGCGCGGCCGATGGGGCCGAACCGAATCCCAGAACCAGGCCGGTGACCACCATGATCACCGCGAGCGCTAGACGGAGCCCAGTGGTCAGCCAGGATGTCGTTGGGCGGGCTGGGCCACCGTAGGTGGGTAAGGTGCGCAACGAACCAAGGCCTCGGTTTACGTGGACGGAGAGTGTCGGAGTGGATTCAGCGCAATTCTTCGCTGCATCCCGACTTGTAATCGTTGCGGGCAAGGGCGGAGTGGGCAAAACCACGGTGTCGGCCGCCCTGGCCCGAGCGGCCTCCCTCGAGGGCCTGTCCACCCTCATCGTGGAGGTCGAGGGCAAGTCCGGCCTGTCAGCCATGTACCACCACGACGCCTTCGCTTACGACGAGGTCACCCTGTCAGAGCCGGCCGACGGCCGAGGAGAAATCCGCGCCCGCACCCTCACCCCCGACGATGCGCTACTCGACTATCTCCAGGGCGCCGGGATGAGCCGCATCTCCAAGCGTCTGGTGTCAAGCGGAGCCCTGGACATGGTGTCGACCGCGGTGCCCGGGATTCGCGACATCCTGGTGCTGGGCAAGGTGAAGTCACTGGAGCGCTCCGACGTGGCGGACCTGATAGTGCTGGACGCTCCCGCTGCCGGCCATGCCATCACCTTTCTCCAGTCCGCCAGCGGACTGGCTGACGCCGTCCGACTGGGTCCCATCAACAGCCAGGCCCGAGACGTCCTGGATCTGCTGGGTGACCCGAGCCGCTGCCAGGTGATCCTGGTGACCCTGCCCGAGGAGACGCCGGTCAACGAACTGGTCGACACCGCGTTCCAACTCGAGGACAGGGTGGGCGTCAGTCTCGGCCCGGTGGTGGTGAACGGCGTCTATCCCGAGCTACCCGGCCTCGATGCCGACCCCACCGCAGTGGCCGAGCGTGACGGGATCTCTCTCCGGCCCGGAGAAGCCCAGTCGCTGAGCTTGGCGGCCGAGTTCCGTCGGGAACGGATCGCCCTCCAGACCGGGCAGACCGAACGGCTGGGAACGGCCCTCCCCCTCCCCCAGATTCACCTTCCGTACGTGTTCGAAGCCGAGATCGGCCCCCCGCAACTGGACCTGTTGGCCGAGAGCCTGCTGCGTGAGGTTCGAGCCCTGGATCCCGCTGCTCTCGGGCGTCCCGAGGCCACCCGATGAGGCCGGCCACCCCGTCGCCGGAGTCGCCGTCGGCAAACTCGGCTGATCCGGCTTCGATTCTCATCGACTTGGTGACCCACAGCGAGATCATCATCTGTTCAGGCTCGGGAGGCGTCGGCAAGACCACGGTGGCTGCGGTCACCGCCATGGAGGCGGCCCGGCTGGGTCGGCGGGCGGTGGTGGTGACCATCGACCCGGCCAAACGGCTGGCCGACGCCCTGGGGCTGGGCGAGATGGGAATCGGCAATCAGCCTCGGCTCATTGCCGGTGCCTGGCCCGGCCAACTCTCGGCCGTGATGCTGGACACCAAGTCGACATTCGACGACCTGGTGAACCGGTATTCGGCCGACCCCGAGCAGGCCGAGCGGATCCTGGCCAACCGGTTCTACAAGAACATCTCCGGGGCACTCTCGGGCACCCAGGAATACATGGCGATGGAGAAGCTCTATGAGCTTCGAACCTCACCCGACTTCGATCTGGTGGTGGTGGATACTCCGCCCAGCCGCCATGCCTTGGACTTCTTCGAAGCGCCGAGTCGGCTGACCCGGTTCTTGGACCATCGCCTGTATCGCGTATTGACCGCCCCAACCCGCGGAGTGATGAAAGCGGTGAATGTCGCCGCCCAGACCGTGGTCCGCACCGTGTCCAAGGTGGTCGGGGGCGAGGTGTTCGACGACGCCATCGCCTTCTTCCAGGCCTTCGAAGGCATGGAGGCGGGGTTCAAAGAGCGGGCCGAACAGGTGCTGGCCGCGCTCACCAGCCCGGAGACGTCGTTCGTGCTGGTGGCCTCACCCCGACGCGACACGGTGCAAGAAGCCCAGTTCTTCGCCGAGAAACTGGCCGAAGCCGACCTGTCAGTGGCTGCGCTGGTCATCAACCGCATGCACCCCCGCTTCACCGATGAACGGCCCGAATCCCTGATTGCCCGCTCCGACAGTCTCGAGGCCAGCGAACTGGGTGGACTGTTTCGGAACCTGGCCGACTTCGCCATGGTGGCCCAGCGTGAAGAAGATAACCTGGCCGGCTTGGCCGAGAGCGTGGCGCCAGCACCCCTGGCAAGGGTGCCGTTCCTGCGCAGCGACGTCCACGACCTCGAAGGGATGAGCCTGGTGGCCGACCATCTGTTCGGACGAGCCCGATGAGCGGACCCTATGTGGGTGCAGCGCTGGTCGGTGCTCTGACGGTTTCGGATCTGGACCGGGCAGAGGCCTTCTACGGGCGGATCGGCTTCGATCTCGCCGCCGACCTCGGGACCACCCGACACCTCCACGCTGGTCCGATCCGCCTAGTGATCGTGGTAGGCGACCAAGACCAATCCGCCCCGACCACGGTGCACCTAGAGGTCGCCAACCTTGACGCCTTGGAGCAGTTACAGGCTGCCTGGTCGGTGGCAGGCGCCGAGATACTCCCATCTCCAGGGCCGGATGATGGTGAATGGCCGCACTTCACCGCCTCGGATCCAGACGGAAACCGCTGGACAGTCTCGGCGCGCGCCGCTTCGACGCCTGACCTGCCCCCGGACTCGGCACCGGTACCGGGATTGCTGGGTCCCGAACCCCCGGCAGCCACCGATCACACCACCCCGACGACTCCGAGTGCCACCCCGGGTACCGAGAGCGCGCCAACCAGTTCAGGCGCCGATATCGAGCCGAAGCCTGACCACTATTGGTTGGCCGTGGTCACCGCCGGCGCCTGTCCGGAATGCGGCCTCACCGCCACCGAAGGCGCCAGGGAGGGACTTGCTCCACGCCTACGCGACGAGGCTCACCGCTGGTCGACCATGCTGCGCACCGCTGACGACGAGGCCATGCGCCGGCGTGCTGATCCGACTCGATGGTCGGCCCTGGAGTACGGCGTCCACGTGCGAGACGCTCTGGCCGTACTGTGTGAGCGGGTGCTGCGCAGCCTGGCCGAGATCGAACCCGATCTGGAGTGGTGGGATCAGGACGCCGCCATCACCGACGGGTTCGCCAACGAGTCCGACCAGGATGCGGTGGCCGAGGATCTGGTCGACAATGCCGGGCGATTTGCCGACGTCTTGGCCCGTGTGTCCGGGGACCAGTGGGAACGGGGTTCGACTCGGGCCGGAACCGACCGGTTCACGGTGGAGCTGTGGGCCCGCTATGCACTGCACGAGGTGGTGCATCATCGGGTCGACGCCGAACAAGGATTGAACGAGGCTTGAATCTCGCCCCACGGTCTGTGGGCCACCGGTAGGTGCTGGACGGGGAACCCGGCTCAGGCGCCGTTGGCGACGGCGGCAACGGCCAGCTCGACCGTCTCGGTGACCGGAACGATTCGGTCGAAGCCGGTGGTGTGCAGAAGCCGGGTGAGGGTGGGGCGACTGCACGCCACCGCCACCTCACCGCCGTTCTCGCGCGTCCGACGGATTCCTCCGATCAGAGCCCCCAGACCGGCGGAATCCATGAATGGCACCTCTGACAGGTCGATCACCAGCCGGGGACGATCGGACAGGTCGGCCAGAGCATCGCGGAACATCGACACGGTGTAGGCGTCCAACTCGCCCACCGGACGACAGAGAGCGTGGTCACCCTGATCTGCAGTGTGGATCTCGAGCACGCCTGATCTCCCCGAGGAACGGTCCGGACCGAGCCGATGGTACCGAACACCGCCGACATCGGGCCCCGGCCTTGGTAGCACAAGGTCGAGCCCTGACTAACCTCACTACCCGTGCCCCGCGTTCTGCTCGCCACTGATGCTGACTGGATCCACCGGGAAGTGGATGCCGCCCTCGCAGGAGATGACATCTCCGTAGTGAGAGTGTCCAGTGGATTCGAGGTTCGGCCCGTGGTCCAGGCTGGCGGCGTCGATCTGGTGGTGCTGGACCTGCAGATCGGGAACATGGGCGGAATGGCCACCTGTATGGACCTGCGACTCGACGAGAGCATCGGTAAGGCAGACCGGGTTCCCGTGCTCATGCTGCTGGACCGCCCGGTGGATTCTTTCCTGGCCGGCCGGGCCGACGCTGACGGTTGGGTGGTCAAGCCGGTGGAGCCGTTGATGCTGCTGCGAGCCGCCACGGCCTTGCTCGCTGGCGACACCTGGCACCCCGAGACGGGCCCCGAAGCCAATCAGGTCGTCGAGCTACTCGATGATCTGGAGGCCGAGGCCGCCGAAGCTGCGGCAATAGCCGAAGCCCAGGCCGCGGCCGACGCCGAGCGGGCGAAGGCTGAGGCCGAGGATGCAGGCAACGAGAGTGACGTCCAGGCCATTTCGGACTCGGCTCAGGTGGACGCTCCGGCTGAAGACCAGGCCTGACGTTCACCACCTCGAAGTCCGGATGGGAGGACTCTTCCGGGCTGCGCTAGTTTGACCGTCGAAATCACCGGGGTGTGGCTCAGCTTGGCAGAGCGCTGCGTTCGGGACGCAGAGGTCGTGGGTTCAAATCCCGCCACCCCGACCAAAGGGTCGATCGGACGACAAATCCGTTTCGATCTGACAACTCCTCGTTCACGAGCTCCGGGCCGACAGGCACACCTGTCGGTTCGAGTCCCAGTGGGTACTGTCGGTTGGCGCCCACCGGGGGCGACGGTGAAACGGGGTGCCGGGCATGGGTCTCATCAGTCCACAGGATGTGGTGTTCCTGCTGGCGGAGTCACGCACTACGCCCATGCACGTGGGCGGTCTCCAGGTCTTCGAACTACCCGAGGGCGCCCCACCCACCTGGGTGAGTGAGCAGTTCCAGCGAATGATGGGCTTCTCGGAACCATCGCCCCTCTTCCGGCGACGGCCCTACCGATCGGCTCGAACCGGCTTCCAGCTCGGCTGGCGTGACGACGATCAGTTCGAGTTGGAATACCACCTTCGCCACTCAGCCCTACCGGACCCCGGGCGGGTCAGGGAACTCCTGGCTCTCGGGTCTCGGCTCCACGGTTCGCTGCTGGATCGTCAGCGTCCACTCTGGGAGATGCACCTGATCGAAGGGCTCGAGGGCAACCGCTTCGCCACCTACACCAAGATCCACCACGCCATGGTCGACGGCGTCTCGGCTCTCCGGCTGCTCGACCGGTCACTGAGCAAAGACCCCGACACCCAGACCGAACCTCCCTGGGTCTACCGGTCCCGTCGCGGGTCCACCGTCGACAGCTCCGAGGAAACCGGGCCGCTGGATCCGGTCCTGGCGCTGCTCCGAGGCGGCCTCGACCTGGCCGGCATCACGCCCGCCCTGGTGGCCGGCGCCCGCCGGGCCATGGAGGACGAACTGGCGGCCTTCCCGTTCAAGGCACCGCCCACCATTCTGAACGGACACATCACCGGGGCGCGACGCATAGCCGCCGATTCGTGGAGCCTGCCGCGGGTCCGAGCCTTGGCCAAGGCTTGCGGGGCCACGCTCAATGACATCGTTCTGGCCATGTCGTCGGGAGCCCTTCGCCGCTATCTCCTGGAGCTCAACGCCCTGCCCGACGAATCACTCACCTCGATGGTGCCCGTGTCACTGCGCAGGGACGACAGTGCCGGCGGCAACGCGGTCGGGGCGGTCATCACGTCGCTGGCCACCGACACCGCCGACCCCGCCATTCGGTTGGAACGGATCAGAGAGTCCATGGCCATTGCCAAGGCCAGCCTGGCCGGGCGGTCACCGCTTCAGGTCCTGGTCCTGAGCTCGCTCAACATGGTTCCGGGGCCGCTCATGTCGCTGCTCGGCGGCCCCGACGGTATTCGGCCCGCTTTCAACACCACCATCTCCAACGTTCCAGGCCCCCGAGCCCCCCTGTACCTCAGCGGAGCACGCCTCCAGGGGGTTTATCCGGCGTCGATCCCCTTCCACACCCAGGCGCTGAACATCACCGTCACCACCTACGTGGACAACCTGGAGTTCGGCCTCACCGGCTGTCGCCGGAGTGCCCCCCACCTCCAACGGCTCCTCATCCACCTCGAAGATGCCCTGGTCGAGCTGGAGCAGGCCGTCGGCTGACCGCCGGCTGACCCGACCACAACTGCCCGCAGAACCTCGGCCAGCGCCACTCGCCGAACGTGACCTGTCAATAGCCACAGCGCGAAATGAGGCAGAATCACCCCATCCGGCGGGGATGCCGGACTCACCCATCGACCCTCGAGGGAACACCGTGCGAACTTTCCGATCACTCAACCTGCTGGCAGTGGCTGCCCTGATGGCCACCCTGGTCCTGGGCTCCTGCTCCTCGAGCGGTGACGACAAGGCCGACAGCGACAAGACCACTACCACCACCAAAGCCGCCGATGGTGACGACGAGGCCACCACCACTACCGAAGAAGAGAAGGGCGACGAGACCACCACCACCCGAGACGACGGCGGCGACGTCGAAGTCTCGGGCGATGGTCAGGCCTTTGTGGACGCCATGGTCGAGTCGATGCAGAGCGAAGAAGACTTCCCGCTCAGCGAGGATCAGGCCCGCTGCTTCGCGGCCCGCACCGTGAACACCATCGGCGTGGACCGTCTCAACAAGGCCGGCGTCACCCCCGAGCAGTTCGGTTCCAGCGGTGACAGCTCGATCGACTTCTCTGATCTGGGCTTGACCGAAGACGACGCCAACGAAATTTTCGACAACTTCGGTCGCTGCGACATCGACCTGCGGGAGATGATGCTGGAGAGCATGGCCGCCGACTCCGAGGTGAGTGCCGGTCAGAAGGCGTGCATGGAGACCGTGCTCACCGACGAGAACCTGCGCAAGCTGATGGTCACGTCGTTCATGAAGGGCGACGACGGCATCGAGAACGACCCAGAACTCGAAGAGGTGATGGGAGGCATCATGGGCTGCGCCTTCATGGGAATGGGCGAAGGCATGGGAATGGGCGAGGACACCTCGACCACCGCTCCCGCCACCACCGCCGCCGGCTGACACCCCCCCCACCCAACCCGACCGTTCAGAACTGGGCGGGACCTGCCGGCTTGCCGGTCGAGGTCCCGCCCAGTTGCGTTCGGGTCGCCCGATCTTTCAGCCGTGCTGCCAGAAGCGGGTCTTGAGCCCGGCCACTCCACCCACCCGGCTGAGGGCCGCCCGGTCCAGGTCGGCCACCTCCTCTGCGGTGAGCTCCCATCCCAGGGCCCCGGCATTGGCCGCGGCCTGATCGGCGTTCTTGGCGCCGGGGATGGGTACCGCGCCCTTGGCCATGATCCAGCGCAGCGCCACCTGGCTGGGGGTACGGCCGTCGTGAGCCTCCCCGATCCGGCGCAGTACCGCCACCACCCGCTCGACCACCTCCATGGGATGGTTCGAGAAGTTGCGTCGGCCAGGCGGAAGGTTGCCGGCGTGGTACTTGCCGGTGAGACGCCCCTGCCCGATGGGTGAGTAGGCCAGCGGTATCACCCCCAGTTCGGCACAGGCCGACAACAGTCCGCTGGTCTCAGGGATGCGTCTGAGCAGGGAGAACTCGATCTGGTTGGTAGCCAGCTTCAGACCCCGCTCCTCCAGTGCCCGGGCCATGGCTCGGGTTTCTCGTTCCGAGTAGTTCGACACCCCGACCGCCCTCACCAGACCGGCGGCGTGGGCGTCGGCCAGAGCGTCGGCCAATGCACCGTGACCCCGCAGGCTGATCGGACCGTGGATCTGGTAGAGGTCCACCGCTGGCAGGCCCAAACGATCCAACGACGCCCGCAACGACGACATGAGAGACCGACGCACGTCGACCTTCCAGGGCATCGGAATGAACTTGGTGGCGATCTGCACCTTCGCCGCCCGCTCGGGATCGTCAGCCAACAACTGGCCGATGATGCTCTCGCTGCGCCCTCCGCCGTACACCTCGGCGGTGTCGAAGAAGGTGACCCCGGCGTCGATGGATGCCGCCCAGGCATCGGCGATGGAGCCCTCGCTGAGGGCGGCGTCGTAGCCACCCATCCCCCACGTGGAGCGATCGCCCCAGGCCCACGTACCCACTCCCAGCACCGGAATCTTCACATCGGAGCCGGCCAGCATGAATCCGTCCGTCACGAGCGTGCCCCCTTGCCGGTGAGGAACTGCTGAAACCAGCGACCAGAGTCCTTCACGGTGCGTTCCTGAGTGTCGAAATCCACGTAGGTCAAGCCGAACCGGGCGGTGTAGCCCTCGGCCCACTCGAAGTTGTCCATCAGTGACCAGCAGAAGTATCCATCGACCGGCATACCGTCGGCACGGGCCCGGGCGACCTCGGCTAGATGGTCCTGGTAGAAAGCGACCCTGCGGATGTCACGTACCCGACCGTCGACCAGCCGGTCGGGCACCGTCACCCCGTTCTCGGTGACCACCAGTCGATGGTTGCCGGGCAGGTCATTCACCCGCTGAAGTGACTCGTACAGGCCATCGGCCTGGATCTCTTGGCCCATCCCCGAGACATCGAACTGGCGATGGTCACGACTGGGCCAGGGCACCCCCCACAGGCCTGGTATCGGAACCGGCTTGACCAGCAGCCGGCAGTAGTACTGGACCCCGATGAAGTCCCAGTCCACCTCCATGGCCTGCTCGTCACCGTTCTTCATGTACCGCTCCACCGGGCGGATGAACGGCGAGACGTCCACCGGATAGCCGAGTCCGGCGTTGGGCTCTAGGAAGATCCGGTTGGTGAAGGCGTCGATGACCGCCGCCGCCCTCCGATGGGCGGGAGTGTCGGCTTCGGTTCGCATCGGGGTGATGATCTGAGTGGTCCCGACGTTGGCGTTCGCCACCCCAGCCCGAATGGTCTCGGCTCCCACCGACTGGCACAGGTTGACGTGGTGGGTGGCGGCCAGGGCCTTGAGTAGTCCCCGACGACCGGGTGCGTGGTAACCCGACAGGTACCCGCCGTGGATGAAGCTGCACGGTTCGTTGAAGACCATCCAGTTGGTGACCCGGTCACCCAGGACTTCGACCACCCGCGCCACGTACTCGCCGAACCAGCCGACGATGTCGCGATTCACCCAGCCGCCACGGTCCTCGAGGACTTGGGGCAGATCCCAGTGGTAGAGGGTGACCCACGGCTCTATCCCCCGCTCCAGGTTGGCGTCGACCAGACGGGAGTAGAAGTCCAGGCCGGCCTGGTTCACGCGACCCACGCCGTCTGGGAGGATCCGAGGCCACGACACCGAGAACCGCTGGGCGTTGAATCCCAGCTCGGCCACCAGGTCAGTGTCGGCCCGATAGCGGTGGTAGTAGTCGCAGGCCACATCGGCGTTGCTGCCGTCGCGGATCTTGCCCTTGCGGTGCGTGAAGGTGTCCCAGATCGACCGGCTCTTGCCATCGGCGGCCCAAGCGCCCTCCACCTGATAGGAGGCGTGGGCTACACCCCAGGTGAAGTCGGCTCCGAAGGTGTCGCGGGTCAGCTCTGACATGGGCGCCATGATGGCCTACCCGGCAGCGTCACACCGCCGGGGGGTCGCGCCGGATCAGCTACCAGCCAGGGCAGACAGGAACCGGGCGGCCACCGGACCAGCCACCGCACCCCCTCCACCGCCGCCCTCCACCACTACCGCGAAGGCAACATCACCCTGGTAGCCGGTGATCCAGGCGTGGGACTCGGGTGGGTCGGCGGTGCCGAACTCGGCGGTACCGGTCTTGGCGTGAACCGGGCCGCCCGCCACCCCGGCCAGGGCCGAACCGGTGCCGCTGGTGACCACGTCGCGCATCATGTCCCGGAGAGCTGCCACCGGACCGGCGGGCAGGGCCGGACGAGGAGACGGTGCGGGAACGGACGAATCGACGAACAGTCGAG
>CAUJFC010000162.1 GCA_963169755.1 Actinomycetota bacterium | reverse complement strand
TACCAGCCACCACCTCCTCGACCCGCTCGTCGACCGTTCCGGGACAAACCAGACGGTGCGAGATGACGGTTCGGGTCTGACCGATCCGCCAGGCCCGGTCCCGGGCCTGGTCCTCCACCGCCGGGTTCCACCAGCGGTCATAGAGCACCACGTGGTTGGCAGCGGTCAGGTTGAGCCCGGTGCCGCCGGCCTTGAGGGACAGAACCAGGGCCCCGGCCCCTTCGCCCTGCTGGAACTCCTCGATCATGCGGTCTCGGGCCCCGCGGGCCAGGCCGCCGTGGTAGCACGAGACCCCGATTCCGGTGACCTCGCTCAGGTGCTCAGCCAGACGCACGCCCCACTCGGCGAAGTGGGTGAAGATCAGGATCTTCTCACCCGCTGCGAACACCGTCTCGACGATCTCCTCCAGGCGGTTGAGCTTGCCCGAGCGCCCCGACAGAGGCCCGGTGTCGTGCTTCTCGTAGGCGGCGGGGTGGTTGCAGATCTGCTTGAGCGCGGTGATGGCCGCCAGGATCGCTCCCTGGCGTGGTTCGCCACCCACCTGGGAGGCGTCGACCACCAGCGAATCGAGAACCGCCTGGTACAACCCGATCTGCTCGGGAGTCATCAGGCAGTGGTCCAGTTCGTCGATGCGATCGGGCAGTTCGGCGGCGACATCGGGCTCGGACTTGGTGCGACGGAACACCAGCAGGCCGTTGAGGGCTCGCAGGGCCGCCTCTCCCTCGCCCGAGAGCTGGGCGATGAACTGGGGTCGGGGACCGACCAGGCCGGGATTGCAGAAATCGAGGATGGCCCACAGGTCTCCCAGGCCGTTCTCGATCGGGGTACCGGTGAGAGCCACCCGGCTCCGGGCCGGAATCCGTCGGAGCTGCTGGGCGGTGTCATTGGCCGGGTTCTTGATCACCTGAGCCTCGTCGAGCACCACTCGGGCCCATTCGACCCCGGCCAGTTGCTCGACGTCACGGACCGCGGTGCCGTAGGTGGTGATGACCACGTCGGCGCGCTCGATGGCCCGCTGCAACGCCGGACCGCTGGCCCGACTGGCGCCGTGGTGCACCAGCACCGACAGCTCGGGGGTGAACTTGGCGGCCTCGGCCGCCCAGTTGCCCACCACCGCCGGCGGCGCCACCACCAGGGCGGTGCCCGAACCGGCGCTGCGTCCCAGGTGGGCGAGCATGGTCGGGGTCTTGCCCAGTCCCATGTCGAGAGCCAGACACCCGCCGAGCTCAGCCGAGTCGAGAAAGCCCAGCCAGGCCAACGCCTCGGCCTGATAGGCGCGCAGCTCGCCCTGGAACCCCTTGGGGCTGGTGGGCAGGTCGGTCGGTATGGCCGACGCCGAGGCGAGCAGGTTCGATGCCCAGCTGGTGCCCTCTACCGTCAGCCCACCCGCCAGCGACGTGCCTTCGAGCCCCACCGAATGACGCAGAATCTCGGCTCCGGTGAGCCGGGTCTGGTTGGCCCGCTCGGCCAGCGCGGCCGCCGCCTCTTTCAGATCGACCTTGTCGAGCTCGACCCACCGGCCCCGCGAGCGCACCAGCGGACGGGCCTCCTCGGCCAGCTTGGCGATGTCAGCGGCGGTCAGCTCGACATCGTCGAACAACACCGACCACCGCACGTTGGACAGCTGCTGTGCTCCGACCACGGTGTCGCCGGTGGGTTCGGTGAACATCCGCAGGCCGGCCGACGGCTTGCGGCGGGACAGGGCCGGGACCCGCACCTCGAAACCGGCCGCCTCCAGGGACTGACCGGTGACGGTCATGAACTCCCAGGCTTCGTCCTGACTCAGATACACCTGACCGCGGCGCATGGCGCCGGGGCGCAGAAGGGCCGGCACCACCCGTTCGGCCCGGACCAGTTCGTCGACCAGGGCCTTGGTTCCCTTGCCGTCGGCTATGGCCGCTTCGATGGGAAGCCAGCCCCCCTCGGCACCCGGCCCCAGGACCGACAGGAACCAGGCGTTACCGGAATCTGGCGGGTCGAGCTGAAGGACCAGCCGGGTGCTGGAGGTTCCCAGCACCGGACGGGCCCAGCGGTCCAGTCGCTTGGAAACCTCGGCGGCGGCAGCCACCGGGGCGGTGAAGGTGGATCCGTCGACCCGGGTCACCACCGCCTCGGCCACCTGAGCGGGACTGTTCACCTGTGGGGGTGGGGCTGGCAGTTCCAGACGGCTGGCCGCCTCGTGCACCACAGCGTCGACCACCGAACCGATGACGTCGAGGGTGACCACCCGGGGGTCCTGCTTGGTGTTGGGCACGGCGGTCACCGGTCCGGGCATGGAGTCGATCAGTCGGTCGACCACCGCCTCGGACAGAAGAGCGGGAACCCATCGCACCGCCAACTCCATGGTCCGGCCATCGGACCGCTTGTGAGCGGGAAGGGTCGGGACAACCGCGCCGCGGGCAACCAGCCGGACCGCCGCGATGGCCGCCCGACCCAGCCAGGCCACGCTGGCCCCGACCCCCTCACGACCCAGTCCCCCACCGACGGCCACCAACCAGCCCAGGGCCTCACCCACCGGAATGGCCAGGGCGGCGGCCCGAGCGCCCGAGGGCAACGGCACCGCCGGGTAGGGAGTCCAGCCGACCGCCGGTCCTCCGATGGCCTCGAGACGATCTGACAGCTCTTCGGCGGTGGCTGGCGGAGCGCCGGGGCCTGCCGCCCAGACCACCACCTTGCCCGCGCCCCACGACGCCTGGAGACGGACCTCGCCCACCGGGTCGGCGGCCGCGATGGCGGCC
>CAUJFC010000161.1 GCA_963169755.1 Actinomycetota bacterium | reverse complement strand
CCACCGAACACGTCAACTGCTCCTCGGCCCAGACCGCTTCGCGGATGGCGGCGGCGATCTCGGCCGCTGGGCCCAGAAGCCTCCGGACCCCAGACACATCCATGAACGCTTCGTCGAGCGAGATCGGCTCGACCACCGGGGTGTGTCGCCGGAAGATGGCCATGACCCGATCGCTCACCTCGGAGTAGTGAGCGTGGTCACCGGGAAGGAACACGGCGTCCGGACACAGTCGGCGGGCCCTCACTCCCGACATCGCCGAGTGCACGCCATGGGCCCGGGCCTCGTAGGAGGCGGCCGCCACCACTCCCCGAGGCCCCGAACCGCCCACCACCACCGGCCGCCCGGCCAGCTCCGGGTGCCGTCGGATTTCACAGGCCGCGAAGAACGCGTCCATGTCGACGTGCAGGATGGTGGGCTCGGGGCGATCCCGGCTATCCGGCCCGCCGGGGTGCCGGGAGCCGGAACTCACGGCACCCTCGACACCCTCAGGTCGCTCGGGCTGACGCCGTCGACCTGAAACCGGAAGGTGCGACCGGTGTCCCAACGCTCTTCCAGCCAGCACCCGAGCGGCTCACTCACCCAGGTCGGAGACGCCGCCAGTCGGTCGGTGCATTCGGCATGGGCCACGTAACAGGCATCGATCACGATGCCGTCGGGGTCGGCCAGCGTCAGCTCTCCGGCCCACTCGATCGCCCGGTGGACCACCACCCGCAGGTGCCAGTCCAGATCGGGAGCGTGAGCGGCGATCTCATAGACCGGGTCGGACCACCGGTGCACGGTCAGACCGGTCTCCTCGGCCACCTCGCGGGTTAGCCCGCCGATCAGGGACTCGCCGGGATCGATCACGCCGCCCGGCGGAGTCCAGTCGATGCTGCCGTCGCGGCGACGGTTCTGGACCAGCAGCAGCCCCGACTCGCATTCCACGAGGGCGCCGGCCACCAACCATTCGCGCACGGTCAGCCCTGTTTGCGAAACCGCTGGGTCCGGTCCCTGATCCCCCAGCGGGTCACCAACTTGAGGGCCTCTCCCACGATGTTGGGCGACATCTTGGACACACCCTTTTGACGATCCCGGAAGGTGATCGGTATCTCGACGATTCGCCCTCCGGCCTTGGAGACCTCATAGGCCATCTCGATCTGAAAGCCATAGCCGTCGGCCCGGCTGCGCTCGAGACCGATCTTCTCGATCATCGTGGTGCGGTAGGCCCGGAATCCGGCGGTGGCGTCGCGCACGCCCAGCTTCAGCATGAACCCGATGTAGCGGTTTCCCATCTGGGACAGGATCCGACGGTTGGCGGGCCAACCGGGGACCGCGCCGCCGGGGATGTACCGCGATCCGATGACCAGATCGGCGGGGGCGGTCTCCAAGGTCGAGATGAGCTGGGGCAGGACCGCGGGGTCGTGCTGACCGTCGGCGTCCATCTCCACCAGTACGTCGTGGCCGTGCTCTATCCCCCATGCGAACCCCGCCCGGTAAGCGGGACCCAGGCCGGCCTTGGCCGGTCGGCGCATGACGGTGATCTGACCCAACTCGGCGGCGGCCTCGTCGGCCAGCTCGGCGGTGCCGTCGGGGCTGCCGTCATCGACCACCAGGATGTGAGCGTCGGGTACGACCTCACGAACCCGGTTGAGGGTATGACGAATGTTCTCGGCTTCCTGGTAGGTGGGCAGGATCACGAGCGCAGCCATCGGGGGTCACTCTACGGGTCCGGACCGCGGTGGCACGGCTCAGACCACCCGGTGACCTCAGCGACCCGACCGGGCCGCTCGCCGACGCGACTCCTAGCATCGGGGACCATGGCTGACGATGCCCACCTCGACTCGGCGGTTCCCCCAGCCACCGCCCGGGTGCTCGCCTTCGCCGCCATCGTGGTGGCCGGAATCTGCGGAGGGTTGATCGGCTGGAAGTTCACCGCTCTCCAGGTGGAGGACCAGAGCTTCCTGCCCGGCCTGGGAGGATTCATCGGGGCGGTGATCGCCGCCGGTGGTGTGGCGGTGGTGGCGGTACTGGTCATGCGTGCCATGGGCGAGTGGAACACCATCCAGGAAACCGGCGATCCCGCCGCTGCCCGCCGAGGTCGGTCCTGACCAGCCGGTCTGGGATGCTCTGGCGGTGACCACCGACGACACCCCTCACCCGGACACCCCGCCCGTCGATCCCGCCGAACTGCTGGCGGTGGCGCGGCCGTTGGCCGAGGAGGTGGCCGCCGAACTGGCGGCCGCTCTCGATGGCGACCCCCGGGCCGGGGCGGTGTCCTCCAAGACCACCGGAACCGACCTGGTCACCGAGATGGACCGCTGGGCCGAGGCCCGCATCACCGAGGGCCTGCTGGCAGCCCGACCCCACGATGGAATCGTGGGCGAGGAAGGGGCGTCGGTGACAGGCACCAGTGGGGTGACCTGGTGCGTCGATCCCATCGACGGGACCGTCAACTTCGTGCACGCCATCGCCGGCTTCGCGGTGTCCATCGCGGCCCAGGTCCCAGGCGAACGGGGTCCCGAGACGGTGGCCGCGGTGGTCGCCTCACCGCTGCACCGTGAGGTTTTCACCGCGGTCCGGGGCGGCGGTGCGTTCTGCAACGACCGTCCCATCTTCTGTTCGGCTCCGACCTCGCTGTCCATGGCGGTGGTCGGAACCGGCTTCGGCTATGACCCGGCCCGCCGGGTGCGCCAGGCCGAGGTGCTGACGGCGGTGATCGGCCAGGTCGCCGACATCCGTAGATTCGGGGCCGCTTCCCTCGATCTGTGCTGGGTGGCCTGCGGTCGTCTGGACGGGTACTGGGAGGTGGGGCTCAACCCGTGGGACCACGCCGCCGCCTCACTGGTGGCCACCGAATCCGGAGCCCGCTGCGAAGGGATGGCGGGTGCCGTTCCATCCAGCGCGTTCGTGATCGCCGCTCCTCCGACGGTCTTCGACGACCTGCACGACGTCCTCTGCTCGGCGGACGCCGCCAACCTCTGACCGCACGGCACTACCATCGGCGGCCGTGGCGATCCGGATCCTGACCGTTGAGGACGACGAGCGCATCCGCACGGCGGTGAAGCTGGCCCTGGAAGACGAAGGCTGGACGGTGGCCGAGGCCGAAAACGGCGAGGACGCCCTGGCGCTGTTCTCCCAGACTCCGGCCGATGTCGTGCTGATCGACATCATGCTCCCCGACATCGACGGCTTCGAGGTGTGCCGGGCCATTCGACGGGCCTCCGACGTCCCGATCGTGATGGTCACCGCCCGGGACGACACTCACGACGTGGTGGCCGGCCTCGAAGCCGGTGCCGACGACTATCTGACAAAGCCGTTCGCCCCCAAGGAACTGTCGGCCCGGATCCGGGCCCTTCTCCGGCGGGTACGCACCGCCGACCCATCCAGCCCTCAGCTCCGCTTCGGCGACCTGGAGATCGCTCCGGACCAGGGCGTTGTCCGCAGGGCGGGTACCGAAGTCCATCTGACCAAGACCGAGTTCAAGCTGCTGGTCGAGTTGGCCACCTCGCCCGGCAAGGTGTTCAGCCGCGAGAACCTGCTCGACAAGGTGTGGGGGTACGACTACTTCGCCGACGGTCGCCTGGTGGACGTGCACGTCCGCCGCCTACGAACCAAGGTCGAGGTGGACCCGGCCAATCCCCGTCACGTGGTCACCGTCCGCGGTCTCGGCTACAAACTCCAGCCCTGAGCGCCGCGCCCACCTCCGACGTCGCCGCCCCGGTCGCCGCGACCGACCCGCTACCTCGCAAGAGCCTGGCCCGGTGGCTACCCGCCAGCTGGCACGGATTCCGCCTGGGTCTGCGGTCCCGCATCACCCTGGCCTTCGCGTTGAGCGCAGCGGCGATGTCGGCCCTGCTGGCCGCCACCACCTGGGGACTCACCCGCGAGAGCATCGTGAACCAGCGCGAGGGAACCGCCACCGCCCAGGCATTCCGCAACGCCGCCATCATCACCCAGCGCCTGGCCTCCGACGAGACCGACGACGAACAGCTCCGGGCCTCCATGGCTTCGCTCGAGAGCGAGAGCGCATCGAGGGCGCTGGTGCGCGACGCCAGCGGATCGTGGACCAACCAGACCACCGCCTTCGACGAGAAAGCGGTGCCCCGCTCGATGCTCCAGATGGTCGCCGACGGGCAACCGGCGCGCATGCGGGTCGACGTGGACGGCTCACCCCAGCTGCTCATCGGGATTCCGCTTCCATCGGTTGACGGCCTCTACTTCGAGTTCGTGTCGTTGGCTGACGCCCAGGACGCCCTGGAGTCCCTGTCGGCGTCACTGTTCGGCGCTGCGGTGGTCACCACCATGACCGGTGCCGCCATCGGGTGGTGGGCCAGCCGACGCACGCTGCGCCCTCTCGCCGAGGTGTCGGTGGCCGCCGAGGCCATCGCCGGCGGACGGCTGGACACCCGCCTCGGAGCCGCCAACGACCCCGACCTGGGGGTGCTGGTGACGTCGTTCAATCACATGGCCGAGGTACTCGAAGGCCGCATCGACCGCGACGGCCGCTTCGCCTCCGATGTGAGCCACGAGCTGCGCTCACCCCTGATGACGCTGTCGGCCTCGATCGAAGTGCTGGCCTCCCGCCGCGAGGAGATGCCCGACGCCTCGGCGCGCGCCGCCGTCGACCTGATGGTGGCCGACGTC
>CAUJFC010000160.1 GCA_963169755.1 Actinomycetota bacterium | reverse complement strand
CAGCTGCCCCGCCCTTCGTTGAGCGCAGTGGAACGCAAAGTGTTGGGCGTTGCCTACGCGCTGTCCTGGCGGGGCAGCTGCCCCGCCCAACGGTTAGCGAACCACGCAAACCAAGACCCGCCACGTCGACACGCATGTCCTGGCGGGGCAGCTGCCCCGCCCTTCGTTGAGCGACTCACCCTCACCCGCAGCAACTGGCCCGCCGGCCACAGCGTCCGGGTCGAAGCCGACGCCGAGATCGTGATGTTCAGCCCACAGACCAGCCACGGCGAGGTGCTCGACCACATGTCTGCCAAGCTCGCCGCGATGTAGTCGTGCCGAGTGGGTCCTGCGAGTAGTGACCCGCCATCAAACGCTCAAGGAGCCGACTTCAATTGGATCCGACTTGTTCGAGCCCATGGGACCTCGGATCCATGAAGTCAACCGGCCACTGAGGAGAACCAGGCCTGCCACGAGAGGTACGACGTTGAGGGCCGCGGCGTACCAGGTCGGTATGACAATGGAGACGACGAGGCAGAGCCCAGCCCACCGAGGGTGGTCCCTCAGGATCAGTCGAGCTGCGAGGAACGCGGCGCCCACCCCGACCGTCGTCGCCCCGAGCACCAGGAGCCGGGCGTCATCATTGACCGTGCCGAACCCGGCCGACGCGATCAACAGGCCGACGACACCCCAAACGCCGCACGCCACAGAAACTCCTCGGCGCCTCATGTGCGCTCCCCCTTCGATAACGCTGGCATCCTGACGACAGGCCGAGTCGAATCGATGAGTGCTGGGCGCATCACTACACCTCCGTGCAGCAGGAAGTTCACGCTACATCTCCCGCTGTGGTGAAGATCTGGAAGCCGACGGACTATCCCCGTCGGCCCATCCCCGAGGTCTGAGCCGTTCACGCGCCAGCCGAATCTATCCGCATGGTGTCCGTAGTGGACGGCCAGAGCGTGCAGGGCAGATGACGTTCCTCGCCTGCCCCCTGCCACCAACCGTATGAGCCCGCCGGGCCCACAGCTGGACGTGCGCCGCTCACCGTCTTCTATCGGTCGGCCTTCCCTGGATCAACGAGATCGTCGACTGACAGTTCCAAGGTGAGCCACACGTCGTAGGGAAGCTGCTCCAGCTTGATGTCGATCTCCTCTCGGATCGACTGCTCCTGGCGGAGGGTGAGGTCACCCGGGGCGGTTGCGCTGACGTCGACGTAGAGCTTCGGACCGAGCTTGGCCACCGATGCCTCGATGTTGCCGAGCCCATGGCGTGAGGCGGTGTCGGTCACGACGTGCTTCACCGGTGCGAGCACCGACTCGTCCGGTGCTCCTTCGAGAAGCTCCACACCGGTGGCCCGGATCATCTTCAGCGGCTCGCGCACCAACAGGACGCACGAAACCAACACCATGATCGGATCGACGTAGGGAACCAGATGGCTGGGCCCCGTGACCTCGGCCAAGGCCAACAGCGAGAACCCCACGATCACCCCGGCCCCGCTCCAGGCCGCAACCTTCCAGGCCACAGTCTCCGCCTCGATCACGTCCGAGGTGGGTGCCCTGCCGATCCACGCCGCGAACGCCGCCGACGCAAAGGTTGCGATCACGCCATAGGCGATGGCCCAACCCACGGTGACCGAGGTACCACCCGAACGGATCGACAGGACGGCTTCGTAGCTGGCATAGAGCAACGTGGCGAGCAGCACGAGCCCCTGAGCCCCGACGGCCAGCGCCGTCGCACCCCCCATTCCGAACGGGTACCGCTTGCTCGGTGCTCGGCTCGCCAGGCTCGATGCGCGGAGCAACACCACTGAGAGGACTATCCCGACCAGGGCGTAGGCACCATCGAGCAGGATCATCTGCGAACGCGAGGCGATGCCCCACCCGATCCCAAGCCCGCCCAACAAGGCCGCTACAGCGATCGAGGCCAGTAGGTAGCGCCGCTCGAGCGCGACGTCAGGTGGTGTCACGGCCGGGACCAGCCATTGGCCGGGCGATGGACCACGTCATCGATCGGTCCGTCGGCCTCAGCGGTGACCTGCTCGACGAGCCAGAGGTGCTCAGCGAGGTAGCGGTAGCGGTAGCGGGTCACTTCGTCAGGCACTCGAGGAGCTCCTTGTCGCGCTCGAGAAGGCGCTTGGCCCGCTGGGTGAAGTCCTTGTCGGCGCGTACGCCGTTCCTGTGAGGCTCGGGTCCTTACACTAACACATCATGATGTTATGATGCGGTGATGCGCACGACGATCGACCTGCCGGATGACCTGCACCAGCTGGCACGGCAGATCGCACATGAGAGCGGCCGATCGATGAGCGAGGTGGTGGCAGAGCTGATCCGGCTCGGGCTGCCGCCGCACGCGGCTCGCACCGTGGCCCCCGCGACCGGTCCTCGCGGGCTGCCTACCGTGCAACTCGGTCGACCGGTGACCTCCGCGGATGTCCGCTCACTGGACGATGACGAGTGAGCACTTTCCTGGCCGACGGCAACCTGCTCATCGCACTGATCGTCGTCGACCACGTGCACCACGAACGAGCCGTCGAGTGGTTCACCAGCGAGGAGCCGACCCTCGCGACCTGCCCGATCACCGAGGGAACCCTCTTGAGGTTCCTTGTGCGGGAGGGCAGCTCTGCGAGCGTCGCCATCGGCGTGCTCGATGCGATCCGAGCCGCACCGTGGCACATCTTCTGGGCCGACGACATCCCGTATGAGTCAGAGCATCTCGGAGGAGTGATCGGCCATCGTCAGATCACCGATGCCTACCTCGTCGCACTCGCCCGGCACCACGGCGGTCAGCTCGCCACGCTCGACAAGGGGTTGGCCGCGCTGCGCGGCACTGAGGTGGTCCTGTTGGGTTCGTGAAGGTTCAAGCTGTGAGGTCTCACCCCCCGACGGGCCAGCCCCGTCGGCCCATCCCCGAGTTGCCTGGTGATCGCGGCGGACGGCGGTACTCAAGAACTCGATCCCAACTACGTTGACGATGGATCCAGGAGGTCAACGTCGTCGTGCTGTCAACCACCTTGTTGAACCGAGCACGCTCACTCCGCCACCGCACCCGGCTGGTCGGCCTTGCTCTGGCGGCCGTCACCATCGTCTTGGCAGCAGCGGGGTGCGATCCTGTCCTCCCGGCCGGGGCCCCGATCGGTGAGCCGGGGTCGACCTCGACGCTCATCGGATGCGACGCCGCCGACACCTTCCTGACCATCACAGCCGATACTCACCTGGATCCGTCCTGCACCTACACGCAAGGCATCGAGGTGACGGCGTCCGACGTCACCCTCGACTGCCGAGGGGCCCGGATCGTCGACGTGGCCGGCAACCGATCGTTGGGAGTCCACGTCCACGTTCCGGTCGGCCAGGACCTGACCGGCGTCGTCGTCCGCAACTGCTTCATCGAGGGCTTCACCAACACCATCAGGGTCAGTCGTGACGGCTTCCGCAGCCTCCCCGCCGGCGCCGAGTACCTCGACGACGTCGGCGACATCACAATCGAGAACAACAGCCTGAGCCACTCCCGCGGCAGCGGCATCTTCATCAACGCCTACGTGACCGGTGTGACCATCCGGCAGAACTACATCAGCGAAGCCGGCAGCGTCGGCATCTACCTGGAAGCGGGTTCACGGAACTCCACCGTGACCGCCAACAACCTCAACCACAACGGCTTCGCCAACGTAAACCCCGAGGGGACACCCGAAGACATAGGGGGCACCACCGTTCTCACCCTCCAGACCGGCCGTGAGGGGATAGCCATCGACGGCTCGTCGGGCAATCACATCGTGGGAAACAACCTGGTGGCCAACGCGGCCGGCGGGATCTTCCTCTACAAGAACTGCGGTGAGTACTCCACCCAGAAGCCGGAGTCATGGTGGGAACGGCGCTACGGCGCCGACGACAACCTCATCGAGGGCAACATCATCCTGGCCAGTCCCACCGGGATCTGGGCCGGTTCCCGGATGGCCGAGAACCAGTACTTCATGGACTGTTCGGACCCGGCCTACGTGTCGGGCGCCTTGACGGCGGTGCACCTGGACCACGCCGAGGGCAACACCATCCGCGACAACCGCATTGGCCTGGTCGACAACGCGATCCGAGTCGAAGACGACGCCACCACCGTCACCGGCAACTACATCGAAGCCGACGATCCCACCGATCGGGGGATCCTCATCGGCACCAAACACCGAACCGAGGTGCTCGACCAGCCGGTGTCGGCAACGGTGGTCACCGACAACGACGTGGTGGGGCCAGATGGGGTCGAGGCCTACGGCTGGGTCCACGGCCACACCGCCACGACCTTCACCGACAACACGCTCAACGGCTCGACCGCCACCCTCCAGCCCGGAACCCAACCGACGATCAACCCGTTCCTGTTCGTCATCAAGGTGTGGGTTCCGTAACCCCCACTGGCCGGGCCTCCTCGGCCGCGGTGGCCCTCCGGGCGACGACCTCGTGGCCGGTGGTCGCCGAGCACTCCCTTCCCGCTCGCGAGGGACCGACCACTCCGCCGGGTGAAACCAACTACTCCACCGGGGTCACGAACCGGCAAGTGGGTCCGGGGCAGCCGACGAGTCGTTGATCCAGCGTTGCCAGGGGGGCGTCCAGCAGTTCAGCGACGGCCACGTACCAAGCGTCGTACGCGGTGAGGTAGTCGCGAAGCGCCCAGACCCGATCGGCAACCGTGTCGTAGGGGACGAGTTGGACGCGAAGGTCGAGCAGGTCGGCGTGGGCGAGGGAAGCGGTGTCCTCGGTGATCTCGCCGGCTAGCACCGCGCGCCGGAGCACGTTGGCCACCTCGACGTGAAGCAGGTGGGGCGCCGCGAGATCGGACGACAGCAAGGTCTCGGCCCATCGTCCGTCGGGGCCGGAGTCGACCAGGGCAGCGATCGCGGTGGAGGCATCGATCACGACCGTCATCGACGGCCAGCGTCCCGGTGCTCGATGATCTGGGCAGCCGGGAGAGCCGTGGCGGTCCGCCGCTTGCGCTCGACGACACGCCGGGCCAATAGCTCGGGATCGGGCCGCCCGGCCAGGTCGATCAGCTCCTTGCGGAGGTATTCCTGAAGCGATCGACCCGTTCGGGCCGCCCGCGAGGCGAGCTCATCGCGGGCACTGTCGGGCACGTTGCGGATAGTGATCGACGCCATGCATGCATTTTAGCATCATGTCCAGCAATTCAGCAGCATGAGATCGAACCAATGATCCTGCGACATATCAGCCTCGGTCTCCTTCGGTCAGCGCCGAGGGGTCCCCCACACGACCCACGGAGTAGGCCGATTGGCCGATCCCAGACGGCCGAAGTGTGGCTGGTCAGCCGATGGCAGCGACGAGCATCGTTCGTACCGTCGACGACATGACCTTCGACAGTCCCAACCCCCATCCCGAGACGGTGCTCGAAGCCCGCGGGATCACCAAGTCATACGACGGGATCGAAGTCCTGCGAGGTGTCGATTTCAACGCCTCGGCTGGACGCTCCATCGCGCTGACCGGCCCGTCCGGGTCCGGCAAGACCACGCTGCTGCACATCCTTTCGGGTATTGCGCTGCCCGATGCCGGCGAGGTCCGCTTCTGCTCGGCCACCACCACGATCAATGTGGAGCGCGCCAACGCCGACGAACGGGCCCGCTTGCGTCGCAGCGCGTTCGGCATGGTGTTCCAGTCCGGCCAGCTCCTAGGTGAGCTGACTGCCCTCGAGAACGCCTCGCTGCCTCTGCTGCTCGATGGCCACAACTCGCGCCAAGCCCAAGACGCCGCCTCGGCGATGTTCGCTCTCCTCGGCCTCGACGGGCTCGAGCACCGGCGTCCCGGTGAGCTCTCGGGAGGCCAGCAGCAACGGGTGGCCATCGCCCGGGCCCTGGTACCCAAGCCGCAGGTGTTGTTCGCCGACGAGCCAACCGCAGCACTGGATCGGCGTACCGGCGCCCAGGTGATGCAACTGCTGCTCGACGCCCAGCGGCACACGGGAGTGGCACTCGTCGTGGTCACCCACGATCCGGAGATCGCGTCCCGGTGCGACAGCGTGGTGGCCTTACGCGATGGCGCGGTCCTGCCGGCATCGCTGGTCGGAGCCGTCCGATGAGCCCGGCAATCGACATCAGCCGCCGTCTGCTGGTCGGAGGAGGTCGCCGGGACACCCAGACACTCGGGCTGTCGGTGGCGGCACTGGCGATGGCGATGACGGTGGCAGCACTGACCCTTGGCGTGATCAATGGTCTGGTGATCCGTGACCACCGTCTGGACTGGACCCGACCCGCACCGGCAACCGGCAAGGCACTCGCGGTCCAGTCACTGAGCACCACCTACGTATCGGGCCAGCCGGTGCAGGTGGTCCGGCTGGCCGGCCTGTCCGAGAGCCAGGACCTGCCAACGCCGCCGGGTATGACGTCTTTCCCGCAACCCGGACAGGCCGCGTGGTCACCGGCGTTGCGGTCACTTCTCGAACACCGGCCAGCACAGGCAGCCGCACTGGGAGGCGCCGAAGCCTCGACCCTCGGACGTGAAGCGGTCTCTCCAGGCCAACTCCTGGCCGT
>CAUJFC010000159.1 GCA_963169755.1 Actinomycetota bacterium | reverse complement strand
ATCGAGGAGTACGTGGGCCAGCTCGGCCGACACCCAGTGCCAATTCACCGGCACCAGCAGCCACCCGCCGTGCAAGCACGCCAGCGCCACCTCGATGGACTCGACCTGGTTGCCGGCCATCAGGGCCACCACGTCGCCCTCACCCAGACCCCGGTGGCGTAGGGCGTTGACCAGCCGGTTGACCCGCCGGTCGAGGTCCTCCCAGGTGGTGGTACCCCGGTCGTCGATCACCGCTGGGTCTCCGGCCCGGTCCCTCACGTGGTCTGCGACTAGTACTGCCATGGCGGGAACCTACCCTTGCCGAAAGTTGGTGAACACTGTTTACTCGGAGGGTCAGGTCCCGTCGACCATGGAGCGCCCAGTGCCCATTCCCCGCACACTGCTGTCTCGCGAGACCCCCACCGACCACGACCTGAAGGTGGTGGCTGGCACCTGGCCGGCGGGACTCACCGGCGAGCTGGTGATCAGCGCCCCCCACCCCGACACCTTCGATGGCCCCCACCCGTTCTTCGGTGAGGGCATGCTCTACCGCCTTTCGCTCCAACCCGGCACCTTCGGCGCCGCCCCCGACAGCTTCGCCTGGCGACAGGGCCGCATCGACACCCCGTCGGCCCGGCTGCGAGCCGCCCGCCCCGACGTCTTCACCCCCACCATGATCGGCGTGCAGTCACCGTTCGGAACGGTGAATGCCGCCAACACCGCACCGCTGCCCTGGGGTGACCGGCTGTTCACCACGTGGGACGTGGGTCGTCCGGTCGAGGTCGACCCCGTGACCTTCGCCTTCCTGGGTGAGGTGGGCCACCGCGACCAGTGGCAGGTGTTCGAGGTGACACCCCAACCGGTGCTGCCCCTGGTGATGAGCACCGCCCACCCGGTGATCGACCCCGACCGCAACGTGATGTGGACGGTCAACACCTTCTGGGGCCAGCTCCACATGGTGCGCTGGGACGGCGAAGGCCCAGTGCAGACCTGGCCGGTGGAGGGGGCCGTGATCCCCCAGTCGGTCCACACCATCACCCAGACCCGTGACTGGCTGATCGTGGCCGACTGCGCCTTCAAGGTGGAGCCCCAGGTGATCTCGGGCGGCGACCGCACCGAGCCCGCCAACCACGACGGACCGGTGTACCTGATCCGCAAGGACCAACTCGAGGCCACCCCGCCCGGCCACCCAGTGCCGTGCCATACCTTCCGGGTGGCCCCCGAGAACAACCACTACTACGCCGTGTACGACGACAGCGACGGCATCACCGTGCTGTTCGAGCACACCGAGAACGCCGAGTTGGCCATGACCCAGCGTGACGGTGACCTCGATGCCCTGGGGCGCCCCTGCGACCCCGCCCTGCGCGGCCTCTACGGCTTTCCGATGAGCCCTGACCGCACCTCCCTCATAACCTTCGACCCCGACTCGGGCACCCAACTCCACCGGGCCGAGCTACGCGACCCCCAGCGGCTGTGGACCCGTCAGCTCAACGCCATGGACTGGAGCACCGAGGGCATGGCCCACCCCACCAGCCACCACATGGTCAACCAGGGCTGGCGACCCGAAGCCATCACCCAGCGGGTGCTGGCCCTCTACGGCGACCGGGTCGACCGCACGCTTTGGCCCACCGACGAGACCCCACCGCTGGTGGTCACCGCGTCCCGAGATGACCTGAGCGTGACCGCTGAGTACGAGCTGGCCATGGACGACTTCCCGACGTCGCCAATCTTCGTGCCACGCGACCCCGACGCCGCTGGCACCAGTCGCTATGCCGGCTCGGATCCTGGCGGCCACGACGGCTGGGTGGTGGTACCGGTCATGAACGACGCCGGCTTCCGGGTGGAGGTGTTCGACGCCGCCGACGTGGGCCGCGGCCCGGTGGCCACGCTGGCCAAACCCGGCATGCACGTGCCCTTCGTTCTCCATGCCGCCTGGATGCGTCAAGCCACCCCCGCGGAGGACCGCCCCCGTCTCCGCTTCGCCGACGAACTGTCTCGGGTGGGCGAACTACCCGACGACATCGCCGCCGTCGCCCTCCAGGTAGCCGCCGACCTCGACGAAGGCGTCCCCCTCGACGTCTGAGTCAGCTGTGCCCCAGCGGTCTTTAGGTAGTTGGTGAAGGCGAAGTAGAGCCGTCACCGAAGTAGCCGGCTTCCAGGTCACCGAGGCTGGCGACAAGCTCGGCGGCGGGGCCCGAGCGGATCAGGCGGCCCCGCTGCAACACATAGCCGCGGTCAGCCACCGACAGGGCCATCGAAACGTGCTGTTCCACCAACAGCACGCCCACACCGGTGTCGTCTGCGATCTCGCGCAGCACCGGCAGCAGTCGGGCCACGATCAGCGGCGCCAGACCCAGACTCAACTCGTCGACCATCAACACTCGGGGCCGGGCGGCCAGCGCCCGGGCCAGGGCCAGCATCTGCTGCTCTCCCCCCGACAACAACCCGGCCCGGCGGTCTCCCAGCGCCGCCAGGGCCGGGAAGCGTTCCAGCGCCGCGTCACGGTCGCCGCCCACCCCTCCACGGGCTCCCGCCAGACGCAGGTGTTCGTCCACCGTCAGATCAGCGAACAGCCCTCGATCCTCGGGCACGTGAACCAGTCCGGCCCGGGCCAAGCCAGCCGCCGCCGCGGTGGCGCGGCGGCGCCCCCCACTGACCACCTCTCCCCCGAACACCACCTCCCCGTCCAGCGGGGGGAGCAGACCCGAGATGGTCAGCAAGGTCGTGGACTTGCCGGCCCCGTTGGGACCCAGCAGCACCACCACCTCACCGGCAGCCACGCTGAGGTCGAGATCATGAACAACCGCCACCGATCCGTAGCCCGCGCTGAGTGACCGAACGGCCAGCAGTTCTTCGCGCCCGGGGCTCACATCGGTCGAGGCGTCGGCCGTCACCGCGCACCCCCCGCCCCCAGGTACGCCTCGCGTACCCCAGGATCGGCCCGAACCTCAGCCGGGGTTCCCGAGGCGATGAGCAGCCCGTGGTCGAGCACGTGGACCCGCTCGCAGGTGCCCATTACCAGCGACATGTCGTGGTCCACCAACAGCACCGCCGTGCCCCGGGCAGCCAGGGCGGTCAACAGCACCCCCAGGGCCGAGGTCTCAGCCGGGTCCAGCCCCGACGCCGGTTCATCCAGCAGCACCAGCCGGGGCCGGGCCGCCAGCGCCCGACCCAAGGCCACCCGGTGACGCTCACCGTGTGACAGCTCCCCCGGCCGACGCCGGGCGATCGATCCCAGCCCAACCAGATCGATCACCTCTTCCAGGTGCTCGGCGGTGTCCGCTGGGCGTCTCCCCCTGAACCGGTCGGCCAGACCCGGTCGAGCAGACCTTGCCCCGGCGGCAACCTCCAGGTTCTGGGCAACGGTCAGGTCATCGAACAGGTCGAGCGACTGAAAGGTCCGCACGAATCCGAGGCCGGCCCGTTCATGGGGGGCCAGATCGTCGATAACCGCTCCGGCGAAGCGCACGTGGCCGCCGGCGCTGGCCTGGAAACCAGTGAGAGCATCGATGCAGGTGGTCTTTCCGGCGCCGTTGGGTCCGATCAGTCCCACCAGCTCACCCTCACCCACCGTGAAGGACACCTCCGACAGGGCGGCCAGCCCGCCGTAGCGCACCGACAACTCTTCCACCGACAACAGGGCCCCGACCCCGGGCGTGGCCATCACCGCTCCACCTCGCCATCGGTGGCCACCGCAGAAGTGACCGCTGAACGGCCCCCCACCCCGGCTGGGCGTGCCGAGAGCCGGTCCCAGCCCCGTCGGACCAGACCGGTGAGACCCTCGGGCGCCACCACCGCCATGACCACCAGGGCCAGGCCGCTCACCAGGAACGTGTGATCTCCCCCTCCCCCGGCGGTGCCGCCCCGACCCAGAACCGTGACCAGTCCTGACTGGGCCAACAGCCCCGCCAGCACCGCTCCGGTGACACCGGCGATACCGGTGAGGTAGGTCATGGCCAGGGCCACCAGAGAACCGACCACCATGAACGACGACGTCGACAAGGCGGTGGTGGCGAAGGCGGTCAATGCGCCTGCCAGCCCGGCCAGCGCCGACGACAAGGCAAAGGCCCCCAACTTCACCCGGGCCACATCGATCCCGGCGGCAGCCGCCGCCCGCTCGTTGGCCCTCACCGCCAGCCACCGCAGCCCGGTGGGGCGACGTCGCAGGTTGGCCACCAGTACCGCCGACCCCACAGCGGCCGCCAACGCCACCAGGCCGAAGGCCGGTCGGAAGTTGTCGGCGCCCGGAGCCGAGATGCCCACGTCCACGCCCAACAGGTACGGCCGGGGCACACTGCGACCCCCGGCACCACCCGACAAGGCCTCGCTGCCCAGCACCAACTGCTCTATGGCCACCGCCAAGGCCATGGTGGCCACCGCCAGGCTCATCCCCCGCACTCGCAGGGCCGGCACTCCCACTGCCACCCCCACCAATGTGGCCACCGCCACTGCCACCACCACCGCCGGGAGAAAGCTCAGGCCGTCGGCGGCCAGGTCCACCGCAGTGAAGCCGGCCACCCCGGCGAAGGCCAGTTGCGCCAGAGAGATCTGCCCCACATATCCGGTGATCACCACGATCGAAAGCGACAGCACCACTGCGATCAGCGACACGATCAGGGCCTGACGGTACGGGGCGCTGAACGTGAAAAGTCCGGCCACTCCCGCTGCGGTGCCCGCCGCCGCCCACAGCGTCACCCGTCGCGGTTCGGGCGAGGCCGGCAGCTCACCTTCGAGGACCGCGCCCCGAGTGGGTAGGGGGTCTCCCCGCCAAGCCAGCGCGGCGAGCACCACCGCCAGCGGTACCGCCTGTTGGAGGCCGGTCACCGGTATCCACGAGGGGATCCAGTTGGTGTCGGGGCGCACCGCCCAACCCAGGATCAGAGACTGGACCATGCCTATGGACAACCCCGCCAGGGTGGTGACCCAGAACGAAGCCAGACCGCCCGCCAGGGCGGCGGCCAGGGCCGGCACCACCAACAAGCTGGTGGTGGCGGGGTCCAGACCGGCGATGGGTTCGATCAGCAGTACCGCCAGGCCGGCCAGCACCGACGCCACCATCCAGTTGACCAACCCCACCCGGTCCGGTGACACCCCCGCCAGTACCGCTGCCTTCTCGTTGCCGGCGGCAGCCCGGGTGGCCAGGCCGAAGCGGGTGCGGGCGAACACCGTGGCCAGGCCGGCGGTGGCCGCCATCACCAGCACCGCCAGCCACAGGCGGTTGGCACTGACCCCGGTGCCCCAGACCTTCACGGTGTGTTCGGGCAGCACCGGGTAGCGGGTGACGGCGGTGGCACCGGCGGTGGGAAAACGCAGTCGGGTGATCTCGGAGAAATAGAGGTAGAGCCCCAGGGAGGCCACCACCCGAGCCAGCGGGTGGGCTCGACGCAATGGTCGGAACACCAGCCAGAACACGGCCGCTCCCACCGCTGCCGACAAGATCACCGCGAACACCAGTGATGCCGCCAGGGTGGGGGTGGGCAGCAGGTGGATGCGGGCCGGTATCCCGGCCACTGGCAGTACCAGGTCTCCCCGGTCGCGGAACTCGAAGGTGGCGAAAGCCAGGTAGGTGCCCATGGCGGCGTGGCTGAAGTTGACCACCCGCGATGTGCGCCAGGTCAGCACCAAGCCCAAGGCGAGCGAGGCCACCACCGCACCGCCGCCCAGTCCGGCCAGCAGATATCCCAGATAGGCGCCCACTGGTCGCCGAGTCTCGTGCGTTCAGCCGGCGCCGTAGATGGCGCCCACGTCCACCCAGTCGCCGATCTGGATCAGCTCACCGTCGGCCAGCTCGGCCAGGATCTGCTGGGGTGAGCACATGGCGGGGTATCCGGCCAACTGCTTACCGTCGCAGGTGGAGGGGTGGCCCATGAAGCTGGGGGTGTCGTTCTGGGCAGCCAGGGCCGTCGAGATGGCGGCGGGGGTGATCTTCCCGTCGGGCAGGCCCACCAGCACCCGGTAGAGGTTCATGAATGAGCGGAAGGTGACGGTGCCTGCGCCCACCGGATCGAACCCGTCGCCGTACTCGGCGGCCACTGCCTGGTAGAGGCTGAAGTCGACGTTGGCTTCGGTCCGGTCGATGGGACCCTCGACGTTGAAGATGGTGCCGTCGGTCTTGACAGGACCGGCCTCGGCGATGATCTTGGGTGAGGCACAGGCTCCCACCAGGTACACCTGGGCGGTCACGCCCACGGTGTCGAAACCGTCGAAGGCCCCGGCGCAGCCCATGTCGGCGGCCAGCATGATGAGAGCATCTGGCTCAGATGTCTGCGCGGCCTGGATGGGCGAGGTCAGGTCGGTGGCGGTGATCGGATAGGGCACCATGGCCACGTCGGTCACCCCCTCTTTCTCGAGGGTGCGCTGGCCGTAGCGGGCGCTGTCGGCGATGGGACCGAAGTCGGGGTAGACGATGGCCACCCGCTTGGCCTTCACCTCGGTGGCAGCGTGGTGGGCGAAGGCCACCGTGGCCCCCCAGGTGCCGCCTGACCACTGGAACGAGTTGGGGCTGGTGACAGCCTGGGTGCTCACCGGGATGCCACCCACGAAGGGGATCTGGTTTTCGGCCAGGGTGTCTATGCCGTTGCCGAACACGTCGATGCCGCCGAGCACCACCGGCACCCCGGCCTGGACGAACTGTTGGGCACAGGCGGTGGACCCTTCAGGACTGAACTGGGTGTTGCAGACCTCGAGCTCGATCGGCCGCCCTCCGATGCCGCCCAGGTCCCGGTTGACGAACTCGATGGCGGCCCGGGTGGCTGAGCTGAGCTCGGGATAGCTGCCGACCGGGGTGTTCTCCTGGTTGATCATGCCGATGCGGATCGGTTCGGCGTCTGCTGTGGGTAGGTCTTCGGGAATGACGTCGCCCACCGAGGACCGCCGGGCGCAGGCCACCAGGTCCTCGGCGCAGGCCTCGGTGGCGGCGGGCGTGGTGGTGACGGTGGAGGCCGACGAGCTCGGCTGGGTGCGGTCCTCGCTGCACCCCGTAACCGCCATGGCGATGGTCAGCGCGGCAACGGCCGCAATCTGGAACCGATGGGCCATAACCACCCCTTTGATCGCACACCCCTGAGCCAGGTGAACAGTGTTCACCTGAGTGGACGAAGGGTAGCAGAGGTCCGGGTGACCGACGTCTCAGCCGACGTCTCAGCCGACGTCTCAGCCGGCGGCTCGGCGGGCTACCGGGCGATCCCCGGGGCGGGCTCGATCACGGGTCATGTGGGTGTCGATGACCTCGTGGCGGTTCAGGTAGGTGGAGCCGATGGCCTGGATCACCGCCCCAGCGGGCAGGGCGATCAACGCGCCCACCGCGCCGAACAGGGCGGCCCCCACCATCACGGTTCCAAAGGCCACCGCCGGGTGCAGATCCATGGTGCGGGCGGTGATCTTGGGAGCGAACACATAGTTCTCGACCTGTTGGTAGACCAGCAGGAACACCAGGATGATCAGGGCGTGCCCAGGGTCGTCGAGCAAGGCCACCAGCACCGGCAGGGCCCCTGCCAGGTAGGTGCCGATGGTGGGGATGAACTGGCTGATCAACCCGGTCCACAGCCCCAGCGCCAGGGCATAGTCGACGTTGAGGATCTCCAGCACCACGGTGGTGGCCACCGCCGAGCCCAGCGCCAGTACGCCCCGGGAGTAGATGTAGCCACCGGTCTTGGCGATGGCCACTTCCCAGCCGTTGGCCACCGCTTCTTGTCGGTGGGCCGGCAGGAACGACAACACGCTGCGCCGGAAGCGGGGACCATCCGCGACCATGTAGAAGGTGAAAAGGCCGATGGTGAACAAGTTGAACACCAAGCCGAGAGCCGAGATGCCGAAGTCGAGGGCGCGTGCACCCAGATCGGTGGCCAAGCCCTGCACGTCTTTGCTCTGAATCTCCTTCACCAACTCGTCGGCGTCGAACTCGGTGTCGAAGCGTTTGTTCACCTGGATCTCGATGCGTTCCACCCGGTTGGGTAGGTCTTCGATGAAGTCCGATACCTGGGTGGACAGGGCTTGGCCCATGAGAACCAGGAACGCCACCAGTGCCACCAACGAACCCAACATGACCATGGCAGTGGCCAGTCCCCGTCGGATACCCAAGCGGTTCAGGCGGTTGACGGCGGGCTCCAGAGCGAACGAGAGGAACAGCGACACCACCACCAGCACCAGGAACGATTGGAGCTCTTGGAGCAGCCACCTCACGGTGAACAGCCCCGCCGCCCCCACCAGGAACAACAAGATGGCTCGCGGAACCCAGGCCGGCATGGCGTCGCGGTTCACCACCACGGCCGCGTCAGGAGTCGAGGTGGCAGCGGGGTCGGCGGGGCTGGCGGAGGCGTCGTCCACGCCGTCGACATTGGCACGCTCAGGGGACCCAACCGGGGATCTCCCCGTCGGAACGGGCCGAATCTGATCGGCCGGAGTCAGCCGCCGGTGAGCTGGCGCTGGCGGGCCACCACTGCCGGATTCTCGACCGGGTCGGTGAAGCCCTCGGGGATCGGCAGGCCATTGCGGCGGCGATAACGGGACAGCTCGAGGATCTCGTCGGCCTGCACGGTGGCGTTGCCTCGGGCGATGTTGACCACGGTGCGGTCAGAACCCGATCGGGCTGCGGCCTGAGCCATGTCGATCCCACCCAGGTGATGCTCGCTCATGAGGGCAATCCACAAGGCGGCGGCCTCGCTGCCCGAGGCCGCCTTCAGGTCGTCCATCTGCTCGGGTGAGGCCAGGCCAACCATGTCGGTGGCCGCCATGGGGTGACCCATCCACTCCATCACGGTGTCTCCGGTGTCGGAGGGGTGCCCGAAGCGGTCGAGGGTGGCGTTGAAGACGCCTTGGTCGAAGCGCTGGCTGATCACGATCTCCTGGGCGTAGTTGCGTAGTTCACGGTCGACCTCGTCCTTGGACAACAGCACCAGCGACATCTGGATGGCCTGTTCGTGATGGAGCGACATGTCCTGCATGAACCCCACATCGGTGGCGTTGAGCGGGTCTCGGTTGCGCACGGCCACCGCCCAGCCCACGGCACCCGCCAGGAAGGCCACCGCCGCGATCAGGACCGCCAGCTTGGCGGCGCCCAGGCCAGTGGTGGAAGCCGCCGGTTCTGGGGTCGGGCTCTGATCGGTGTCGGTATCCACGGTCCTCAATCCTGCCAGCAGTCCAGGGGCGACTACCTGTGACCGATACCACTTCGCCAGCCAACCAGCGACCCATTGACCTGCCCTACCTACCGGTAGGTAGGCTAGGCGGGTCATTGTCCGGCCAGCCCGCCCCGACCCCCGAAGCGAGCCCCACTTGAGCGTCCTCCGTGGCATC
>CAUJFC010000158.1 GCA_963169755.1 Actinomycetota bacterium | reverse complement strand
CCCACGGCGAGTTCCCTGCGCGTCAACGTGAAGGTGCTGGACCGGCTGATGACCCTGGCGGGCGAACTCGTGCTCTCGCGCAACCAGCTCGTCCAGAAGGTGGCGGGCAAGAACCTCACCGAGATCCAGGCGTCCTCGCAGAAGGTGCCGGTGGGGGTGAGCACGGCGTCGAAACCCAGCCGGTCGGCGGCCTGGGCCACCTGGGTGAGGTAGCCCAGGTCGGCGGGGCGACTGGACTCGGTGGCGCCCCATCCGGCCACGCTGCGGCTGTCGCCGGCGGTGGGTAGGAACCAGTGGAGGTGGATCGACATCGGCTCGTCCCGTTGTGTGAAGGGCTGGTGGATCGGGGATCAGGAGCATAGGGATGTCGGCGACGGCTGCTGTCGGTGGCCCCTCAGAAACAAAGCAAGCGCGCTTGATCGTTTCTTCGTCACGTGGCATGGTGGCTGGTGATGGCTGGAACCGTGGTTCGGATCGGGAACGCGTCGGGCTTCTACGGCGACCGGGAGGCCGCGGTCCACGAGATGCTCACCGGAGGTGAGCTGGACTACCTCACCGGCGACTATCTGGCCGAGCTGACCATGCTCATCTTGGCCATGGACCGCCTGAAGGACCCCGGCCGCGGTTATGCCCGGTCGTTCCTCCGTCAGATGGAACAGGGCCTGGGCCTGGCGCTCGACGCCGGGGTGAAGGTGGTGGTCAACGCCGGGGGCCTCAACCCTGCCGGCCTGGCCACCGCCGTGCGCGATCTGGCCGAGCGTCTGGGGCTCACGGTGTCGGTGGCCCACGTGGAGGGCGACGACCTGTTGCCTCGGGCCGCCGAGCTGGGCCTGACCGGCCCGGGAGGGGCGGCGCCGTTGGCGGCCAACGCCTACCTGGGGGCGTGGGGGATCGTGGCCGCCCTGGAGTCGGGAGCCGACGTGGTGGTCACCGGGAGGGTGACCGACGCCTCCCTGGTGGTGGGCCCCGCGGCCCACCACTTCGGATGGTCACGCACCGATTGGAACGCCCTGGCCGGGGCGGTGGCCGCCGGCCATGTGATCGAATGCGGCACCCAGGCCACCGGCGGCAACTTCGCCGGGTTCACCTCCCTGCCCGCGGGAACCGATCTGATCCGACCGGGCTTTCCCATCGCCGAGATCCACGCCGACGGTTCGTCGGTGATCACCAAGCACCCGGGCACCGGGGGAGCGGTCACCGTCGACACCGTCACCGCCCAGCTCCTCTATGAGATCGGCGGACCCCGCTACGCCGGTCCCGACGTGACCACCCGCTTCGACACCGTCACCCTCACCCAGGAGGGCCCCGACCGGGTTCGCCTGTCGGGCACGGTGGGCGAACCACCGCCTCCCACGGTGAAGGTGGGGGTCAACTCGATGGGCGGCCACCGCAACGAGGTGACCTTCGTGCTCACCGGACTCGACATCGAGGCCAAGGCCGACCTGGTGTGCTCGCAGATGACCGCCGCCGGCTACGGCCCCACCAGCGATCCCGACGCCCCGGTACAGGTGCGCTGGACCCTGGCGCGCACCGACCGACCCGACTCGTCCACCGAACAGGAGGCCAGCGCGCTGTTGACCTGTGTGGTTCGCAGCAGCGACGCCGCCGCTGTGGGTCGGCAGTTCTCCAACGCCGCCATCGAGTTGGCTCTGGCCAGTTACCCGGGCTTCCACGTGACCGCTCCACCCTCGGCCGGGTCGCCCTACGGCGTTTTCACCGCCGCTCACCTGGCCGCCACCGATGTGGCCCACGTGGCGGTACTGGCCGACGGCACCAGGCTGGACATCGACCCGCCCGACCCGGCCGACACCTGGGTGCTCGAGGAGGTGGCCGAGCCCGAACTGCCAGCGGCCCACGCCGCGGTGGCCGCCGCCCCTCAGGTGCGTCGGGCCCTGGGCACGGTCGCCATGGCTCGCAGCGGTGACAAGGGAGGCTCAGCCAACATCGGGGTGTGGGTGAGCACCGACGAGGCGTTCTCCTGGCTGGTCCACTCCCTCACCGTCTCTCGTCTGCGCGACCTGCTGCCCGAGGTGGCCGGGCTGGATGTGGAACGGCACGTACTGAGAAATCTGCGGGCGGTGAACTTCGTGATCGAGGGGATTCTGGGCCAGGGGGTGTCGTCCAACGCCCGTTTCGATCCCCAGGCCAAAGCCTTGGGCGAGTGGCTGCGGTCGCGCACCCTCGACATACCCACCGTCCTCCTGTCGACCGCCCACTGAGGAGCGCCCGTGACCGTCCTGTCCACCAACGTCGACGTTCGCAGCCCCGACCACCAGGCCAACCGCGAAGCCCTTCTGGCCCAGATCGCGGCGGTCGAGGCCGAACACGCCAAGGCGGTGGCCGGAGGAGGACCCAAGTACGTCGACCGTCACCGCCAGCGCGGCAAGATGCTCATCCGCGAACGCATCGAAGCCCTCATCGACGAGGACTCCCCCTTCCTGGAGCTGTCGGCTCTGGCCGGGTGGGGCACCGAGTTCCCGGTGGGGGCCAGCGCCGTCACCGGCATCGGAGTGGTCGAGGGCGTCGAATGCCTGATCGGGGGGAGCGACCCCACCATCAAGGGCGGAGCCACCAACCCGTGGTCGTTGCGCAAGGTGCTGCGGGCCAATGAGATCGCCCGCCAGAACCGTCTGCCGGTGATCAACCTCACCGAGTCGGGCGGCGCCGACCTGCCCACCCAGAAAGAGATCTTCATCCCCGGCGGGGCCATGTTCCGAGACCTCACCCGTCTGTCGGCGGCCGGGATCCCGGTGATCAGCCTGGTGTTCGGCAACTCCACCGCTGGTGGGGCCTACGTGCCGGGCATGTCGGACCACGTGGTGATGATCAAGGAACGCTCCAAGGTGTTCCTGGCCGGCCCGCCGTTGGTGAAGATGGCCACCGGCGAAGAGTCCGACGACGAGTCGTTGGGCGGCGCCGAGATGCACGCCCGGGTGTCTGGTCTGGCCGACTACTTCGCGGTCGACGAGCTCGACGCCATCCGGCTCGGGCGGCGGATCGTGGCCCGACTGAACTGGCACAAGCAGGGCCCGTCGCCGGCGGCCGACGCCCCGCCGCCGGTACACGATCCCGAGGACCTGCTGGGCATCGTGCCCAGCGACTTGAAGGTGCCCTTCGATCCGCGGGAGGTGATCGCCCGCGTGGTCGACGGCTCGGACTTCGACGAGTTCAAGCCGCTGTATGGATCCTCGCTGGTCACTGGCTGGGCCCGGATCCACGGCTACCCCATCGGCATCCTGGCCAACGCCCGGGGGGTGCTGTTCAGCGAGGAATCCCAAAAGGCCGCCCAGTTCATCCAGCTCGCCAACCAGGTCGACGTACCGCTGCTGTTCCTTCAGAACACCACCGGTTACATGGTGGGCGAGGAGTACGAGCGTGGCGGGATGATCAAGCACGGGGCGATGATGGTGAACGCCGTCTCCAACTCGAAGGTGCCCCACATCACGGTGGTGATGGGCGCTTCCTACGGGGCCGGCAACTACGGCATGTGCGGGCGGGCCTATGAGCCTCGGTTCCTGTTCACCTGGCCCAACGCCAAATCTGCGGTGATGGGTCCCGCCCAGCTCGCCGGGGTGGTGTCGATCGTGGCTCGTCAGGCAGCCGAGTCCCGAGGGCAGGTGTACGACGAGGAGGCCGATGCCGTGATGCGCCACATGATCGAGGAGCAGATCGAGGCCGAATCACTGGCCATGTTCCTGTCGGGCCGGATGCTCGACGACGGCATCATCGACCCCCGAGACACCCGCACGGTGGTGGGTATGGCGCTGTCGGCCATTCACAGTGGACCAGTGGAGGGCGCCGACGGCTTCGGCGTCTTCCGGATGTAGGGGCGCGACGACATGGCTGACTTCGAGACCGACGACACGACGAAGCCGATCACCGCCGTACTGGTGGCCAACCGGGGCGAGATCGCCCGGCGGGTGTTCAGCACGTGCCGCAACCTGGGCTTGGCGACCGTGGCGGTGTACTCCGACGCCGACGAGGGTTCGCCCCATGTGGCCGAGGCCGACCGGGCCGTGCGGCTCCCGGGCTCGGCGCCCGCCGACACCTACCTGCGGGCCGAGGCGATCATCGACGCCGCCCGCCGGGCTGGAGCCGACGCCGTGCACCCCGGCTACGGGTTCTTGTCCGAGAACGCCGACTTCGCGGCGGCCGTGGCGGCTGCCGGGCTCGCCTGGATAGGGCCGCCGGTGGCCGCCATTCAGTCCATGGGGTCCAAGGTCGAGTCCAAGCGGCTCATGGGTGCCGCCGGGGTTCCGGTGCTGGCCGAGCTCGACCCTTCAGCGGTGACCGAAGCCGACCTGCCGGTGCTGGTGAAGGCCTCGGCTGGGGGTGGCGGTCGGGGTATGCGGGTGGTGCGCTCGGTGACCGACCTGCCCGGTGAACTCGAGGCGGCCGCCGCCGAGGCCGCTTCGGCCTTCGGTGATCCCACCGTGTTCTGTGAGCCCTACCTGGCCACCGGACATCACATCGAGGTGCAGGTCATGGCCGACGCCCACGGCACGGTGTGGGCGGTGGGCGAGCGCGAGTGTTCCATTCAGCGCCGTCACCAAAAGATCGTGGAGGAGGCCCCGTCGCCTCTGGTGGACCGGGTGGCGGGCATGCGTGAGCGGCTGTTCGAGGCCTCGGTGGCTGCGGCGCGAGCCATCGGATACGTGGGTGCGGGCACCGTGGAGTTCTTGGCCGACGACGACGGCCGCTTCTTCTTCTTGGAGATGAATACCCGACTCCAGGTCGAACACCCCGTCACCGAGTGCACCACCGGCCTGGACCTGGTGGCCCTTCAGATCGCGGTGGCCACCGGCGATCCACTGCCCGGACCGGTACCGCCCCCCACCCGGGGTCACTCGGTGGAGGTACGTCTCTACGCCGAGGATCCGGCGATGGCCTGGCAGCCCCAGAGCGGACGGCTGCACCGCTTCGAGATACCCGGGGTCGACTTGCGGTTCGGAGCCCCTTCGGCAGCCGAGTTGGGGCCGGGTGGACGGGTGGGGCTGAGGCTGGACTCGGGGGTGGAGTCCGGCACCGAGGTCGGCATCCACTACGACCCCATGCTGGCCAAGCTGATCGCGTGGGCCCCCACCCGGGCTTCTGCCGTGCGGCGGCTGCGCGCCGCCCTGGTGGGCGCGTCGGTGCACGGGGTCACCACCAACCGGGACCTGCTGGTGCGGGTACTCAGCCATCGAGGGTTCCTGGCCGGCGACACCGACACTGCCTTCTTGGACCGCCATGGTCTGAGTGGCCCCACCGGGCTGGCCGCACCCCTGGTCGACCCTGACCATCACGATCTGCACGCGTTGGCGGCGGCGCTGGCCACCGCGGCCGCCAACCGGGCCTCGGCCACAGTGTTGGGCACGGTGCCCAGCGGGTGGCGCAACGTGTGGTCCCAGCATCAAGAGAAGCGCTATCGCCGGGGTGACACCGAGATCACCGTCCACTACACCCTGGGCCGCGACGGCCTGAGGGTAGATCGTCCTGGCGTGTCTCTGTTGGAGGCCACCCCCGAACGGGTGGTGCTGGCGGTCGACGGAGTGACACTCACCTACCGGGTGGGACTCCACCCCGATCTGGTGGTGGTCGACGGCGCCGACGGTTCGGTGGAGCTGGTGCCGCTCGGTCGGTTCCCCGACCCCGACCATCAGGCCGCACCCGGCTCGTTGCTGGCCCCCATGCCGGGCTCGGTGGTGCGCGTGGCGGTGTCGGTGGGCGACCAGGTGCACGAGGGTCAGGTGTTGCTGTGGCTCGAAGCCATGAAGATGCAACACGAGGTGCGGGCGCCCGCGTCCGGCACCGTCACCGAGTTGTCGGCCACCGAGGGCCTCCAGGTCGAGGTGGGCGAGGTGCTGGCGGTGGTCACCGCCGCCGACCAACCCGACGGGCCGCCCGACCAACCAGCCGACCCGAGCTGACCACCTCGATCTGACCTACCCGACCTGACCTACCCGATCCGAGACCACGAGGAACCCCTTGAGCTTCACCGAGACCGACGAACAGCAGGCCCTGCGGGCCGCGGTGGCCCAACTGGCCACCTCCTACGGATACGAGTACAGCGTGGCCCGAGCCCGGGCCGACGAGTCGCTCACCGAACTGTGGGCCGAGGCCGGCCGGCTCGGCTACCTGGGGGTGAACCTGCCCGAGGAGTACGGGGGCGGTGGCCAGGGCATGTACGAGCTGGCCATCGTGGAGGAAGAGCTGAGCGCTGCCGGATGCGGGCTGTTGATGATGGTGGTGTCGCCTGCCATCTGCGGCACCGTCATCAGCCGTTTCGGCACCGACGAACAGAAGGGTCGGTGGCTGCCGGGCCTGGCCGACGGCTCATCGATCATGGCGTTCGGGATCACCGAACCCGACGCCGGCTCCAACTCGCACCGCATCACCACCACCGCCCGACGCGACGGCAGCGACTGGCTGTTGAGCGGTCAGAAGGTGTTCATCTCGGGCGTCGACGTGGCCGACAACGTGCTGATCGTGTGCCGCACCGAAGATGCCCGTACCGGCACCCTCAAGCCGGTCCTGCTGGTGGTGCCCACCGACAGCCCCGGGTTCGACAAGACCAAGATCGAGATG
>CAUJFC010000157.1 GCA_963169755.1 Actinomycetota bacterium | reverse complement strand
GTCCCCCCAACCCGATCGGCCTTCTCGAACACCGTGAAGGTCGTCATGCCGGCCTGGGCCAGCCGGGCCGCCATACCCAGCCCGCCGAACCCCGACCCGATGATGGCCACCCGAGGCGTGACGGCACCGGGGTCGACCGGGGGCGCCAGCGCCCCCGGTAGCCGGTCGGCCCACCGCCGCACGCCAGGGGGCGCCAGCCCGCCCAGCCGGGCGATGAGCCCGGGGCGCAGATACCGCGGGGTGGCCATCAGCGCTGGATCGCCTTGGTCTCCAGGAACTCCTCCAGGCCGTGACGGCCGTACTCGCGGCCGATCCCGGACTGTTTGTAGCCCCCGAACGGGGCCTGAGGGTTGTAGCGGCCGCCGTTCACCTCGACCTGTCCGGTGCGCAGCCGGCGGGCCACGGCCAGCGCCTGGTCGGCGTCGGCACCCCACACCCCACCCGACAGGCCGTAGGGGCTGTCGTTGGCGATGGTCACCGCCTCGTCGACGGTGCCGTAGGGCAGGATCGACAGGACCGGCCCGAAGATCTCCTCCCGGGCGATGGTCATCTGGTTGTCGACTCGGGCGAACACGGTGGGCTTCACGTAGTAACCCACCGGCAGATCCTCGGGTGGCTCGGACCCACCGGTGACCAGAACCGCTCCCTCGGCCACCCCCTGGTCTATGTAGCCGCGCACCCGGTCGCGCTGAGCGGCCGACACCAGGGGGCCGAGACGACCGGAGTTGGTGAGCGGGTCTCCCAGGTTCCAGGTGGTCTCCACCTCGTCTCGCACCAGATCGACCACCTGGTCGTGCCGGTCGGCGGGCACCAGCAAACGGGTCAGAGCACAACAGGTCTGACCCGAGTTGAGGTAGGCGCTGCCCACCGCGGCGTGGGCCGCCTTCTCCAGGTCGTCGCCGGCCAAGTCGGGCAGGAGGATGTTGGCCGACTTGCCGCCCAGTTCCAGCGCCACCCGCTTGACGCTGGCCGCGGCCAGCTCCTGTACCCGCCGGCCGGCTCGGGTGGAGCCGGTGAAGCTGACCATGTCGACGTCGGGGTGGGCGGCGAGGGCCTCGCCAACCTCGGGGCCGGTACCGCTGACCAGGTTGAACACCCCAGCGGGTAGGCCAACCTCGTGAACGATCTCGGCCAGCACGAAGGCGTTGAGGGGAGCGACCTCACTGGGCTTGAGCACCACCGTGCAGCCCGCGCACCAGGCGGCCGCCACCTTGGCCACGATCTGATGGAGCGGATAGTTCCAAGGGGTGATGGCCCCCACCACGCCCACTGGTTCTCGTACCACCACCGAGTTGCCCACCTCCTCAGACCATTCGAAGGCCTCCACCACCGCCGGGTAGCCGGCGGCCACGGTCCGGGGAAGCCCCACCTGGATGATCCCGGCCAACTTGAGGGGCATACCGACCTCGCCGGCGATCAAAACGGCCAGCTCGTCGCTCCGGTTGCCCAGGCCTTCGGCGATGGCCTGCACGTAGGCAGCCCTCTCGGCGGGCGGATGGGCGGCCCACGGCTCGAAGGCGGCGCGGGCGGCGGCCACTGCCCGGTCCACGTCGTCGGTCACTCCGCGAGGGATGCGACCCATGACCTGCTCGGTGGACGCCGAGATCACATCGATGGTCTCGCTTCCGACCGGGGCCACCCAGCCGCCGTCGATGTAGAGCTGGGTGCGTTCGTGCACGGTGACCTCCTGAGGAGTGGGTGGGGCGCACCAGCGCCCAGAGAAGCCGGACAGTACCGGCGCGACGTTCCGAAAGGAGATCAGATGCTCGTGCGAGGCAGGGTGAGAGCGGGGAGAGTGGGCGACGGCTCACCTCCGGACCCTCGCCCGCCGGGCAGGCATCCCTCTGCCAGAATCGACCGGTGGACAGTACCTCCCACCCCTTCGGCGCCAGCGAGGTCGAGCGGGTGGGTAACGAGCTACGACGGCCGGTAACGGCTCACACTCCCGCTGTCCATCTGCTGCTGACTCACCTCCGCAGCCATGGTTTCAGCGGAGTGCCTCGGATTTTGGGCTTCGACGAGCAGGGGCGGGAGCGACTGAGTTGGATCGAGGGCGAGGCCCCCGCCCCGCCCTATCCGATCTGGTCGATCACCGACCGGGCACTGGCCTCGATGGCGGCACTGTTGCGCCGCTACCACGAAGCGGTCCGTGACTTTCAGCCCGGTGACGAGCTCACCTGGTCGTCCCGAATGGCCGACCCCGAACCTGGCCCTCGACCGATCATCTGCCACAACGATCCCCGCCCCGAGCACATGATCTTCCCTATCAACAGTGCCGAGGCACTGGTGGGATTCGACCATGCCGCACCGGGACGCCCGGTGTGGGACCTGGCCGCCCTGGCCCGCCTGTGCATCCCACTGACCGATCCCGGAGACGCCGCCGGTACCGGCCGAGGTACCCTCGATCCCGGACGCCGTTTGCGAGTGGTGGTCGAAACCTACGGCCTGCACCCCTCCGAGCACATCGCCCTGCTCGACGCCGTCGCCGTACAGTTCGAACAGCAGGCCGCGGCTCATCACGACAACGATCCCGCGGCGTCAGAACTCCGGGACCGCCGCCGGGACTGGCTCGACTCACACCGCGGGAGACTGCTCGGAGCATTGACCGGCGGTTCCTGAACCCAGGAGCGACCGCCAGGGAACAGGCGGGGTCAGCGGGTGGACACGGTGTCGGTGTGGGTTCCGCTGCGCAGCACCGTTCCCGGTAGATCACCGGTGGCCTTGCCGTCGACCACGGTGACCACGCCGTTCACCAGCACTCGACGAACCCCGATGGAGTCAGCAGTGAGGCGGGGCGAGTTGCCGGGCAGGTCGTGGACCAGGGTGGCCAGTTCGCTGCCCACCGTCTCGGGGTCGACCACCACGATGTCGGCGTGGAAGCCCTCGGCCAGACGGCCCCGGTCCCGGAGACCGAACAGGGCGGCCTGGTCGCTGGTCATCATCTGCACCGCCCGCTCGACTGGGACCAGCTTGCGACCCCGCAGGCAGTCGCCCAGGAATCGGGTGGGGAACGGGGCTCCGCACATGCGGTCCAGGTGGGCGCCGGCGTCCGAACCACCCAGGATGGCCCGGGGATCGGCCCAGGTCTGGCGGCGCAGTTCCCACGACTCGGCGTCACCGTCGGGCGGAATGGGCCACAGGACGGTGCGCAGCTCGTCGGCCACCACGATGTCAATGAGGGTGGCGAAGGCGTCGGTGCCCCGCTCGGCTGCCAGGTCGCCCACCCGGCGACCCTGGAGCCCCTCGTTGGCCTCGGAGTAGGTGTCACCGATGATGTAGTTCTCGAAATCGGCCAGACGACGGAACACGCCGGCCTCCTCGCTGTTGGCCTGCTCGACCATCTGGGCCTGCACCGCGGGGTCCTTGAGCTTGGCCATGCGCTCGGGAACGGGAAGTCGCAGGATGTCGCCCCAGCCCGGGATGAGGAACAGCCCGCAGTGGTTCAAGAAGCTCATGTTCATGGGCACCTGCACCGGCAGGGTCAGCGCCACGATGCGTCCACCCCGCTCGGCCGCCACGTCGCCGGCCGAGAGCTGGCGGGGAATGCGGTCGGGCACTTTGGAGTCCACGGTCAGCACGTTCCAGTTGAGGGGACGCCCGGCGGTGGCCGACATGTCGGCGAACAGCTCGATCTCGTCATCGGCGAAGCGGTCGAGACAGCCGTCGGTCATGCCTTCGAGGGTGGTACCGGGGTAGCGACCCACGACCTCACACATGGCCAGGATCTCTTCCCGGCTGGCCCAGCGCGACGACACCGGCTGCCCGTCGCCGTCGGAGTGGGTGCGGCTCTGGGTGGTGGAGAAACCCAGGCCTCCGGCCTCGATCGACTCGGCCAGCACCCGCTGCATCTCGGCGATCTGTTCGGGGGTGGCCTCGTTACCGATGGCCTCGGCGCCCATCACGTAGCGACGCAGAGCGCAGTGGCCGACCAGGAAGGCGATGTTCACACCCACCCGGCCCTCGAGGCGGTCCAGGTACTCGCCGAAGGTCTCCCAGTTCCAAGGCACACCCTCTTCCAGGGCAGCCACCGACATGCCTTCGACGCTGGCCATCATCTCGCGGGTGTAGGCGGCGTCCTCGGCCCGCAGCGGAGCCAGGGTGAAGCCGCAGTTGCCAGCGATGACGGTGGTGACGCCATGGATGTTGGAAGGCGAGGCGTAGGGGTCCCAGTGGATCTGGGCGTCGTAGTGGGTGTGAGGGTCGATCGCTCCCGGGATCACCAGCAAGCCGGTGGCGTCAAGGGTCTCGGCCGCCTCCTCGGTGATGGACCCGGGGTCGGCCACCGCCACGATCCGCCCGTCTCGTACTGCCACGTCGGCCAGCCGGGGGGCGGCACCAGTGCCATCGACGACGGTGCCGCCGGTGATCAGGTGATCGAGCATTGGGTTACCTCCGAGGGCCGGCCACCCGATCCACGGGCGTTTCTGACGGACCGTCAGATATTACCAACCCGAAGGTCAGCCGTCTCCCCCGAACGGTTGCCGCCTCGTCACCACCGGGTCGCAGCTCAGTGGGGCCGACCGGTACCGGCTCGGTAAGTTCGGGGCTGTCACCGCCACCGGCAGAAGAAGGCTCCACCGCCATGACCGACTCCACCCCTTCCATCGTCTGGACGCTCACCGACGAGGCCCCGGCCCTGGCCACCAGGTCGCTGCTACCGATCGTGGCCGCCTTCGCCCGGCCGGCCGGAGTGGCGGTGGAAACCGCCGACATCTCGCTCAGCGGACGCATCCTGGCCGCCTTCAACGACCGACTGAACCCCGAGCAGCGGGTTCCCGACGCCCTGGCCGAACTGGGTGCCCTGGCCCTGCGTCCCGAGGCCAACATCATCAAGCTCCCCAACGTCAGTGCGTCGATCCCCCAGCTCAAGGCGGCCATCGAAGAGTTGCAGGCTCTGGGCTACGCCCTGCCCGACTACCCCGACGAGCCGTCGACCGACGAAGAACGCGACATCGCCGCCCGTTACGACAAGGTGAAGGGCAGTGCCGTCAACCCGGTGCTACGTGAGGGCAACTCGGACCGCCGTGCTCCTCGGGCGGTCAAGGAGTACGCCCGCAGCCACCCCCACTCCATGGGGACGTGGTCGGCCGACTCGCGCACCAACGTGGCCACCATGTCGGCGGGCGACTTCCGTTCCACCGAGAAGTCGGTGACCATCGCCCGGGCCGGCACCGTGCGCATCGAACACGAGGGCGCCGACGGCACCGTGACCGTGCTCAAGTCCGACCTGGCCGTGCAGGAGGGTGAGATCGTCGACGCCGCCGTGATGCACCGCAAGGCGCTGGTGGCGTTCCTGGCTCAGCAGGTCGAACGGGCCAGGACCGAAGGGGTCCTGCTGTCGGTGCACCTCAAGGCCACCATGATGAAGGTCTCGGACCCGATCATCTTCGGTCACGCCGTACGGGCCTATTTCTCGGACCTGTTCGAGACCTGGGGTGACGTTCTCGACGAGGCCGGCGTGAGCCCCGACAACGGGATGGCCGCCCTGATCGACGCTCTGGACTCCCTCCCCGCCGACACCGCGACGGGGATCCGGGCCGCCATCGACGCCGCCTACGCCGCCGGCCCGGCGCTGGCCATGGTCGACTCGGACCGCGGCATCACCAACCTGCACGTACCCAGCGATGTGATCGTGGACGCCTCGATGCCCGCCATGATCCGCACCTCGGGCCAGATGTGGAACGCGGCAGGTGAGCAGCAGGACACCCTGGCGGTGCTGCCCGACAGCAGCTACGCCGGTATCTACCAGGTGGTGCTCGACGATTGCCGGGCCAACGGGGCCTACGACCCCGCCACCATGGGTTCGGTTCCCAACGTCGGCCTCATGGCCCAGAAGGCCGAGGAATACGGCTCGCACGACAAGACGTTCCTGATCGAGTCGGTGGGCACCGTCCGGGTGGTCGACGACGCCGGAACCGTCCTGTTGGAGCACCCGGTGGCCCCTGGTGACATCTGGCGGGCCTGCCAGACCCGCCACGCCCCGGTGCTGGACTGGGTGAAGCTGGCAGTGGGTCGGGCCCGTGCCACCGGATCCCCGGCGGTGTTCTGGCTGGACGAGACCCGCGCCCACGACGCCGAGATCATCGCCAAGGTGCGCGCTGAGCTCCCCAACCACGACACCGAAGGGCTCCAGATAGAGATCATGGCCCCGGTGGAGGCCATTGCCTTCTCACTGGAACGCATCCGCCGGGGAGAAGACACCATCTCGGTCACCGGCAACGTTCTGCGTGACTACCTCACCGACCTGTTCCCCATCTTGGAGTTGGGTACCAGCGCCAAGATGCTGTCGATCGTGCCCCTCATGAACGGCGGCGGCCTGTTCGAGACCGGCGCCGGCGGTTCGGCCCCCAAGCATGTGCAGCAGTTCCAAAAAGAGAACCACCTGCGCTGGGATTCGCTGGGCGAGTTCTTGGCGTTGGCGGTGTCCCTCGAGCAGTACGCCGAACTCACCGGCAACGCCCGGGCCAAGGTGCTGGCCGACACCCTCGACACCGCCACCGGTGAAGTGTTGAACCACGGCCGTTCGCCGTCTCGCAAGGCGGGCGAGCTCGACAACCGGGGCAGCCACTTCTACCTGGCGCTCTACTGGGCCCAGGCTCTGGCTGCTCGAACCGACGACGCCGAGTTGGCCGCCACCTTCGCTCCCCTGGCCGAACGACTGGCCACCGACGAGGCCACCATCGTGGCCGAGTTGAACGCCGTACAGGGCCAGCCGGTCGACATCGGCGCCTACTACCGACCCGACGAAACCAAGGTGGCCGCCGCCATGCGCCCCAGTGCCACCTTCAACGCCGCGCTGGCCACCCTCGACATCTGAGCGCTCACGGCCGGCCTCCCGGGCACAACGGAACCGGGAGGCCGGCCTCGCCGCCCGCGTGGGGCGACGGTCGGCTGGCTGGTCAGGGAGTCAGATCCCAGGGGTTGGGAACAGAGACCTGAACGGCCGCGAACTTGTAGGACGGTTGACGTGACTGGGGGTCGAACGAGGGGAACGTGAGCTGGTTGGTGCGGGCGTCGTGCATGGATACGAACACCCGCCCCCGACCCACTGTGGGGGTCAGGTGGGCCCGGGCGATCATCCGACCCCGAGCCGTTCGAACCACCACCTCCTGCCCCCCCTCGATGCCGCGCTCGGCAGCATCTGCGGGGTCGATCTCCACCCATGGTCCATCCGGGGCCAGTGCTCGCAGAGTCGCCGACTTCGAGGTACGGGTGCCGGTGTGCCACTGGGCGCTCGAGCCCCGGCCGGTCAACAGCACCAGGGGATACTCGGTGCTGGGCCGTTCGATCGGTGCCACCGGATCGCCCCACACCAGCCGGGCCCGACCATCGGGGGTGAAGAACCGACCGTCGGCGAACAACCGGCGTTGAGCCCGCCGGTCGGTGGCGTCGACCCGGTCCGCGGGCGCCGGTCCGAGCGGCTCGACCCGGTCCTCGTCCCGGTAGGGCCATTGGACCACACCCGTGTCGACCTCGTCGTAACCCCGTACGCCGGTGATGTCACACGGCTGACCGGCGCTCAGTTCCTGGAGGATCCCGAACACCGTCTCGGGGTCGGTCCAGGCGGCGAACAGGTGGCCGCAGCCCCACGCCTCGGCGATGGCCTTGAAGATCCAGAAGTCGGCCAGCGCCTGACCGGGGGCCCGGGCAACCCGCTTGACCATGCCCAGCCGCCGCTCGGAGTTGATGAACGTCCCCTCCTTCTCGGCCCAGCCGGCCGCCGGAAGCACCAGGTCTGCCATCTCCGCGGTCTCGGTGGTGGTGTAGAGGTCCTGCACCACCAAGAAGTCGAGTTTGTCGAACAGGCGTCTGGTCTCGTGCTGGTTGATCCAGGAGTGGGCCGAGTTGGTGGCGATGACCCACAGACCGCGGATCTCTCCCTTGTTGATTCCTTCGATGATGCGGTCATAGGCCCAGCTCGGTCCGTCAGGGATCCGGGCCTGGTCCATGCCCAGGATCTGGGCCACCTTGAGTCGGTGCTCTGGATTGGCGAAATCGTGCCCACCCAGCAGGTTGGTGGTGTTCGAGAACAGTCGCGATCCCATGGCGTTGCATTGACCGGTGATCGAGTTGGCCCCCGTTCCCGGGCGGCCGATGCTGCCGGTGAGCAGTGCCAGGTTGATGATCGCCTGGGCGGTGCGGGTGCCCTGGTGGCTCTGGTTGACACCCATCGTCCACCACAGCGACACCCGCTCGCCGGTGCCGATCAGGCGGGCCACCCGCTCCAGTTCGGCCGGAGCGATCCCGGTCTCGGCACTGACCCGTTCGGGGGTGAAGGCGACCAGGTGGGCGGCCAGTTCGTCGTAGCCAGTGGTGTGATCGTGAACGAAGGCGTCGTCCACCCAGCCGTTGGCGATCACCAGGTGGGCCAGACCGTAGAGGAGGGTGAGGTCGCTCTTGGGCAGCAGTGGAAGGTGCACGGTGGCGGCCGAGGCCGTTTCGGTGCGCCGAGGGTCAATGACCACGATCTCGGGGTTGTGGGGGTTACGGGTGACCCGTTCCCACATGATCGGGTGGGTCAGACACAGGTTCGAGCCCACCAGGACGATCACGTCGGATTCTTCGAGGTCGTCGTAGCTGTAGGGGGGTGCGTCGAACCCGAACGACTCCTTGTAGGCGGCCACCGAAGTGGCCATGCACTGGCGGGTGTTGCCGTCGCCGTGGCGCATACCCATACCGAACTTGGCGAGGGCTCCAAGGAGCGCCATCTCCTCGGTGACGATCTGTCCCGTCGACAAGAAGGCCACCGACTCCGGTCCGTGCTCGGCTTGAACGGCGCGCATACCGGTGACGAAGGCATCGAGCGCTGTGGTCCAGTCGACCGGTTTGAGGTGGCCGTGCTGGTCCTTCAGCAGAGGGGTGGTGGCCCGGTCCGGCGCCGCCAGCGGCGTGAGGGCCTCCCATCCCTTGGGGCAGGCCATGCCAAGGTTCACGGGATGGTCGTTGCTGGGAGTCAGGCCCACCGCCTGGCCGTCGTGCAGGTGGACGTCGAGCCCGCAGCCGGTGGCGCAGAAACCGCAGATCAGCCGGGTGGTGGCGGTGGGCTGACGGGTGGCCGGAAGCTGCGGCAGCCCGAACCCGGGTCGTTCCCGAGCCAGGCGTTCGGTCAGCGGACCCTCGCGGCGGGGTCGAATCAGATCGATGGGGGTCTTCATTGGTGGTCTCCGAACTGACGGGGCGCCACCGATCCCAGAAAGAACAGTCGTCGGTCGGTGAACTCACCCACCACCAGCACCACGAACGCCAGCCCGCACACCACCGCGGCACCGGGATGCACCGGGGTACCGGCGGGGGCCGACGCCAGGTCGACCAACACCATCACGGGCACCACTACGCCGCCCAGCAATGCTCCTCCGACCCGGACCCGGGTGAGGGTACGCAGCGGTCCGGTCAACAGGGTTCGGGTGGCTCGCAGATCGCTGGGACGGCGGTCGCCCGCCCTGGTCTCCACCAGCACCAGAACCTGGGCGACCAGACCCCACAGGGTCACCATCGCCGTGACCGACAGCAGCAGGCGGGCGCTGCTGGTCGAGGCCTCCGAGGCGGGCCAGGCCAGTGCCATGGCCGCCACCAGTAGTGCCCCGCCGGCCAAGCCGGTGACCGCGAACCGGGTGGCGCTGGTGCGCACCCTCCACCAGGTGCGGCCGGTGACGGCGTAGAGCAGGACCGAACAGGCCACGCCGGCCACTCCGGCTCCAGCGGCCGCCAGTTGCAGCGCGGTCACCAGCCCCGAAGCCACGCCGGCCAGATCAGCCAAGGCGTGGGCCACGCCGAGGCCGGCGAAGGCCCCGAACGTGACGATCTCGCGGCTGAGCCACGAGTGGCGAATTCCCAGGACGGCCCGCCATGCCTGGAGGGGTCGACCGAGATGTCCCACCGATGCTGCCAGGGCCACCAGGGCGACACCGAGGGCAGTCTGGGGAACGCCACCCGGAACGGCGTCGGGCGACAGCAGTCCCAGCACCGCCGCCACCACGGCGGTGCCCACCGCCACCTGGGTCAGAGCCAGCATCACCGCCAACGGGGTGTGACCGTGGCCGGGGGTCACCACCCGGTGATCGGCGAAGGTTCCGGAGGCCACCCGCTCGGAGCGGTATCGGGTGGTGGGGGCGGTGAGGCTCGACACCGGCGCGCCGGGGACCAGCCGAGTCTCGGGGATCTCGCGCAGTTCCCCCCGCACCGCCTCGGTCTCGACCACGGTGATGGTGATCGCCCCGTTCGGGCAGCCCTGGACACAGGCCGGCGCCTCGCCTTCGGCCAGGCGACCCCGGCACATGTCGCACTTGCGGACGATGCCCAGCGACGAGTTGTACTGCGGTACCTCGTAGGGGCAGGTCAGCGTGCAATAGGAGCAACCGATGCACTGGTCGTCGAGATGGACGACGATCCCGGTCTCGGGATCCTTCTCATAGGCGTCGACCGGGCAGCCCGCCAGACAGCCCGGATCCAGGCAGTGGTGGCAGGCGGCGGTCACGGTGAGAACCGACGGTCCGGTGGGCAGCGACCCGTGGACGGTGGTTACCGTGCGCCACTGCTCGTCGTGATCGAGTCCGTTGAGACTTTTGCAAGCCGACACGCACGCCTTGCATCCGGTGCAGGCATCGAGGTCCACCGAGAAGGCGTACTGCTCACCTTCACCGGGTCGGGCCGACGGCAGGCGGTCGGCCCACCACCGTTCGCCCGCCGGGATCCTGTCTGCCTCGTGGATCCGGGTGAACCGCTCGACCGGGGTGAGTTCCTGCTGGCGTCCCAGGAAGACATCGATCGGAGTGGGCCCCGACTCGCGAGGGTCGATCTTGGGCGAAGGTCGCCCGACCACCGGCAGGGCCGTGGGGCAGCCGGCCGGGCCTCGCAACCAGACGGGTGAGAGCAGTTCGGTTTCCACCGTTCAGTCCGTCAGGGCCGGCGTGACGGTGTCGAAGGAGTCGACGGTGGTGATGCTCATGGAACGAGCATGACGGTGTGGCGTTTCACGTCAGTTCGCCGGTCGTTACGTGGTGCGCACGCCGAACGCACACCCACCCCGCAGCGGTGTGCGCTACCTCGCTGCGTTCGCCCCATTCCATCCCGACTCGA
>CAUJFC010000156.1 GCA_963169755.1 Actinomycetota bacterium | reverse complement strand
CGAATTGACCGTCCCGTGCCAGGGTCGGCATCGGTCCGCTGTCGGCACCCACCGGTAGGGTGACGCCCGATGTCGGACGGCCCCCCTCACACCTCTTCTCTGGTCGACGGACTCAACCCGGCCCAGGCCGAAGCAGTCACTCATCAGGACGGGCCTCTGCTGGTGGTGGCGGGTGCCGGGTCAGGCAAGACCCGTGTGCTCACCCACAGAATCGCCTACTTGATCGACCGGGGCGTGTCGCCGTTCGAGATTCTGGCCATCACCTTCACCAACAAGGCGGCCCAGGAGATGCGTGAGCGGGTGGCCGCTCTGGTCGGTCCGGTGGCCCAGAAGATGTGGGTGTCGACCTTCCACTCGGCTTGCGTTCGCATACTGCGCCGAGACGGGCATCGGCTCGGGTTTCCATCGTCGTTCACCATTTACGACCAGGCAGACGCCCAACGGCTGACCGGCTATGTGGTGCGCGACCTCGGCCTGGATTCCAAGCGGTTCCCGGCGCGGCAGGTCCACGCCATGATCTCAGCCGCCAAGAACGACGACCTCGGCCCCGACGCCTACCGTGATCGAGCCGAGGCGATCTTCGAGCGCAAGATCGCCGATGTCTACGCCGAGTACCAGGTCCGCCTGCTCAAGGCCGGCGCCATGGACTTCGACGACCTTCTGCGCAACACGGTCGAGCTGTTCCGTACCGAGCCCGAAGTACTCGACCACTACCGATGCCGGTTCCGCCACGTGCTGGTCGACGAGTATCAGGACACCAACCGGGTGCAGAACGAGTTGGTGCTCCAACTGGCTGGCGAGCATCACAACGTCTGCGTGGTGGGAGACAGCGACCAGAGCATCTATCGGTTCCGGGGTGCCGACATTCGCAACATCTTGGAGTTCGAAGAGGCATTCCCCGACGCCACTGTCATCGTCCTGGCTCAGAACTACCGATCGACCCAGACCATTCTCGATGCCGCCAACGCCGTCATCGCCAACAACCTGGGCCGCAAGCCCAAGGAACTGTGGACCGACGAGGGCGACGGGCACGCCATCATCCGCTACCACGCCGACGACGAGAGCGACGAGGGTCAGTGGGTGGCTCACGAGATCGCCAAGCTCCACGACTCGGCTCGATTTTCCTGGGGAGACGTGGCGATCTTCTACCGGACCAACGCCCAGTCCCGGGTGGTCGAAGAGCACCTGCTCCGAGCCGGGATTCCCTACAAGGTGGTGGGAGGCACCCGCTTCTATGACCGCCGCGAGGTGAAGGACGCTCTCTCCTATCTTCGGGCGGTGGTCAACCCCGCCGACGAAGTGTCGGTCAAGCGGGTACTGAACCTGCCCAAACGCGGCGTCGGCGACTCGACCGTGGCCCGCCTCGATGCCTGGGCGGCCATGCACGGCTACTCGTTCACTCAGGCTCTCCGGCGGGCTGCCGAGGTGGGTGTTACCGGTCGGGCCGCGAAGGGAATCGAGACCTTCTTGGATCTGCTCGACGGGGTCGAAGACCTGGTGAGCGAAGGTCCGGCCACGTTGATCGAGGCCCTGCTGGAGCGCAGCGGCTACCTCGCCGAGTTGCAGGCCGAGCATTCGGTCGAAGCCGAAGGACGCTTGGAGAATCTGGCCGAGTTGATCGGCTCGGCCCGTGAGGTGGCATCGGTGGATGAGTTCCTCGAACAGGTCAGTCTGGTCGCCGACTCAGACCAGATCCCCGACGACGACTCCCAGGTGGTGTTGATGACCCTGCACTCGGCCAAGGGACTCGAGTTCCCGGCCGTGTTCTTGGTGGGGCTGGAAGATGGCGTGTTCCCTCACCTGCGTTCGCTCACCGAGCCCCACGAGCTGGAAGAGGAGCGACGGCTGGCCTATGTGGGAATCACTCGAGCCCGCGAGCGGCTGTACCTGAGCCACGCCTGGAGCCGGACCATTTTCGGCTCTACGCAGTACAACCCGCCCAGTCGGTTCCTCGACGAGATCCCACAGCGACTGGTGACGGCGATCGAAGGTAACCGGCGCTCGTCCCGGTCCGGGGCGTGGGCCGACGCGGCAGCCATGACCTCATCAGAGGCGAGCTGGGGTGACCGCCCCCGCCGGGCCAGCGGCATCTCGTCCGAGCGGAGACGGGCCAATCGTGAACGGCAGGTGGAGCAGGCGATGGCGCGAGGGCAGGCGACCTCGAGCAATGACGAGCGAAACCCCTCGGGTGCCTTCCGGGTCGGAGACGACGTGGTTCACGGCAAGTGGGGTGAAGGCGTGGTCCTGGACATCCGGGGTTCGGGTGACAAGACCGAGGTGACGGTCAACTTCCCGACCGTTGGCCAGAAGGTGTTGTTGCTGGCCTGGGCTCCTTTGAAGAAGGCGTGACCTTGGTGAACGAGCTGGGTTGGACATCGCTGGAGTGGGATACCGACTTCTTCGGGCTGCCGATCGGACGTATCGACTTGACCGGTGCCGATGCGGATCGCATCAGAGCAGCCGAGGCCGAGGCTGCGGCTCAGGGGATCAAATGCCTGTACGGCTCGCTGGACCCGACCAGCGACGCGGTCGCGACCTATCGAGTCCAGGAGCTGGGCTATCGATTCGTCGATGCCGCCACTGTGTTCGACCTCGGTCTGGATGAGCCCTACATCGCCTGCCCACCGGGGGTCTCCGTCCGGCAAGGGACCGTCGACGACGTGGATGCGGTGGCTGGAATCGCCGAGAAGATGGCCGACTGGAGTCGCTATGCCGTGGACCCCGGGTTTGGAATCGAGGCGTCCAGACGGCTCCAGCGGGCCTGGTTGGAGCGGGCGGCGCGAGCTGACGACGGTGATCACTCGCTGTTGGTGGCCGAGGTCGACCACGAGATCACGGCCTTCATCGGCCGCGTGGCCACTCCTCGCCCTCGGGTAGACGCGGTCGGCACCACCCGGCGAGGGTCGGGGGCAGCCCGGCACCTGATCCAGGTCGCCCGGGAATGGGCGGGAGACGTGCCACTGCTGGGTGGTCCCATCGCAGGGCGGAATGTGCCTGCTCTCAGATACGTCTCACACTGCAACTACCGGGTCTGTGAGGTCACCTACCTCTACCACCGGTGGCTCTAGTCCGAACTCCACTGGTTGATGGCAGCCCGATGCCAAGCCGCCGGGTCGAGGCGGCTAGCCCGGCAGGGGACGGGGTTCCTAGGGTGGTCGAATGAACATCGGTGCACGGTTCGATCTCGCCCGCGGTAAGGAGTTGACCCTCGGGGTCCTGATGGAGCGGTTGGCCGCCATCTACGGCGACGGGCCACTGGTGCGAGAGGCAGAGACCGGGCGCGAGCGAACCTTCCGGGAGGCCGCCGATCTCGTCGATCGCTGGGCGGGAGCCATAAAGGCCCTGACCGAGCCGGGCGACCGCGTGGTGCTGGCCACCGGCAACACCTACGACCAGTTCCTGCTGGTGTTGGCGGTGGCCCGGGCCGGTCGCCGGCCGGCCCCGGTGAACAGCCAGATGGCCCCCGCCGAGGTCGAGCATGTGATTGCAGACTCGCGCGCCAGCCTGGTGT
>CAUJFC010000155.1 GCA_963169755.1 Actinomycetota bacterium | reverse complement strand
CCTTCGACCATCTTGGATCCGTCCATCGTGGAAGCCACCCAGGGGGCCTGGATCGGCTACTCGTGATGGTCGTGACCGACGGGAGCCCAGGGCTGGGCCCGGCCCGCCGATCAGCCGAAGTCGATGATGGAGTACTCCTGGAGCTTCTCCAGCTTGTGGTGGGCCTCGACCAGGCGAACGGTGCCCGACTTCGAACGCATCACCAACGACTGGGTGGAAGCTCCGCCGCCGCTGTAGCGAACGCCCTTGAGCAGTTCACCGTCAGTGATACCAGTGGCGGCGAAGAAGCAGTTGTCTCCAGCCACGAGCCGGTCGGCGTCGAGGACCTCGTCGAGGTCGTAGCCGGCGTCGATGGTGGCCTGGCGTTCCTGATCGTTGCGGGGCCACAGCCGTCCCTGAATGGCGCCGCCCATGGACTTGAGAGCGGCGGCGGTGATGACACCCTCGGGGGTTCCGCCAATTCCGAACAGCACGTCGGCGCTCGATGCCGGCCAGGCGGTGGCGATTCCGCCGGCCACATCTCCATCGGGGATGAGCAGGATCCGGGCTCCGGCCTGGCGGATCTCACCCACCAGATCGTCGTGACGGGGACGGTCGAGCACCACGGCCGTGACCTCGGTGACCCGCTTGCCCAGCGCCTTGGCCACGGCGTTCAGGTTCTCGGTGGGGGTGGCGGTGATGTCGATGGCATCGGCGGCCTGGGGGCCGGTCGCGATCTTCTCCATGTAGACACACGGACCTGGGTCGTACATGGTGCCCCGTTCGGACACCGCGATCACCGCGATGGCATTGCCCCGGCCCAGCGATGTGAGCGTGGTGCCGTCGATGGGATCGACCGCGATGTCGGCCGCCGGGGGGGTGCCGTCGCCGATACGTTCCCCGTTGTAGAGCATCGGCGCCTCGTCCTTCTCGCCCTCGCCGATGATCACCACACCGTCCATGGGCACGGTGCCCAGCACCAGGCGCATGGCGTCGACAGCGGCGCCATCCGCGCCTTCCTTGTCTCCCCGGCCGACCCAGCGTGAGGCGGCGAGAGCGGCGGCTTCGGTGACCCTGACCAGTTCCATGGCCAGGTTTCGGGTGGGGACCTGCTTGTCGGGCATCGCAGGATTCTACTTGTGCTCCCGGCTCGGCCCGAGCAGCGTGCAACACTGCGGGGATGGCGACCAGAAGCTGTCCCGAATGTGGCGCCCAGTACGTGGCATCGGTGCGCCGGTGCATCGACTGTGACGTTGTGCTCGTCGATGATCCGACGGGAGGCGAAGCCGCTGAGAGTTCCGCGGTGTCGGATCGAGCCCCTCTCGGAGATGGAGATGAGATCGGCTACGAGTTGGAAGGGTGGGGCAACCAGCTCAAGGTGGCTCTGGAGGGGATGCTCGAGAATGCGACCATCCCCCGGGTCTGGGAGGCCGGAGCCCTGGTGGTACCGGCCGAGTTCGAGGCCAGGGTCGACGAACTGATCGCCACCCTCGAGGGCGCCGAGGTCGATGAGGTGGTCGAAGGTGAGCAGGTGGCGTTCGAGATCGAGGGGCTCGACTCAGAGGCGGCAGCCGAACTAGACGCTCAGCTCCTGGCCCGAGGCCTGCCCCATTCCTGGAGCGAGGAGGGCGATCTCCTGGTAGCCGTTGAACACGAAGAAGAGGTGTCTGAGATCATCGACACCCTCCTGGACTCCTTTGACAGCCTGACGGCCGACGGCTCCGATGGCCTGGCCGCCAACTCGGCCCTGTCCGACCTGTATCTGACGCTCGACCGTCTGCACGGGGCTCCGCACGACGCCAAGTTGGCCGACCGCCTGGCGACGGTGACTGGTGTGATCAGCGGTCTCGGTGTTCCCTACGGCTTCGGGGCCTCCGACTGGTCAGACCTGAAGGCTCGTCTGAACGCATTGGCCGATCTGCTGGCCGAGGACCCGACCCGTACGGAATCGGGTGGGGAGTCTCGCGATGAGGCTGAGTCCCCGACGGAGACGGGACAGGAGACTGACTCCTCATCGTCAACCGCAGACGACTCTGGCACCGTCGATCACCCCATTGATCTGAAGCCAGGTGTCCACGAAGCTGAGGTTGACGGAGAGTCGGCCGAACCGCTCACCTGGACCGAACAGATCCGCATCGAGGTGCTGGACCTGCGCGATCAGGTCCGTGGATGGATCTGATCCACCGGTAGCGTGACCCGATGCTGCTGGCCGAACTGGAGGTGTTCCATTCGCGCCCGATAGCGCCCACCCGGCGAGTGGCCTTGGGCATCACGATGCTCCCCACTGATCCGAGCCCAGGTTTCGGGGGGTTGTTGCTGGGCGGCGTGGTGGCCACCTTCATCGGTGGGGTTGACCCAGAACTGCTGACGGACCTGGTCACCCTCACCCACGAACTAGAGGCCGGGCACCGCATCGCCCAACCCCGGCTCCGTCACCGTTTCCAGACTGATCGCGTCGGGCTGCACCCAATTCGACACCGGCTGGTTGGTACCGGTGAGCAGCTTCGATTCGACATCGACTCCAGCGGCGCCCCGGCCCCCAACGTGCTGGCCGCGGTGTACGCCGCCGTCCGGGTTGCGCCCGAGCACCGACCGGGTGTCTATCGGGCGATCAGGCGGTCGATCCATTGGCGGGGGCCCATCGGTCCCCGGCTGGTGGCACATCTGAGTGACGCCCGGGGTACGGCCGACTGGGCGACTCTGGGTGGTAGGGATCCGGTGGTCTGGGCGCTGGGGGTGTTCGGTCTGACAGCGGGGGACACCGACCGGCAGGTGGTCCAGAGTCGGTTCCGTGAACTGCTCCGGGCGGCCCACCCCGATCACGGTGGATCCTCGGGCGAGGCTGCCAACCGGATCTCTGATCTGACCGAGGCCCGCCGGATTCTGCTGGCGGCCGGTTCTGTTACCTCGTCCTAGGAGGAACTGTGGGTCGAAGCTCCAACCGACCGGACCGAGCGGTGCTGCTGACCCCCGGTGCGGGCAGCGACCGTGACCATCCGACCCTGGTTGCCCTGGAAAAAGGGCTCAGCCCGATTCCGGTGGCCCGGGTGGATTTTCCCTATCGCAAGGAAGGGCGCAAAGCCCCGGACCGGGCGCCAAAGTTGATCGCCTCGTTGCGCGCCGACGCCGATGATCTGGTGGCCGCCACCGGTATCAGGCCGGACCTCCTGGTTCTGGGTGGGCGGTCGATGGGAGGTCGTATTTGCTCGATGGCGGTAGCCGAGGGGCTGGAGGCATCGGGACTGATCCTTCTCAGCTATCCCCTTCATCCTCCTGGCAAGCCTGACAAGTTGCGGGTCGACCACTTTCCGGAGATCACGGTGCCGTGCCTGTTCGTATCCGGCGACCGCGACCCCTTCGGCAGCCCGGCCGAGATCGAGGCGGCCACCACTGCCATCGCCGGCCCGGTCACCCACCACTGGATCGCGGGCGGTCGTCACGACATGAAGAAGGACGACGCGGAGATCGTCGAGGTGGTCAGGTCCTGGTTGGAATCACTGTGACCGCCAGCTGTCATTGGGAGAGCGGCTTCAGATAGGCGGCGTCCTCAGGGTTCAGGTCTTCGAGTTCGAGGTGGGCGGTCTCGGGATACAGCGTCATCACCAGCAACGCCACCAGCGTGGGGCCGAGAGCCAAGACGGTGATACCCGGACCGATCCGGCCGTAGTGGTCGGCCATCCGCCCAGCGAAGGCCAGCCCCAAGGCCGCCCCGATCACGCCGGTGAGGCTGATGATGGCGTTGGCCCGGCCCCGCAGGGCGGTCGGGAACAGTTCGGGCCCGTACACCGCCAGGGCCGGCACGGTCATGGCCGCCACTATCGACCCCGACACCCAGGCCAACCACAGCCAGATCCCTCCCACGTGGAAAGCCCCGGCCAGAATGAGGCTTCCTCCCAGGGTGCCGATCGCTCCTACCAGACGCCGACCCTTCATGTCGGCCAGCCGGCCCCCCACCACGATCCCGATCCCGGCGGGGGTGTTGGTGAGGATGGTGAAGACCGTGATGGTCAGGGCGCTGAACCCGTGCTCCTCGCGCAGGTAGGCGTTCTGGAACTGCGTCACCGGGGCCAGGAACATCACTCCCAGGAAGGTCGAGGCCCCCAGCAGGAGCAACCGGCCGCGGTGGCCGGCCATGGTCACCCGGGCGTGGGGTCGCATGAATCGCCGACTCTCGGGGACCCGGCCGGTGACTCGGACGAAGACTGGAAGGGCCAGTAGCGGAGCGGCGTAGATGAGGCGCCAGGCGCCGGGCGCTAGGTCGGCGACCGGGAGGAGGATCACGGCCCCTCCAGCCCCCAGGGCGGCGGTCATCGAGATGACGCTTGCCGCGTAGGCCCGGGCGCCCGCGGGCATCTCCTCGGCTGCCACCACCGCGATCAACAGGGCCAGCGCCGTGGAAAACGCGCGCGTCACGAACTGGGTGGCGCCGAGCACCGCCAGATTGGGTGCCAGGGCTCCGGCCGACGCCGCCACCACTCCACCCACCACGCACACACTCAGCAGTCGTTGTCGTCCCCGGCGGTCGGCGATGGTCATTATCACCAGCGACAACAGCACCCCGGCCCGGGCCCCGGCCAGAGCCGTTCCCTGGGCGCTCTTGGATGCCCCGAACTGATCTGAAGCAAAGGTGATCGTCTGAGCCAGCAACGTACCCAGGTAGCCCGTGACCATCGACAGGGCGCACAACCGGGCCACCATGGCGCTGGCCCGGGCGTCGAGACGGGCGGGCGGTGACCACCACGGGGGTCGGAGCGGAGAATCGGAGGTTTCGCTGGCCAGTTCACGGGTGCGGATCACCCGAGCAACCAGTGGGCGGAACAGCCGTCCCCAGATGGGTATGGCCAGTTCCCACTCGACCCGTTCAGTCACCCGGTGGCGGCCATCTTCACCGGGTGGCTCGACCTCGATGGTTCGCCGGTAACGCTCGAACGGCCCCTCGACACAGATCCAGGCATCGGGACCGTCGGGAGCCTCCAGCAGCAGGTCGTCGTGAGGCCGTCGCAGACCCACCAGTTCGTGAGGCTCGACGATGATGGTTCGTTGGGTGACCGGCACCAGACAGTTCCGAGGGGGTCGATTTGCGGCTACTGGGCAATGAGCGCGCTGACCGTAGCCGTCGCCGCCTCTGTTCGGAGGCAGGAGCGGCTTCGCTGATCGCCAGCGGGCACGCGAGACTGGCGTTGGATCAAAGCGGCTTCTGAGGAGACACGTGGAAGAACTGGTGCGCAGCGCCCTCGAGGTGATCCGGCCAGCCATACAGGCTGACGGTGGCGACATCTTTCTCCGCCATGTCGACACCGAGACCGGTGTCGTGACCGTCGACTTGACTGGAGCGTGCTCTACCTGCCCGGCATCGATTCTCACTCTCAAGGTTGGGGTTGAGCGGATCCTCAAGGACCGGGTGCCGGGTGTGACCGAGGTTCGATCCCAGGGGGTCACCGAGGTCGAGTCCGCGGTCTCGCTCTGAGGTTGACCTGGTGACGCGGTCTCCGGCGGAGATGATCGAGGCGGCCCGCGGCGGAGACCGTGGTGCTCTGGCCCGTCTGATCTCTATGGTCGAACGTGGTGGGAGCGGTGCCCGTGAGGTAGGTCGGGTCGTGTTTCCCCTGGCCGGTGCCGGTTACACGGTCGGGCTCACCGGTGCTCCCGGTGCCGGGAAGTCGACTCTCACCAGTGCGGTGGTGGCGGCGGTTCGGGCGGCGGGGAACCAGATCGCGGTACTGGCGATTGACCCATCGTCTCCCTACACCGGCGGGGCGATCCTCGGCGACCGGGTACGGATGGGGCAGCACTCTCTGGATCCGGGCGTGTTCATCCGCTCCATGGCAACCCGGGGTCACCTGGGCGGCCTGACCCTGGCCACGCCGGCCGCCGCCCGGGTTCTCGATGCCGCCGGATACCCCTGGGTGCTGATCGAGACGGTAGGGGTGGGACAGGTCGAGGTGGAGGTGGCGGGGGCGGCCGACACCACCGTGGTGGTGGTGAACCCAGGATGGGGGGACCGGATCCAAGCCAACAAGGCCGGACTCATGGAGATCGCCGACATCTTCGTGATCAACAAGGCCGACCGGCCCGGTGCCGACAGCACCCGACGAGACCTGGAAGCGATGTTGGATCTGACCGGTGCTGACGCCGGAGGGTGGCGACCCCCGGTGGTTCCCACCGTCGGCACCACCGGAGAAGGAGCGGCCGCGGTCTGGGAGGCCGTCAGTGCTCACCGCTCTCATCTGGAATCCACCGGGCTCTTGATCGAGAGACGCGAACGCCGGGCCAGAGACGAGCTGGCTCTGGTGGTGCAACAACGCATCCGTGCCCGGGCCGAGGCTCTGATGGGTCGGGAGCGGCGGTTCGAGCTGGAGCGCGAGGTGGTGAATGGTCGGCTCGATCCGTGGTCGGCCGCCGATGAGATTCTCGATGACTTAGACGGCTGACGCTCGCCTGACTTTTCGCAGCGGAGCGAGTGACTTCTAGGGTCGCGTCATGACCTCGACTCTGGTAGGGCTGGAACGCCGCGATGACGGTGTGGCCGTCATCACTCTCGACAATCCCAAGGTGAATGCGCTGTCGAGCGAGGTTCTGCGTCAGCTTCGCGACGTCGCGCTCGGATTGGCGGCTGACCCGCCAGGAGCGGTGGTGGTCACCGGAGGGAGCCGGGTGTTCGCCGCCGGGGCTGACATCTCAGAGTTCGGGGGCCCGGCCGAGGCGGCCACCATCGGGGCACTGTTCGTCGAGGCGCTGGGTGCGGTGGCGGCCATACCCCGGGTGACCATTGCGGCGGTGGCTGGCTTCGCCCTGGGTGGCGGCTGCGAGTTGGCGCTGGCCTGCGACCTGCGCATGGCCTCGTCTCAGGCTCGATTCGGTCAGCCCGAGATTCTGCTGGGGATCATTCCTGGCGGCGGCGGAACTCAGCGGCTGGCCCGGTTGGTCGGACCAGCTCGGGCCAAGGACATGATCCTGAGCGGTCGTCAGGTCGAGGCCGCTGAGGCGCTGTCAATGGGACTGGTCGACCGAGTGGTCGACCCCGATGATCTGCTGGACGGGGCCATCGAGTGGGCGGCGAAGTTCGCCGCCGGAGCGGTGGTGGCTCAGGGCCTGGCCAAGGCCGCCATCGATGCTGGTCTCGATGGCGGCCTCGAGGCCGGGTTGGCGATCGAGCAGGAGCGGTTCGTCGAGGTGTTCGGCACCGAAGACGCCCGGATCGGGGTGGCCAGCTTCCTCGAGAACGGCCCCGGTCACGCCCGTTTCACCGGTCGCTGACGCGCTATCAGCTCGCCTGACGCTCAGCCACCAGAGTCAGAAGATCCTTCAGCAACTCACCATCGGGCTCGGCCCCGAATGCGCTGGCTGCCACGGTGGTCACCAGATCGTCGGTTCGGATCGCCACCACCATCAACTTGGCGGGGACCACATCGCCGGCGGCGGTAATGGTCAGGTCGCCCTGCAATGCCGTCACCTGGTCGCCCAACTTTGGAGTAGCTGATGACCCGACCGGTGTGAACTCTCCGGTGACGGTGGCCCCGGTCACCCGCTCTATAAATGCATCGGTGACGCATGAAGCGAACTCGTCGGTGTCGAGGAGGCGCACCATGCTGGTGGCGTTCTCCTCTGAGGTGAGCACCCCAGATGTGCTGCTCAGAGACAGTGAGGTTCCGTCGCTCGCTTCGAAGTCGAAGTTGTCGGACCTGACCTTGGCCACCGTGATCTCATCAAGATCCAAGTCTCCACAGGTGTCGAAGACCGAGTCATCTTCAGACGCATCTGCTGGAGTGGCGGTCCACCCATCGGGCAGATCGTCAATGGTGATGTTGGCTGCTTCGGCGCGGGCCTCGGCCTCAGCCGTGGCGTCGTCATCGTCTGACGTGGTGGTGCTCGGCTCGGAACTGGCGGAACTGTCGGATCCGGCGGAGGTGCTCTGCTCGGCCGCAGTGGTGGTGGATACCTTGTCTTCGGTATTGCCGTTGCTGGAGCAAGCGGTCAGGCCGACGGTGAGGGCGGCGGCCGCCATCAGTGCTCGAACGGTCATGGAGTTCGACACGGGATTCCTCCGGATGTGGGCCCGCCAGTCGAGCCGCTCGATTCTCACGATACGACGCCGGTCAGGCCCAGGTGACCAGACCCAGCTCGACCGGGCTGGTGCAGTCAGGATGGAATGGGACGACCCGCACGGTGAATCCCTGGCGGCCTGATTGCAGACACGAGAGTTCACCGGAGAAGGTGACGTTGCCTTGATCCGTGCTTCCGCTGGGCGAGAGATCGAAGACCCGGGTTTCGCTCAGGTCACCTCCCTGGCCGACTGGGCCGTGTAGCGCCTGCACCTTCACGTCGCCGGGTGAAAGTGCACCGAGTTCCAACACGGCGCTGATAGGTACCGATGATCCGAGTGTCACGGTGTCGCCCGGGGTGATCACCTCCACCACCTTCACCTCCGGCCAGGAGCTACGCGCCATGGCTTTCCAGGCCGCCAGGTTCCGGGCGGGGGCGGCCTGGTCGACCGTAACTCGATCGGCCCCGGCGGCGGTCGGTTCGTAGAGGTCGGTGACGTAGTCACGCACCATTCGAGAGGCCACCACCGCCGGCCCGAGGGAGGCCAGGTTGTGCTTGACCCGGCGGAGCCAACCGCGGGGAGGAGAGGCTGGCCCCGACGGCCGGTCGAAGAACAGTGGTACCACCTGTCTCTCGAGTAGATCGAACAGGGCGTCCGCCTCCAGCCGGTCGCGCTCGGCCTCGTCGGGCACCTCCTCGGCCGAGGGGATCGCCCATCCGTTCTCGCCGTCGAACATCTCATCCCACCAGCCGTCGAGCACCGAGCAGTTGAGGGTGCCGTTCAACGCGGCCTTCATTCCGCTGGTTCCGCAGGCTTCATGGGGCCGGCGGGGAGTGTTGAGCCACAGGTCGGCACCCCGGTAGAGGGTTCGGGCCACTGCCATGTCGTAGTCATCGAGGAACACGAACCGATGCCGGACACCCAGATCGTGGGCGAAGGCCACGATCTGGCGGATCATCTCCTTGCCCTCGTTGTCGGCCGGATGGGCTTTGCCGGCAAACACGAACTGCACCGGCTGGTCCTCGCGCAGCAGCAGCGCCTGGAGTCGGTCGGCTTGGGTCAGCAGCAGATTGGCCCGCTTGTAGGTCGCGAACCGGCGGGCGAATCCGATGGTGAGGGCGTGGGGGTCCAACAGGTCGTCGGCCCACACCGCTTCACTGGCGGTGATTCCGGTCTCCAGGGCTCGGCGCCGAACCCGCTGACGCACCAGGGCCACCAGCCGGGTGCGAGCCTGCTCGAGGACCCGCCACAACTCGTCGTCGGGGGCATCGTGGATGCGCTGCCAGGACGCCTCGCTGGCCTCGTCCCATTCGGGCAGGACGGTGCGGGCCAGCAGATCACTCATGTCGGCCGACACCCACGTCGCTCCGTGAATCCCGTTGGTGACCGAGCCGATCGGAACCTCGTCGGTGGGAATCTGCGGCCAGAGATCTCCGAACATCTCCCGGCTCACAGCTCCGTGCAGCTTGGCGACGGCGTTGGATCGGCCGGCCAGTCGCAACCCCATCACCGCCATGTTGAACGGGGTGTCGGGTGTGTCGCCGGGACGGTGCCCCAGGGCCATCAGGTCGTCGAGAGTCACCCCACAGGTGGCGGCCCAGCCTCCGAAGTACCGCTCCATCAGATCTCGGGGGAAGCGGTCGATTCCCGCCGGCACGGGGGTGTGGGTGGTGAAGATCGAGCCAGCCCGGGTCCACTCGATCGCTTCGGCGAAGGACAGGTTGTGCTGGTGGATCGCCATGCGGATCCGTTCCAGTCCCAGGAACCCGGCGTGACCCTCATTGGTGTGGAACACCTGGGTCTCGACTCCCAGAGCTTCCAGGGCCCGAACTCCGCCGATACCCAGCAGGATCTCCTGACGGAGGCGATGCTCGGTGTCTCCGCCGTACAGCCGGTCGGTGATTCCCCGAAGATGGTCGGGATTCTCGTCCACGTCGGTGTCGAGCAGGTACAGGTGGACCCGACCTACATCTGCCCTCCAAACCCGGGCTTCGAGCGGTTCACCGGCCAACTCGACCCGGACCCGAACTCCCTCGCACAGGGTCAGGGCCATCGCCCAGGGGTCCTGGTCGGGAAAGCGCTCCTCCTGCCAGCCAGCGGGCGAGAGCCGCTGGCGGAAGTAGCCGTGGCGGTAGAAGAGCCCCACCCCCACCAGCGGGACGCCGAGATCGCTCGCCGATTTGAGGTGGTCGCCGGCCAGGATGCCCAGGCCGCCGGAGTACTGGGGGAGAGCTTCGGCGATACCGAATTCGGGCGAGAAGTAGGCGACGGATCGCAGCGGCGAACTGTCACGTGTCTGGAACCAGCGAGGTTCGGTGAGATAGCGGCTCAGATCATTGTGGACGTCTCGCATGAACCGCAGGAAGCCGGGATCGCCGGCCAGCTCGTTCAGTCGCTCGGCACTGACCCGGCTGAGCAGATCCACCGGATCGTGGTGGGTGTCCTCCCAGGCGTCGTGGTCCACCCAGCGGAACAAATCCCGCGTCCGATCGTCCCAGGACCAGCGCAGGTTGTGAGCCAACGGGGCCAGCAGCGCCAGTTCCTCGGGTAGTTGAGGGCGGACGGTGAAGCTTCGCAGGGCTCGCATGAAGTCGACGGTAGCCATCGCTTCGGTGGTGTGCCCGGCGGGATTCACCCGCCAGACTGACTCCGTGAATCAGCCGGGTAGTCCCGAGTCGTTCCAGATGTCACCAGTGGAGGAGGCGATCCGCCGTCGCCGTACCTCCCTGGTGGTGGACCACGACCGCCCAGTCGAGCCCGATGTGGTCAACGCGCTCTTGGCCTCGGCGGTGTGGGCCCCCAACCACAAGCGAACGTGGCCCTGGCGGTTCACGGTGCTCACCGGTGAGGCGCGTGCCCGGCTGGGCGAGTCGTTCGCCGAGGTCGGTCGAGCGCTTGGCATGGACCCTCAGAAGGTGGCCTCCCAGGCCACCAAGTACCTGCGGAGTCCCACGGTGGTACTGGTGTGGGTCACGGGAGACCCCGACCCGGTACGACGGCGCGAGGACCGCGATGCCACAGCCGCGGCGGTCCAGAACCTCCTGCTGGCAGCCACCGGCCGAGGGTTGGCCAGCTTCTGGGCCACCATTTCTGACGACTTCCACGCTCCGGCCAGGCGCCTGGCTGGCGTCGGCGACGACCATGACTTCGTAGCCTTGGTGTATCTGGGCTACCCGATCGGTGATGTGCCAGCCCCTGAACGCCCCGAACCCCAGGTGACATGGCTCGACTGACGCCACGTCCGTAGCATCGGCGCCCGTGAGCGCTGAGGATCCCCAGTGGTACCGCCGGGCCGTTTTCTATGAAGTGCTGGTCAGGGGGTTCAACGACTCCAACGGCGACGGGACCGGTGACCTTCGGGGAGTGACCGAGAAGCTCGACTACCTCGAGTGGCTCGGGGTCGACTGCCTGTGGCTACTGCCCTTCTATGAGTCGCCCCTGGCTGACGGGGGTTACGACATATCGGACTTCTTCTCGGTCCATCCCGATTACGGGACGGTCGGCGATGCCGCCCAGTTGATCGACGAGGCTCACCGGCGGGGGATGAGGGTCATCGCCGACATGGTCATGAACCACACCTCGGATCGTCACCCGTGGTTCGTCGAGTCGCGTCTGTCCCGTACCAACCCCCGATCGGACTGGTACGTGTGGGACGACGACCCCGACCGCTGGTCCGAGGCCCGGGTGATCTTCGTGGACACCGAACCCTCCAACTGGACGTGGGACGCCCAGCGCGAGCAGTACTACTGGCACCGGTTCTTCCACCATCAGCCCGACCTCAACTACCGCAATCCCGACGTGGCCGATGCCATGCTCGACGTGGTCCGCTACTGGCTGGGTCTGGGTCTCGACGGGTTCCGGCTGGATGCCGTGCCCTACCTGTTCGAGGCCGACGGCACCAACGGCGAGAACCTTCCCGAAACTCACGAGTACCTCAAGCGCGTGCGATCGGTGGTGGACACCGAATTCCCCGGCAAGGTTCTGCTGGCCGAGGCCAACCAGTGGCCTGCCGATGTCGTGGACTACTTCGGCGACGGCGACGAGTGCCACATGTGCTTCCACTTCCCCCTGATGCCCCGAATGTTCATGGCGGCCCGTCAGGAGAAGGCCACGCCGATCCGGGAGATCCTCGCCCAGACCCCGGTGATTCCCGAGGGCGCCCAGTGGGGAATCTTCCTGCGCAACCACGACGAACTGACGCTCGAGATGGTCTCGGACGAAGAGCGCGACTACATGTACGCCGAGTACGCCAAGGACCCCCGCATGAAGCGCAACGTGGGGATCGCACGGCGGCTGGCTCCACTCATCGACAACGACCGTCGCGTGGCCGAGCTGTTTCATGGGCTCCTGTTCTCACTCCCCGGTAGCCCGGTCATGTACTACGGCGACGAGATCGGCATGGGCGACAACATCTACCTGGGCGACCGCGACGGGGTCAGAACACCCATGCAGTGGACACCCGATCGCAACGGAGGATTCTCCCGGGCCGACTTCGCGCAGCTCTACCTGCCGCCGCTGATGGACCCGGTGTACGGATTCGCCGCCACCAACGTCGAGTCCCAGATGCGCAACCCCGGCTCGTTCCTGCACTGGGTGCAGCAGATGATCCAGGCCCGCCGAGCCAACCCGGTGTTCGGACTCGGTGGATACGAGCCGTTGGAGGTGGCGAACGAGGCGGTCCTGGCCTTCCTCCGCACCATGCCGGGCGATGGCGATGGCGATGGCGATGGCGATGTCGGAGAGGAGGCGGTGGTGCTGTGCGTGAACAATCTCTCCCGGGTTGCCCAGCCGGTGGAGCTCGACCTACGTCACCTGGCCGGCAAGGTTCCGCTGGAACTTTTCGGACAGGTGCGGTTTCCCCCGGTGGGTGAACTGCCCTACTTCGTTATCTTGCCTCCATACGGCTTCTACTGGTTCTCCCTGGTGGACGGTTAGTCCTCCGGCGGGCCCGGCCCGCCTCCCGGGATGGCTGAACCCGGCGCTAGCTTGCGGGGTCGTGTACCAACAGATGCAGACCTGCTACCGCCACCGGGACCAGCCCGCCGGAGTGATCTGCCAGCGCTGCGATCGTCCTATCTGCCCCCGTTGCATGAACCAGGCATCGGTGGGTTTCCACTGTCCCGAGTGCACCAGTCGGGGGGCTCAGAAGGTCTACCGAGGCATTCCGTCCATGAGGACCAGGCCAGTGGCCACCATGGTCCTGATCGGACTCAACGTGGCCGTGTTCGTGCTGGGCTTGGCCCGTTACCCGAGCGAGACGCTGCGCGGTGCGGTTACTCCGCTGCACATAGACCTGGCTCTGGTCACCCGGGCCTTCTACCGCGGCGAACTGATCGGGGTGGCCGAGGGCCAGTGGTACCGCATGGTCA
>CAUJFC010000154.1 GCA_963169755.1 Actinomycetota bacterium | reverse complement strand
CACGCTCGGGGTGGTGCTGGGGCTGGCAGCCTCGAGTGATCAGGCCTCGGCAGCCCGCGGGGCAGTGTTGTCGGCCGTGTACTGCCTGGGTCTTGGTATCCCTCTGCTGATCACCGGGTTGGCCTTCGACCGTGCCATGTCGGCGTTCGCGATCGTCAAACGTCACTACCAGGTGATCATGCAGGTCAGCGGAGGAATGTTGGTGCTGTTGGGGATCCTCCAGGTCACCGGCGTATGGAACCAGTGGATGGGAGAGCTTCAGACCCGTTTCGGGGGTGCGTCGCTGCCCTTGTAAGCCTCGCTCACCTCTCGTCCGGCGCCTATCGTTGGTCAGCGGAGGGAGGTGACGCGTGAGCTATCGAGATCGCGCTGAAGGATCCGAGGGCATGGCGGGGCCGTTCGAACTGGTCGAGGATGATGTACGGGTGGGCTCGCTGCCCGGAGTATTTCGGCGTTGGCGCGAAGCCCGGGTACGGGGAAGTCGGGGGTCCAGCGTCCGGCTTCGGGCGACACATCGTCATACCCGCGAGACCCTGAAGCTGAGCCTGGCCTTCGCGGTTGCCGCGGTGGTCGCGGTGGCCGCCGGCACCGAGCGGTGGTTGCCGCTGCACCTGTTCCTGGCCGGAGCCTTCGGTCTGGTGGTGAGCGGTCTGACGCTCATGCTCACCGTGACCTGGGCGGCGGCCCCGGCTCCTCCAGATCGCTGGGTGGCGGCGCAGCGGGCCCTGGTGGCTCTGGGAGCGGCCGGCGTTGCGGCGGCCCGAGTCGCTGAGGCGCCAGCGGGGTTGGTGGGCCTGGCCGGGGTGGCCTACCTACTGGGTCTTGCGTTGTTGGCGGTGCTCCTGGTGCTCACCGTCATCGACGGCCTCGAGCGCCGGTTCGATGCAGCGGTGGCTGGCTATCTGTGTGCACTGGTGCTGGCGGTGGCGGCGGTGGGGGTCGGGGTCGACATGGCGGTGCACGAGGCGAACCCCGAGCTTCGGGCCGTTCACGTGGTGCTGAACCTGCTCGGGTTCGCGGGTCTCACGATCCTGGCGACCCTCCCGTTCTTAGGGGCGACCGTCTCGCGTTCGAGCCCCTCGGCTCGGGTCACTCCGATCCGGTTGGCGGTGGTCTGGGTGATTCAGGTGGCGGCGATCCTGTCAGTCGTGTTCGGGGTCCTCACCAATCTGTCCACGCCGGTGCTGGTGGGTCTGGGTACCTACGGCTACGGGATCATCGTCACCCTGGCCTTCATGCCGAAGGTATCGAGCCGGACACTCAACTGGGCGGGGCCGCGCCTGGTTGCTCTGTGGTGCGGTGCCCTGTGGCTGGCGATAGCGGTATTCGCCAGCGCCTACGACGTGATCGACCGCGACGAACTGCCATTCTCTGGTCGATGGCTGCTGGTGGCGGTCGTGGGTGGTGTCGCCCAGGTCATCTGGGGGGTATTGGCATATCTGATCCCGTTGCTGCGGGGTGGGGGTCGGAGAAAGCTGAGCGAGGGGTTCGGCACCACCCGCTCGTGGCTCGGCTTCGCCGCCGTCAACTTCGGAGCGGCCGCCCTGACTGTCGACCTGTACCGAGCAGCCGCTGCGGCCCTTTCGCTCTGGCTGGCCGACGGGGCTTGGCGGATCGCCCGGGTCGGGCTGTCTCGCATTCCACGAGCTGACGAGGACTTGGATCTGAACTGACGCCGCAAGTTTCGGCTGGTGGTTGACAGCTCCCTGCTCGGGCAACTACCAACCGACGATCCGGTTCCGCAGGGGGCGGTCCGGAGCCAACTACCGAGGGGAAACTCACCGATGACCGTCACCGACGACCGTCCCACCGCCGAATCCACCGAGGAGGTGGTTGACGAACTCCGCACCTGGCTGGAGGAGAACTGGGACCCCGACCTGAGCGTTCGTGAATGGTGGCAGCGCCTGGGACTGGCGGGGTGGTCGGCTCCCGGGCTACCAGTGGGGGCCTACGGCCGGGGACTGTCCCGCAACGACTCGGTACGGGTGCAGACCGAGATCGCGGAGTTCGGTGCTCTGGGAGCGCCGGGCGGACTTGGACTGCTGCTGGCGGCTCCCACCATCGCCACTCACGGCAGTCAGGAGCAGATCGACCTTCACGTCAGGGGCATCGTCACCGGCGAGGCCGCCTGGTGTCAGCTGTTCAGTGAGCCCGGAGCGGGTTCGGACCTGGCGGGGCTCACCTGCAAGGCCGAACTCGACGGCGATGAGTGGACGGTCAACGGCCAGAAGGTGTGGACCTCGCTCGGCCACATCGCCGACATGGGCATGCTGATCGCCCGCACCGACGTGGAGGTCCCCAAGCATCAGGGGATCACCTGGTTCGCCATTGACATGCACCAGCCCGGCGTCGAGGTCCGTCCCCTGGTGGAGATGACCGGTCACGCCATGTTCAACGAGGTGTTCCTCACCGATGCCCGGGTGCCCGACTCGTTTGTGATCGGTGGTCGCAACAACGGATGGGCGGTCACCAACACCACGCTCATGCACGAACGATCCGGCCTGGGTGCCGGCGGTGGCTCGGCCGCCAGTGCCATGGCTCTGCCGGGAACGGTGGCCGGCCACCTGGACCGTCGCTGCGGAGACTTCGTCACCGCGCCCGACAAGGCCGCCAAGAGCAAGGGCAGCGGCCGCAAGGGGGGCCCGGCCCTGGGCGGGGGGAACGCCAAGCTCCTGGCGGATCTGGCCCGGGGCAACGGCACCAACACCGATCCCCACATCCGCCAGGATCTGGTGCGCCTCCACACCATGGCTGAGATCGCCCGCTTCAACAATCTGCGCGCCAAGGCCGCCCGTCAGGCCGGTCGCGACATTCCGGGCATGGCCAACCTGGCCAAGCTGGCCATGAGTGACATGACCCGCCTGGGTCGGGACCTGAGCCTGCGGATCATGGGCCCGGCATCGATGCTGCACAGCTACAAGGGCGGCGACGAGGCAGCCGCCATCACCGAGGCGGTCGGCAATCCCTTCCTTCCGATGGTCACCGGCATGGCGCTGTGGGCTCAAGCCCCGCCCATCTACGGCGGTACCGATCAGATCCAGCGCAACATCATCAGCGAGCGGGTGCTGGGGCTTCCCAAGGAACCCAACAACGACAAGACCGCTCGTTTTGCTGACCTGCCCCGCAACGCCTGACGCTTGGGACCCGAGCGGAGGAGGTACGCCTATCGGCGCACCTCCTCAATCCGCAGCACCGGTGGGAGGGCGGTGTTCGAGGTCGAGCAGGAACTGCTTGCGGTCGGTCCCGCCTCCGTACCCGGTGAGCGATCCGTCGGCTCCTATGACCCGGTGGCAGGGCACGATGATGCTCACCGGGTTACGGCCGTTGGCCAACCCCACCGCCCGTGACGCCCCAGGGGATCCGATCTGGCGGGCCAGCTCGCCGTAGCTGCGGGTCTCTCCGAAGGGAATGGTCTGCAACGCGGCCCAGACCCGCCGCTGGAAATCGGTACCGACTACGTCGAGGTCGACGTCGAACTCGGTGAGGGTGCCAGCGAAGTAGCGCCGGAGCTGATCGACCACCGCCTCGAATGCGGTGTCGTCGGGTTCCCAGGTGTCCATCTCTTTGGGGGAGTGTCGGTGGCCGTCCATCAACAGATGGCTCAGCCGCCCGGCTCGACCGGCCAGGGTCAGAGGCCCGATCGGACTGTCGATCACCCGGGTCACGGTTATGGGGGTGTGGTCGGTCATGGTTGGTGTCTCCACAGGGTGGCCAGGGCGTAGGAGCGCCAAGGGCGCCAGGCCTGGGCGTGGCGGGCGAGGCTATGGGGCTGCGGGGGAAGTCCAGCGGCGGCCGCCCCTCGCCGCACCCCCAGATCGGTGGGGGCGAAGGCATCAGGGTCTCCCAGGGCGCGCAGAGCCACCAACTCCGTGGTCCAAGGGCCGATCCCGCTGATGGCAGCTAGCTGGGCCCGGGCCCGGTGCCAGTCGCTTCCCGGCCCCAGCTCGATGGTCCCCTCGGCCAGTGCCCGGGCCAGCTCCACCAGGGTCGCTCGACGACGGGTGGGCATGGCCAGCCGGGCGGGATCGATGGTGGCCAGCGCGGCTGGTGTGGGGAACAGGTGGGTGAGCCCGCCCTCGGGGTCGTCGACCGGTTCACCCCGGTCGACTGTCAGACGGTGGGCATGGGTGCGGGCGGCTGCCAGTGACACCTGTTGGCCGATGACCACTCGTAGGGCCATCTCGGCTTCGTCGACGGTACGGGGTAGCCGCTGGCCGGGGGCGGCGCGTACCAGTGGTGCCAGGAGTGGGTCGCGTGAGAGGGCGGTGTCGATGGCTTCGGGGTCGGCGTCGAGGTCGAGGAGTCGTCGACACCGTGCCACCGCGGCCGCCAGGTCGCTCAGGTCGTGGAGGTGCAGTCTCAGCGACACATGGTCGAGATGGGGGGTGAGGGCGGCCACCCCCGGCCCACCCGGTAGTCGAAGGGTTCGACGGAAGGTGTTGCCCATCAGTTCTTCGCAGCCTTCAACCGCGCTGGCTGCCAGGTGGCCGACAACACCCACCGGGTCGAACGGGCGGCGGAACGCCAGGCGGAGTGTGACCGTACCGGCTCTGCTGGCCGTGGCACCCCGATCGGAACGGCTCTGTCGTCGGAGTTCGGTGGGGGAGGTGGCGAACACCGAGCGGATGGTGTCGTTGAACTGGCGGACGCTGGAGAAGCCGGCTCCGAATGCCACGTCGGTGAACGGCAGGGATGTGGTCTCGATGAGGGTGCGGGCGGTCTGGGCTCGCTGGGCTCGGGCCAGGGCCAGTGGGCCCGCCCCCACCTCGGAGGTCATGAGCCGCTCGATCTGGCGGGTGCTGTAGCCGAGACGGTCGGCTAGGCCGGTGACCCCTTCGCGGTCCACCACCCCGTCGGCGATGAGGCGCATGGCTCGTCCCACCACGTCGCCTCGCTGGTTCCACTCGGGGGAGCCGGGTGAGGCGTCGGGTCGGCAGCGTTTGCAGGCCCGGTAGCCGGCGGCCTGGGCGGCGGCGGAACTGGCGTAGAAGCTGACGTTGCCCGGCCCGGGGGTCCGGGCCGGGCAACTGGGTCGACAGTAGATACCGGTGGTGTGCACCGCCGTCACGAACCAGCCGTCGAAGCGGGGATCGCGGGACCGGACCGCCCGATAGCAGTGGTCGTGGTCGAGGTGCACGGTCTCAGTGTGCCGGGTACCCCGCCCGACTGCTGGCGGAAATCCGACATGGCAGACGGGCAGAGCAAGGGACTCAGGCGACCACGGTCACCTCAGCGAACATTCCCTGGACGAAGTGTGGCGGGCCACCGTCGACCTGGGGCTTCTCACCGGCGGCCTCGGCGGCGGCCTTGAGGTACACCGCTGGCTCGACGCCGGTTGGGATGGCGCACATGATCAGGTATCGGCCGGGCTCGGTGAGCGTTCCGTCGCCCACCGCCGGGATCTGCTCACCACCCGGTTCGGCCAACAAGACGGTGGCGGGCGCCGAGGCCGCCATGATGGCGCCCAGCTCGGCCTCGGGAAGCTTCACCAGCTCTGTCACCGACCGGGTCTCGTCATCGGGCAGGCGGATGGCCACCAGCTCGTGCAGTTCGGCGGCGGCCTCATTGCTGAGGGTGATACGGCTACCGGCGGGGATCTCGGAGGGAAGGTCCTCGAAAGCGAAGTCGACGGCGGTGACGTGGATGCTGTGGTCGTCGGCCTCGGGCTTGCCCGATCCGCCGTTGGTGACGGTGGTGCTGGGGTCAGCCGCGGTGCTGGTGGTGACGGCAGCCTTGGCGTTGTCGTCGTCGCTGCAGGCTGGGGCTGCCAGGACGGTGGTGGTGGCGACCGCCACCAGGACGAGGTTCTTGAGTGAATTGCGGATCATCAGGGTGGTCCTTTGCTGTGTGGTTGTAGTGAGTGGGGTTGGGTGTCAGGCCGCGGTGGGGGCCCCGGTCATGGCAGCCACGATCTGGTCGAGTAGCTCCTGGCCGGGCTGAGGGGGAGCAACGGCGGTGGGGACCGCCCGCAGGAGTTCGTGGGCCTGGCGGAGATTGCTGGCCTCGATCGTCGGGCCGTGGCAACCGGCGATTGCGTGGAGGGGAAGTTCCTCGATGCGCCGGCAGGCGGTTGCGTAGGCCGCGGGGTCGACCATGGTTGCCCATGGGCTGTTCCACTGGGCGAAGACGGTCAGGCCAGAGGCCCAGGCCTCGGGATCGAGTTCCTCCACGAAGGCGGTGCCCGTGGTCACCGGGGTGGCGTAGCAGTCCGACGCCCAGTACACCCCGGTTCGGTGATCGAACAGCCCCCTGGTGGTGGGCGAGTCGTACAGCGGCGGCCGAAGGGCCGTCACGATCCGGTCGCCGAGGTCGAGCTGTTCGCCGTCGCCCAACCACCGCCAACGGGTGGGCGCCACGTTCAGCTCGCCGGTGAGGCGCTCAGTCATGAACCAACTCGTGATCAGCGTGGCATTCGGGCACAGCTCCATGACGACATCGACGTTGCCGTAGTGATCCACGTCGTCGTGGCTCAGGAACACCCAGCGGACGTCCGCGGGTTCGACGATCGAGAACAGGTCCTGATGAAGCGCTCTCGGTTGGTGGGAAGACCAGTGTCGACCACCATCGGCTGGCTTCCGCGGATGACCATGGAGTTCATGTGGACGGCTTGAGGGGCGACTCCTTCGCCCTGGGTGTCTTGGATCACCCAGGTCTCGGCGGCGATCTCCACCGGGAGGTGGCGGGGACCCTGGTCAGATGGGGGATGGTTCGTGGGTGTGGTTTCCATGGAGCCCACGGTGAGGGATCGACCACCTTCCAACCATCCCGGGTATCCGGGATCTTTTGCGGCCAGCGTCGAGGGCTGGCTGGCATCCCACAATGTTGGGATGGCGGATGGTGGCGAGAACCCTGAGAATGGTGTCCATGGCCACACCACTGACCCTCGAACGGGTCCGGAGCGATATCGAGGTTCTCGCCCGGGCCGGACTGGATCTGTCCACGTTCCTGGAGGAGTTCGACGCCTCGCTCCAGCGAGCCGTTCCCCACGTGGCGGCCTGCATTGGCAACCTCGACCCCGCAACCCGGCTGCTCACCAGCACCTACAAGTTCGGGGATCTCTTCGGAAAGGACTCGCACGACATGGAGTGGGGGCTCCAGGAGTACAGCGGTGACAGCCCCGATGCCTTCTCTGCGTTGATCGATGGTGACCTACCGGCCTGTGGCGTGCACCTGGCGACCCGCGGCGAGGTATCTTCGTCGCAGCGGTTCAGGCGGGTCGTTCAGCCCTACTACGGCTACGGCGACGAGCTGAGGATGGTTGCCCGTCAGGGCACCCAGGGATGGGGCGGTGTGGCGTTGTTCCGAGGGATTGACGACCGCCCTTTCAACCGTGAGGAGGTGCAGTACGTGGCCAGGCTCTCGGAGCCCCTGGCGGCGGGTATGAGGGCTGGACTGCTGGCGGGACGTGATGGCGGTAACGGTGGTGGTGGCGGCGATACCGGCCCCGCGGTTCTGATCGTCGGAGCCGACGACAAGATCGCCCGGATGAGCATGGGGACCGACTCGCTGTTGGCAGAGTTGTGTTCCGGCGAGAACATGGCCGACACCTCCGGCACCATCTACAGCCTGGTGGCCCAGGCTCGGCGCAACGCCCGAGTCGGCGTCCATCATTTGGCCCGGTGCCGGGTGCGTATGGTCAGCGGTCGGTGGCTGGTGATGAACGCCTCTCCTTTGGCCGACCTCGATGGCCCGTCCGGTGAGGTGGTGATCACCATCGAGGAGGCCCGTCCGCCCGAGATCGTTCCCTTGGTGGTGGCCGCATTCCAACTGACGGCACGTGAACGCGACGTGACCCAACTGGTGCTACAGGGGGTGGACACCAAGGAGATTGCCAGCAGCCTGAACATGAGCCGCTACACCGTGCAGGACCATCTGAAGTCGGTGTTCGAGAAGGCCGATGTCCGTAGCCGGCGCGAGTTGGTGGCCAGGGTCTTTTTCGATCAGTACATGCCGCGGATGGGCTCGGAGTTGGCGCCGTCGGGTTGGTACGCCGAGCCTGCCGACCCGACCGGCCACCCCGACTGACCCGCGCCTGGGCGGGCCGTCAGGCCAGAGCGGCCTCTACCGCGGTCAGCCAGGCGGCGGGGTCTTCGATCTGTGGGTAGTGACCGGCGCCTTCGATCCAGGCGATGGTGGCATCGGGCCGGGTGGACGCCAGCCGTTCGGCCATGGCTGCCACTGCGATCGGGTCCTCGGGGCCCCACACGATGTGCAGGGGTGACGGGTGGGTCTCGATGGCGCCGGTGAACCGGCGCTCGTTGGCTCGGCGTTCCTCGATGTAGCGAATGGTCCGGGGCAGCAGGGCGTCGCCGCCGTTGTGGCAGACCAGCTCGGCGTGGTCGGTCATGTCGATGTGGCGATGTGCCGGGGCCAGAGTGGCGGCCAGGCTGGCAGCCATCAGCTCGGGCCCCGGGCCAGCGGGAGCGACCTCGTCGGGCAGGGACAACAACATGAGCTGGCCGTCGGTCAGGTTCGCCATGTCTATGTAGACGCTGCCGTTGGTGACCACCCGTCGGGTCACCTCAGCGGACCACGAGCCTTCCATTGTCCGGGCCAGCAGTTCACCGCCCACGGTGTCCCCCATGTCATGGGTCAGCAGAGCGAACCGGTCGAGGCCGAGGGCGTTCAGCACTCCGATCACCACGTCGGCCTGGAGGGCCATGGTGTAGCCGGTGTCGGGCTTGGCCGAGAGCCCGAAGCCCAGCAGGTCCATGGCCACCACCCGTCGCCGTGCAGCCAGGGCCGGGATCAGGTGGGCGAAATCGAAGGCCGAGGTGGGAAAGCCGTGGATGATCACCAGCGGCTCCGACTCTGGGCCACTGTGGGCCGGCTGGTCGGCCACGAAGATCTGGTGGTCGCCGATCTCGATGAAGGTCCCGGCGGTCTTCCAATCGGTTCTCTGCGGTGGTGTGTGGGAGGCCGGGTCGGTGGTCATCGGGAGCTCCCTTGCGGTCGGGCGGAGGGTGAATCGCCGAGTAGGTCCGAAAGGGCGCGCTTCCATGAGCGACGGATCTGGTCGGGTGAGCGGTGCAGCTCTCGGCCCTGGATGTCCCAGGCCTCGAACGAGGTGAGGGTGACCAGCACTGCCACCGTGTCAGCCCGGTCCTGAGGAGTCCGGCCGCTCAGTTCGGGTGAGAAGTGGGTTGCGATCTGATCGGCCTGATCTTCTCGGATGGACAGGAGCAGTTCGGCCAGGGCTGGATGGTCGAAGCTGCGGGCCCGGCCCAGCCGGGCGATGGGGGCGACCGTCTGCCACAGCGCGGACCGGGCGCGACAGAACCGGTCGATTCGCTTGGTCAGATCTCCCTGGCCCAGAGCAGCGATGTCGAACAGGGCGGAATGGCGGTCGAGAAGTTCAGCGGTGGCGTGAAGCTGGAGATCGTCGAGGCTCGGGAAGTAGCGGAACAGCGATGCCTCCGAGATGCCCGACCGTTGCACCACCTGGGCGGTGGTGGGTGGAAGGTGCCCCTCGGTCATCAGATCGACCACGGCCGCCACCACCGCGGCACGCCCTCGTTGGCGCCGGGCATTGCGGCCGTCCACCCCCGGCCCCGGCCCGCTGGGTCCAGTGGGTCTGGTGCTCTGGAGACTGGTGCTCTGGAGACTGGTGCTTCGGGTGCTGGTCACCGGGCCACTCACGAGATCGAGAGTAGCAGTGACTCGGGCAAAGTGAGAGTAGTACTTGCAAAAGATTGTGAGAGGAGTACTGTCGATTCCGTGAGCCGAGGGAGACGGCCGCACCCGGTCCGCCGGGTCTGGTAGCCCGACCAAGGGAGTCGATGCGGTGAGCGGCGATCATGTGGTGAAGCCCACCTTCGGTGGCCGAATCGGTCGGACCCTGGCCGATTCCGAGCCGTGGTTCGCCGAGCCGCCCCATCCCGGCCCGGCTGCCCCCAACGTGGTGCTGGTGTTGCTCGACGACACCGGCTTCGCCCAACTCGGTTGCTACGGGTCAGACATCGACACTCGCCACATCGACGCTCTGGCCGCCGGGGGAGTGCAGTTCACCAACTTCCACGTGACCCCGCTCTGCTCACCCACCCGGGCGTCGTTGCTCACCGGACGGTCTCAACACGCCGTGGGAATGCGGAGCCTGTCCAACTTCCGGACCGGCTTTCCCAACCAGCTCGGTCACATCTCCAACCATGCCGCCACCGTCGCCGAGGTCCTGGGGGCAGCCGGCTACGCCACCTTCTGTGCCGGTAAGTGGCACCTGGCGCCGATGGAACAGGCCTCGGCCGCCGGTCCCTTCGACCAGTGGCCCCTGGCCCGCGGGTTTCATCGCTTCTACGGATTCATGGAGGGCGAGACCGACCAGTTCCACCCCGACCTGGTGTGCGACAACCACCACATCTCTCCGCCGGCGGGACCCGAAGACGGTTACCACCTGAGCGAGGATCTGGTCGATCAGCTCCTGGCCATGATCTCGGACTCGACTTCGATCCGGCCCGACCGGCCGTTCTTCGCCTACCTCCCCTTCGGAGCAACCCATGCCCCCCACCAGGCCCCAGCCTCCTATCTGGAGCGGTACCGGGGCCGATTCGATGACGGTTGGGACGTGGTGCGAGACCGTTGGTTCGCCCGTCAGGTTGCCGAGGGCGTCGTTCCCGCCGCCACCGAACTGGCACCCCGCAACCCGGGGGTGGAGCCGTGGGAGGAGCTGAGTAACAACCAGCGTCGCTTCGCCGCCCGTCTCCAAGAGGCTTTCGCCGCCTTCTTGGACCACACCGACGACCAGATCGGGCGGCTGGTGGACGGCTTGGCCGAGCGGGGTTTGATGGACAACACGATCTTCATCGTGCTGGCCGACAACGGCGCCTCCCAGGAAGGTGGAGTCACCGGGGTGATGCACGAGATGAAGTACTTCAACTTCATCGCCGAAGACGTCGAAGCCGCTGTGGAGCGCCTCGATGACATCGGAGGACCCCACAGCCACACCAACTACCCGTGGGGTTGGGCCCAGTGCGGCAACACCCCGTTCCGCTGGTACAAGCAGAACACCCACGAGGGAGGAGTCCATGTTCCTCTGATTGTTCACTGGCCGGCCGGGCTCGACCCCACCGTCACCGGCTCCAAGCGTGATCAGTTCGTGAACGTGGCCGACATCGTGCCCACCATCTACGAGCTGGTTGGCGTGACCCCGCCCGAGGTGTACCGGGGCTTCGAGCAGCTCCCGGTGAGCGGGCACTCGTTCGCTTCGATCCTGACCGACCCGGCGGCACCGGCCACCAACACCGTGCAGTACTTCGAGATGATGGGCAGTCGGGCCCTGGTGGCCGACGGCTGGAAGGCGGTGTGTCGCCACCAACCCGGCGCCGACTTCGACACCGAACCATGGGAGCTGTACCACCTGGCCGAAGACTGGTCGGAGTGTCACGATCTGGCCGACACCAACCCCGACAAGCTCGACGAGCTGAAGGCCCTCTGGTGGAGCGAGGCCGAGCGTCACGGTGTGCTGCCCCTCGACGATCGACTGATCGAACTGTTCGGGGCCCGGTTCCGGGCCGGGTCGCCTCATCCCCCGTCCAAGCGTTACGTGTACCGCCCTCCCATGTCGCCCATGCCCGGCCAGGCGGCGGCGGCCATCGGTGGTAGGGCCTTCGATCTCACCGCCCTGGTGACTCGTGCCGCGGGAGACGAGGGCGTTCTCTACGCCCTGGGCACCGAGAACTCGGGGCTGTCGGTGTTCGTGCAGGGCGATCGCCTGGTGGTGGACTACAACGCCTTCGACCAACACAGCGTGGCCGAGTCCGAGCTGATCATTCCGGCCGGACCGGCCATCTTGTCGGCCCGGTTCCGACCCGGAGTCGGTCGGTCCGGGCGAGTCGACCTGACGGTCAACGGAGAACCGGTCGGGGGAGCCGAACTGGCCCAGATGGTGTTCATGTTCTCGTCGGTCGGGGCCAGTGTCGGCTTCGACCACGGATCGGCGGTCAGCCCCCGCTACCGAAGTCCGTTCGCCTTCACCGGCACCCTTCACGAGGTGGTCATACAGGTTCACGATGTGATCCCCTCAGCCGACGACGATGCCGCCACCGCCGCCCTCGAAGCCGAGGCCCGAGCAGAAATGGCCCGCCAATGACCACAGACCTGCTGGTGACCTTGCTGGGTACCGGAAGCCCCCTACCCGACCCCGACCGGGCGGGACCGTCGACTCTGGTGTCGGCCGGGGTCAGCCACTATCTGGTGGACGCCGGGCGAGGGGTTCTCATGCGACTGGCCGCGGCTGGGGTCGCGGTGCCTCAGCTGAGTGCCGTCTTGCTGACCCATCTGCACAGCGACCACTTGACGGATCTGTCCGATGTGATCACCACCCGCTGGGTGACTGGTTTCGCTCCGGCTCCCCTACCGATCGTGGGCCCGCCGGGGACGGTCGAGATGGTGGGCCATCTGATGGCCGCCCTCGGTCCCGACATCGGATACCGCATGGCTCACCACCGGGACCTGACCGCGCCACCGGCGATCGAGGTGCTCGAGGTGGAAGACGGCGACGTCGCGGTGGCCGGTGATGCCGTGATCTCATGTGCCCCCACCGACCACAAGCCGGTCCACCCCAGCATCGGATTCCGCTTCGATCACGCCGGGCGATCGGTGGTGGTGGCTGGTGACACCGTGCCCTGCCCGGGGCTCGACCGGCTGTGCGCGGGGGCGGGCGCGTTGGTCCACACCGCCATCCGCAAGGACATCATCACTGCGATTGGTGTGCCTCGACTGGTCGATACCCTCGACTACCACTCCTCGGTCGAAGAGGCTGCTCAGACGGCAGCCCGAAACGGGGTGAGGACCCTGGTGCTCACCCACCACGTCCCCCGCTTCCCGCCCGGCGGCGGGGCCGAGAGTCACGCCCTGGCCACTGCCCACTTCGACGGATCGGTGGTGGTGGGCGACGACCTGGATCGGATCGAGGTGCCAGGCTCAGCGGTATCAGAACCCTCGTCGACCGATTACTGACACCTCACCCACACCCGGCGTCACCGGACGCCACGACCACACCGAAGCCCGAAGCTGCCCGACCTGACCAGGAGAAGTGAGATGGACGTGTTCCGTACTCCCGACGAGCGATTCGAGAACCTGCCCGGTTTCGACTTCGACCCTCACTACGTCGAGGTCGCAGCGGTGCCCGAGTTGCCCGACGGCCAATCCCTGCGAGTGCACTACCTGGACGAGGGGCCTGCTGACGCCGCGCCGGTGCTGCTGATGCACGGCGAACCCTCGTGGTGCTACCTGTACCGGCACATGATTCCCGTGCTGGTGGACGCCGGTCACCGGGTGGTGGCCCCTGACCTGGTGGGGTTCGGCCGCAGCGACAAGCCAACCGCCATGGCCGACTACACCTACGCCCGTCACGTGGCCTGGATGTCATCGCTGGTCTTCGACCACCTGGATCTGCGCGACATCACCTTCTTCGGTCAGGACTGGGGAGGGCTGGTAGGGCTGCGACTGGTGGCCGCTCAGCCCGAGCGATACGCCCGGCTGGTGGTGGCCAACACCGGCCTGCCCACCGGGCACGGAAAGATGAGCGACGCCTTCATGGCGTGGCAGAAGTTCTCCCAGGAGACCGAACATTTCCCGGTGGGGGCCATCATCAACGGTGGCTGTACCAGCGACCTGTCACCCGAGATCATCGCCGCCTACGACGCGCCGTTCCCCGACGAATCGGCCAAGGCGGGGGCTCGGATCTTCCCCACGTTGGTCCCCACCTCCCTCGACGACCCGGCCAGCGCCGACAACATCGCCGCCTGGGAAGTGCTGGGCCGGTTCGACCGCCCGGTGCTGTGTGCCTTCAGCGACCAGGACCCCATAACCCGGGGCGGTGATGCCCCGTTCCTGGAGCGCATCCCCGGTACCGTCGGCCAACCCCACGTCGCCACCGAAGGCGGCGGTCACTTCCTCCAAGAGGACTGCGGCCCCCAGTTGGCCGAGACCATCAACGACTTCATCGCCGCCACCAGCTGAGGACGACTGCCAACTGGTACCCACCGCGTTTGGGCGAGATGGTCGCCGACCTAGATGCTCTCCATGCTGGTCAGCCATCGGAGAGAGCGAGCCAGTGCGCGTGGGCGTAGGGGGTCGGGTTGTCTGTTCCCCAGGTGTCGAGGTCAGCGGCGAGTCGGACGTGCAGGGCCCCGCCCACGCCTCGGCCCGCCTTCAGGGCGATGAGTACCGCGGTCATCGAGAGGCCGGCGGCTTGGCGCTGGTCTAGGAGCGGGAGGAAGTCCACCGCGTTCTCGGTGACGAGCGTACGACGACTGTCGATGGCATGGGCGAGCACTTCGGCATCCGGCGCGCCCCCCAGGCCGACGTCTCGGACGTGCACCGTGTCGTGCCCGCGTTGATCGAGGAGGTGGGCGAGTTGCTCGCCGTACATCTCGTCGATCAGGAACCTCACTCGGCCAGAACAGTGGCGCGTGCGGTTGCCAGGCGACGGACGCGCTCGACCGCCGCCTCGTTCTCGCGCAGTCGGGACTCGACCTCATCGAGGTGTTCGGCGGCGTAGTCCACCGCGAGCCGAACGAGCTGGGCGTCGATGCCGAGGCTGATCGCCGCGGCCTCCACCGCACCTTCGCCGGTGGCGCCGGTGGACCGGAGGGCCCGTACGACCTCGTCGATGTCAGGGCCGCCGGCCAGCCCGGCTCGCCATCCACTCGGTCCCGGGCGGAACACCACGCCGGGGTGTTCGATCATGGACAGGCCTTGAGCCAGGAGTCGTGTCACCAGCGCGGTCTCGGCCACTCCTTCGGCCGCGGCTTGTGCGGCGAGCCGGGCCTTGAGGTCGGCATTGAGCCGATAGGAGGTTGGCGTGGCCATGGACTGCAATGTATCGCGCTCGCGCTACGTAAAGCTCCCCGGCCTACGTCGGTCGGGCGGTGGTTCCGGGCATGGGAAGCTCGGCCAGCAGGCCATCTCGTCGCAGCAGGGGCGTGACGCCTTCACCGAACCAGTAGGCCTCTTCCAGGTGGGGTTGGCCCGAGAGGATGAAGTGGGTGAAGCCGACCTCGTGATACTCCCGGATGCGCGCTGCCACCTCCTCGTGGCTACCCACCAGGGCAGTGCCAGCACCGCCGCGCACCAGGCCGAAACCGGTCCACAGGTTGGGGGCCACCACCAGGTTGTCGGTGGAACCTCCGTGGAGGGCATTCATGCGGGCCTGGCCCACCGAGGCGCTCTGCACCGAGATCACCTTTTGGCTCTCGGCGATGGTCTCGGGGGTGAGCGAGGCGAGAATGCGGTCGGTCTGGGCCCAAGCGTCGTCGGCGTGGTCTCGGGCGATGGTGTGGAAGCGGATGCCGTACTCCAGGGTCCGGCCCTCGGCCTCGGCCAGCGCCTTCACCCGCGCCAACTCCTCGGCGGCGGCCTCCAGGGGCTCGCCCCACATGAGCCACACATCGGCCTGGCGGGCCGCCACCTTCAGGGCGGCGTCGGAGCTGCCGCCGAAGAAGATCGGGGGGCGAGGCAGGCTGGGGTCGGCCACCATGGCGTTCTCCACCCGGAAGTGGCGGCCGGTGAAGTCGAGACCGCCGTCGGCCCAGCACCCGCGCAGAACCTCGAGGAACTCGTCGCACCGCTCGTAGCGTTCGTCCTTGGAGAGATGGTCACCGAAGCGGCGCTGCTCCACTTCGCTGGCCCCGGTGACCACGTTCAGCAGGAGTCGACCCCCGCTCATGCGCTGGAAGGTGGCGGCCTGCTGGGCGGCCAGGGTGGGGGAGATGAGCCCGGGCCGGAAGGCCACCAGGAATCGCAGCCGTTCGGTGGCACCCAGCAGG
>CAUJFC010000153.1 GCA_963169755.1 Actinomycetota bacterium | reverse complement strand
GTTCCACAGGACCTGACGGGCCTCGGCGATCACGTCGGAGAATTCGGCCGCAGTACCTGGACCGATGTCCAGACCCATCCAGCCGTCGGGCAGGTCGGTGCCGAACTGGCGCACCTCTCCCCCGGCACTGGGGTCACCGATCTTGCCGCCCGGTCCCAGGGCGGTCACGTCGGACGGGAGATGGATGGTGGCGCCGCTGGCCAGCAGCGAGCGGCAGGTCTCGATCTGGTCTTCTTCGAGCAGCGAGGAGCCGACCTGATGCCCCTGAGCGGCCAGGAAGGTGAAGCACATCCCGCCGCCGATGACCAGCCCGTCCACCACCTCGAGCAGGGCGTTGATGACCCCGAGCTTGTCGGAGACCTTCGATCCCCCCAGGATCGAGATGAACGGCCGACGGGGCTCGTTGCGACATCCCAGGAGTACCTCGACCTCCTTTTCCAGCAGCCGACCGGCGGCAGAGGGAAGGGTCGACGGTGGCCCCACGATTGACGCGTGGGCCCGGTGCGATGCCCCGAAGGCATCGTTGACGTAGGCGTCCTGGCCGGACACCAACTCGGCCACGAATGCCGGGTCGTTGGCGGTCTCTCCCGCCGAGAACCGTAGGTTCTCGAGGAGTTCGACGCCCGGTGCGAGCTCGGCCAGACGGGCTCGCACCGGGTCCATCGAATACTGCGGGTCGGGCGTTCCCTTGGGCCGTCCGAGGTGGCTGCAAGCAGTGACCGTTGCTCCCCTCTCCTGGAGCCAGGAGAGGGTGGGCAGGGCCGCCCGGATCCGGAGGTCGTCGGTGATCTCGCCGTCGCGGATCGGCACGTTGAAATCGCACCTCACCAGGACGCGCTTGCCGGCTACGTCGCCGAGATCCTCCAGCTGGGGAACACCGTTGATCATGGTGGACTACTTGTTGGCCGCGCCGACGATCTTGACCAGATCGACCAGGCGGTTCGAGTAGCCCCACTCGTTGTCGTACCAGCCGAGCACCTTGACCAGGTTGCCCATGGCCATGGTCAGGCCCGAGTCGAAGGTGACCGAGTACGGGGTACCAACGATGTCGGAGGACACAAGCGGCTCGTCGGAGTAGGCCAGCACGCCCGCCAGCCGGCCCTCGGCGGCCGCCGCCTTGAACGCCTCGTTGACCTGATCGACGGTGACCTCGGTCTTGAGGAGACCGGTGAAGTCGGTGACCGAACCGGTCGGCACCGGGACCCGCAGAGAGGTGCCGTCGAGCTTGCCCTGCATGGCCTGGAGCACCAGGCCGGTGGCCCGGGCGGCACCAGTGGAGGTGGGCACGATGTTGATGGCGGCGGCCCGAGCCCGACGCAGGTCAGAGTGGGGGCCGTCTACCAGCTGCTGATCGCCGGTGTAGGCGTGGATGGTGTTCATGAGGCCCTTCTCGACACCGAAGGCGTCGTCGAGAACCTTGATCATCGGCACGAAGCAGTTGGTGGTGCACGAGGCGTTGGACACCACGATGTGGTTGGCAGGGTCGAAGGTGTCGTCGTTGACGCCCACCACGAAGGTGGCATCGGCGTTGGTGGCGGGGGCCGACACGATCACCCGGGGAGCTCCGGCCTCCACGTGAGCGGCAGCCTTGGCCCGATCGGTGAAGAAGCCGGTGGACTCGATCACCACGTCGACACCCAGGTCACCCCAGGGCAGCTTGGCGGGGTCACGCTCGGCCAGGATCTTGATGACGTCGCCGTCGACCTCGATGCCGTCGTCGTGGACCTTCACCTCACCGTTGAACCGGCCCATGACCGAGTCGTTCTTGAGCAGGTGGGCCATGGTGGCCACCGAGCCGAGGTCGTTGGCGGCGACGAAGTCGATGTCGGCGCCCTGCTGCTTGACGGCGCGGAAGAAGTTGCGGCCGATGCGGCCGAACCCGTTGATCCCGACACGGATGGTCATGGTTGATGCACCCCTCATGGATGGTCTCGTGGCGCCGGATCCCAGCCCGCGAGCGGCTCGCCCGGCTCGGTGGGGAACCTAGTTGACAGCCTGAAATCCCGACGAAACAGCTCAGGAGCGGTCCACGTCGCGGTGGATCACCGCAGCCACCACTCCGTGGCCAACCAGACGCCCGGCCATCTCCTCGGCGATGGCCACCGACCGGTGGCGACCGCCGGTGCAGCCGAACGCAACGGTGAGGTACGCCTTACCCTCGGCCTCATAGGCCGGTGCCAACAATGCCAACAAGTCCTCGACGCGGGCCACGAACTCCGACGCCAGCTCGCTGCCCAGTACGTATCCGCTCACGTCACCGTCGCGTCCATCGAGTGGCCGCAGATCGTCAACCCAGTGGGGATTGGGCAGGAACCGACAGTCGAACACCACATCGACATCCACCGGCAGACCGTGCTTGTAGCCGAAGGACATGATCGACACCTGCATGCCGGGGGTTTCGTCGTCACCGAAGATGTCGGCAACTCGTCGGCTCAGCTCGTGGACGTTCAGGTCGCTGGTATCGATGATGGCGTCGGCCTCGGCCCGGACGCCCCGTAGGTGGTGACGTTCCCGCTCGATGGCGGCTTCCAGCAGGGCACCGGCACTAACCGGGTGACGGCGCCGGGTGCTCTCGAAACGGCGCACCAGGACATCGGTACGGGCATCGAGAAACAGGGTCCGTACCCGGGCTCCGCTGTCTCGCAGGTTGGCGAGCATGACCGACAGTTCCTGAGGGTCCGATGACGCACCCACCACCAGAGCTACCCGGCTGTCTCCGCTGGTCGACACCGGTACCAGCCCAGCCACGTCGGGAATGAGCGCCACCGGGAGGTTGTCGATCACGAACCATCCCTGGTCCTCGAGCACGTCAGCGGCCGTGGACCGTCCGGCTCCCGACAAGCCACTGATGACGGCGTACTCGTTCATGAATGGGCCTTCCCGGCTTCGGCTGTGCTTCTCCGTCGCCACAGCCCGCCGATCATGGCTGCTGACAGGCAGACACTGGTGTAGACCGCCACCACCGACCACACCAGCGGGTCGGTCAAGTCGTCGAGATAGCGCACGTAGCCCACCCCGGCGGCCACCGCCCCCAGCGCCGACAACGCCACCTGGCGTCGGGGCCGGTAGGCAACGACACGCACGTTGTCGAGAACGAACTCGATCACTCCCGGCAGTGGGAACAGCCACAGAACCAGCGGGTCCCACGTCTCATCCCACCAGCTTCCGACGTTGATCACGATTCCCGCCACCAGCGCCACTGGGTACAGCACCAGGCAGCGTCGGCAGATGTGGAGTCCAGCCACCGAAACGCACCGGTCGTAGTCACCCGGCCAGTGGTGAGACAGCCACATCGGGGTATCCGCCACTACTGGAGGATCATCATGCAGCCCGCTCTGATGGCCACCAACCCTGAACTCGGCAACTGGATCGCCGGTGCCGTCTCTGTTCTGGCCGGGAGCCAGGCCCAGGGCCCTCAACCGTGAGTCGTCGAGCATCGCCGGCTCCGGCTCGTCCTGCTCGGGCCCCGACACGGTGTCCATGGTCAGACGCGGTCCTTCTCGGTCACCAGTACCAGCAGCCGAGGAATCGAAGCCGCCTCGGCGTACTCGGCAGCCCGGGCCAGGAACCCTGGAGGAGGTGCAGGCTCCAACATCTTCCGCAAGGTCAGGCCGGCGTCAGCCAGCGCATTCACATAACGGCTGAGCGGTCGGTGGATGAAGGGAATGAACACGTCCTTCTCGACCTCCTCTATCGAGGAGTCCTCGATCAGATATGGGCCGATCCGCCAGTACTGCTCGGGAGGATCCAGAACCTGATCGTCGATCCAACCGCTACCGGGCGTCTGGAGCAGAGGATGATTGAGGAAGAAGGCAAAGCGACCGCCGGGACGCAGCACCCGGGCCACCTCGCTGATGGCCCGGTCCACCGCCTCGATGTGTTCGAACACCAGACAAGCCACCACCGCGTCGAACACTCCGTCGGCGAATGGAAGCTCGGCCGCCCCTGATCGGGCATAGAGAGGGCCCCCGGCTCGCCGGGCCGCCTCGACCACCTGGTTGGCGGTGGGATCCACACCCACCACCAGCTCGGCCCCACCGGCCACTGCCAGCCGGGCGACCTGACCCTCGCCGGTCCCAACGTCGAGCACCCGGTCGTGGCCGGCTAGGAGCTCGGCCGCCAGCGGGAGGATCTGCTCCTCGTACTCGGGGTCGGCTCCGTCGGTGAAGCCGTCCTGCCACCAGCCCGAGTGCGTCTCCCACAGATCCGAGTCGTCGGCCATCACCTGAACCGTAGGCCGTGGATCATCCGAAACGGTGCTCCGCTCCCCAACACCGATACCGCCCGATATCAGGCCTCGGGATGAAGGTGGGAGTAGGTGGCGTCGGCCACCGCCTCGGGTAGCCACGACAGGGATCGGAGCTGGTCCAGCGAAGCTGCCTTGACCGCCTTCACCCCTCCCAGCTCCTTGACCAGGCGCTTACGCCGTGCCGGGCCAAGGCCCGCGATGCCGTCGAGTGCAGATGACGTCATGCGCTTGCCTCGAAGTTCGCGGTGGTAGGAGATGGCGAAGCGGTGGGACTCGTCGCGGATGCGTTGCAACAGGTAGAGCGCCTCGGACTGGCGGGGAATGCGCACCGGGTCAGGCGAACCCGGTAGGTACACCTCCTCGAATCGCTTGGCCAGTGAGGCAACCGGAATCTCCTCGTCCAGCCCCAGTTCGGTAAGTACCCGCACCGCCACCCCGAGCTGCCCCTTGCCACCGTCCACCACCAGAAGTTGGGGCGGATAGGAGAACTTGCCGCGCTCGGCCACCGGCAGTTCCCGGTCGGCCAGATAGGCGGTGAACCGTCGGGTGAGCACCTCTTCCATGGCCCGGAAGTCGTCGTTGCCCTGACCGCTGCGGATCTTGAAACGGCGATACTCCGAACGCTTGGCAAGGCCGTCCTCCACCACCACCATGGAACCGACGTAGTCGGTGCCCTGAAGGTGGCTCATGTCGAAGCATTCGATCCGCAGCGGTGCCTCAGGAAGGCCGAGGGCATCCTGAAGTTCGTTCAAGGCCCGAGCCCGACTGTTGTGGTCGGTGGAGCGACGCAAGCGGTGACGTTGAAGTTCCTCGCGGGCGTTGTGGGCCACGGTCTCTTGGAGGATGCGCTTGTCGCCCCGTTGTGGGACCCGGACCGTTACCGCCGATCCCCTCATCTCGGTAAGCCACCGCTGGTACATGTCGACGTCTTCGGGTTCGCGCTGTACCAGCACCTGTCTCGGCATACCGATGGGAGGTGGCTCGTCGTAGAACCCTTCGAGAATCCGGCCCGACAGTTCGGCTGGTGTCAGGTCCTCGACTTTGTCGATCACGAAACCCTTGCGGCCCACCACCCGGCCTCGACGAACGTGGAACACCTGTACCGCGGCTTCCAGCTCGTCCTCGGCCACACCGAACACGTCCATGTCGTCGTTGGAGTCGGCCACCATCTGCTGGCGTTCCACTGCCCGGTTCACAGACGCCAGGCGGTCACGCAGTCGGGCCGCCTTCTCGAACTCGAGGTCGCTGGCGGCGGCGAGCATCTCCGCCTCCAGCCGACTGACCACCTCGTCGGTGTCACCCTCCAGGAATCGCAGTAGCGCGTCCACGTGCTGCTGATAGGTGTCGGCGTCTACCGCTCCCACACAGGGGCCCGAGCACTTCTCTATGTGGAACAGGAGACACGGCCGTCCCAGCCGCTGATGATGATCGAACTTGTTGTCCGAGCAGGTCCGCACCGGGAAGGTACGCAGCAGGAGGTCCAAGGTCTCACGAATGGCATAGGCATGGCCGTAGGGCCCGAAGTAGCGGACACCCTTCTTGCGAGCACCCCGCATGACCATGGGACGGGGCCACTGATCGCTCACCGTGACCGCCAGGTAGGGATAGCTCTTGTCGTCGATCAGGCGGATGTTGAACCGGGGACGATGCTGTTTGATCAGGCTGTACTCGAGCAGTAGCGCCTCGACGTCGTTACGAACCTGGATCCACTCCACCGACTCGGCGGTGGCCACCATCTGGGCGGTACGAGCCGGCAGGTTCGGCCCGAAGTAGTTGGCCAGCCGCGACCTCAGTGACTTCGCCTTGCCCACGTAGATGACCCGGCCCTGGCCGTCCTTGAACTGGTACGAGCCCGGAGCGTCTGGGATCGATCCCGCTGGCGGTCGCTGCATCACGACCTCAAGGTTGCCCGATCCCCCGGCCGAACCCGACTCTCCCCTCGGGGGGGCCGACTTCTTGTCGGTCTCCGGCCGGGTCACCCACGGTTGGACTGTCAGGTCCTAGGTTCTGCCAGGTGGCCGAACACCGGGGGCAGACCGCACCAGTGCCCGCCCCGCCCGTCCACCAGTGGCCACGTCTTTGGGTGGCGGTGGTAGTAGCAGCGTTGGCGGCCCTGGCCATCCTGGCCCAGGCCGCTCAGGACTCTCCTCACCCCGGTGGCCCCGAGCAGACCACCCGGACCCTCAGCATCAGCGAGCCGCACAGCCGAATCGAAGTCCTCATCGGTCGGCTGGACGGGGCGTTCACTTTCGAGCTGGCCCGGGACCCGTCACTGGAGCTGTTGGAACGCAACACCCACGGTGACCGCGCCGAGGTGGCCTACCGGGCGGCCCGGCCCCTCACCAGTTGGATCGCCTGGGTGATGTCGGCGGGCGGGCGCCGTGAGCTGGTGGGGCCAGCCCTGATCGTTCTGACCGCGGTCTCATTCGGAGCCGTGGTTTGGGCGGTTCAGTGGGCGTGCGTGCCCGGGCCAGCCAGGTGGCCCGCAGCAGCGGCGTTGATGCCGGGAATGCTCATCGCCCTGATCGCCCCCGGTTTGGTGGACCAGCCCGCCGCTGCCCTGGCGGTGGCCGCGGTGGCAGCCCACCGACATCGCCTTGCTCGAACCACGGTGATTCTGTTGACGCTGGCCGTGCTGGCCCGGGAGAGCACGATCCTGGTGGCGGGGGCCATCACCCTCAGCGAGTTGTGGCAGACCCGTAAGGTGCGAGCCCTGCTGCCCAGCTTGGTCCCAGCGGTGGTCTTCACCGTATGGAACCTGGCGGTGTGGCGCATGGTGGGGGCCTCGATCCTCGATGCCAGCCACGGCACCCTCACCGCGCCCGGCATGGGACTGGCGGCCGGTATCAGCCGATGGGGTTCGTTGGAGGTGGCCACCGGGTTGGCCCTGTTCGCAGCAGTGGCCGCGCTGGTGTCCTGTCCGGACCGGGTGCTCAGATTGGTGGCCATCACCCACATCGTGTTCGGCCTCGTGATGGTCGAAATGGTGTGGAAGGTCTGGTGGGGGTTCGGCCGGGTTCTGCTGCCGGTTCAGGTCCTGGCGGTGGTGGCGTACTCGCTGATGAACAGCGAAGGTCGACACCATGCTCACGAGATGGTTCCGGCGGTGGGCCGGTAGTTGTCGATCCGGCTGCATGGCCCGGTCAGACGTCACCGCACCCGCGTAGATGGGCGAGATTGTCAGGGGCAGTCGATAGAGTCTCGGGTGCCGGCCTGGTATCCGGCGCCATATCCGATCCTGTGGCCGACATCCCCGTGGGCGAGGCGACCAGGCTGTCCCCACCGGCCGTTCGCAGGATCTCCCCACGGAGGTTCCACCCCATGTTCAGACTCCAGAGCCAGCTCCCGGAGCGCTATCGCGAGGCGTCACCCGAAGAGCTCGAAGAGATGATCCGGGCCGCCAAGGCAACCCTTGGTGACCGGGTGTTCATCCTCGGCCACCACTACCAACGCAACGAGGTGATGCGCTGGGCCGACGCCCGGGGCGACTCGTACCGCCTGTCGGTTCTGGCCCAGGAGCGGCCCGAAGCCGACTTCATCGTGTTCTGCGGTGTCCACTTCATGGCCGAGTCGGCCGACATCCTCACCGCTGACCATCAGCAGGTGATCCTCCCCGACCTCAATGCCGGCTGTTCCATGGCCGACATGGCCGACCTCGACGAGGTGACAGAGGCATGGGAGGCCATCGGTGACATCATCGACATCAACGAGGTGGTGCCGATCACCTACATGAACTCCTCGGCGGCACTCAAGGCGTTCGTGGGTGAGCACGGCGGCGCGGTCTGCACCTCTACCAACGCCCGCCAGGTCCTGGAGTGGGCGTTCACCCAGGGACATCGCGTGCTGTTCTTCCCCGACCAGCACCTGGGCCGCAATACCGGAATCGCCATGGGTTACACCCACGACGACATGCGGGTGTGGAACCCCCGCCTCGAGCTGGGTGGGCTCACCGAGGACGATGTGCGCGACGCCACCTTCTTGTTGTGGCGAGGCCACTGCTCGGTACACCAGCGATTCACCCCCGCTCATGTCGAGGCTTTCCGTGCCGAACACCCCGATGGAATCGTCGTGGCCCACCCCGAGTGCTCGCACGAGGTTTGCTCGATCGCCGACCAGGTCGGGTCGACCGACTTCATCATCAAAGCGGTGGCTGCCGCCCCGGTCGGTTCGACCATCGCCATCGGAACCGAGATCCACCTGGTGAACCGACTGGCCGAGGAGACCCCCGACAAGACCGTGGTGTCGCTCGATCCGCTGGTGTGCCCTTGTTCGACCATGTTCCGCATCGACGGGCCACACCTGGCGTGGACTCTCGAGAACCTGGTGGACGGCAATGTCGTCAACCAGATCACCGTCGACCCGGTCACCACCGAGTGGGCCAAGGTGGCCCTTCAGCGGATGCTTGACATCACCCAGGGGCGGCCGGTGGCTCCGGCCCACCAACCTCAGCCGGTTGGTTGACGCTCGACGCCAGCCAGCACAAGGGGATCAGAGCCGCCACCAGAACCAGGTAGTTCACCTGGAAGGTCCGGGCCGGTACCAGCAGGCCCAACAAGCCGAGCCCGCTGGCCGCCCCCGCTGTCCACACCGACGGCCAGCGGCGGGCAGCCATCACCGGCAAGCCAACGGCCAACGCCACCCCGACCACGGTGAGAACTGCCAGCGCGCCTCCGGGCAGGCTCGGAGCCCATGCTGGAACGCCGATACCGGAGGTGGGCATTTTGGGTTCGGTGCGGCCGAGGTTGAACCACACCGTGTCATCCAAGAAGGCCGAAGGCGCCGCGATCAGCGCCGGAATGACGCTGGCTCCCATCGCGACCGGGAAAGTCCACCATCGGCGAACCGCCGACCAACCGCCCCGGTGCACTACCACCACCGTGAGAGGCACCAGGATCAGCGCCAGCAGCACCTTGGCCGAAACCGCCAGCGCCAGCACCACCCCCGCCCAGGCCGGGCGACGCTCAGCCAGAACCAGAGCAAGAACCGCCAGGGCGGCGGCAAAGGGGTCATTGGTGCCCCACGACAGGTAGATGATCGCCAGGGCACTGCCGACCCCGGCCACTCCCCCCACCCGGGCCCAGGCCGGGGCATCGAGACGAGCCACCGCCACCATGGCTACGGTCAGCGCGACCCAGCCCGCCACCCGGGGATCCCACTGCCAGTCGACCGCATCGGCGGCCATCACGAACGGCACATGCACCAAGGCAGCAGCCGGCAGATAGGGAAAATGGTGACGAACCGGGTTCTCGACCAACGACCCGTCAGATCCCTGGACCTGGCGCCACGACTCGGGCAGTACGGGTCCGTAGTCGGCGGTGTACGGATTCTCCCCTCGGCTGAGAGCGGCTGCCGCCTCGCGAGTGACGATCACTCCCCCGTCGTGCGCCCGATCACGCTCGACCAGATTGCTGGTGGCCCGGCCCCACGCCGCCAACCCCGCAAGCACCGCCAGGGCCACCACCACGACCGGCAGCACCCGAGCAGCCAGCCGCGCCGAGCGGGCCAGCAGCAGAGGCAAACCGAGGGCCGCGGCCGCGCTGAATCCGGTCAGGACCAGCCACTGGGGTGCTCCGGGCCAGACCGTGGCTGCCAGACTGACCACCACGATGACCATGCCCGCGGTTCGGCGGTCCGCCACCGCCCGAGTGTCGCTGGCGGTCCATCTCGCCGGGCTGGTCACGCCGGCAGGTCCAGCAGCGGGCGCAGGAACCGTCCGGTGTGAGAGTCGGGGTGCTCAGCAACCTGCTCCGGTGTTCCCTGAGCCACCACCGTGCCTCCTCCCGATCCGCCTTCTGGTCCCAGATCGATCACCCAGTCGGCGGTCTTGATCACATCGAGGTTGTGCTCGATCACCAGCACGGTGTTGCCCTGGTCGACCAGTCGTCCCAGCACCGTCAGCAGTTTACGAATGTCCTCGAAATGCAGGCCGGTGGTGGGCTCATCCAGCAGGTAGATGGTGTGGCCGGTTGAGCGCTTGGAAAGCTCCGACGCCAGCTTGATGCGCTGGGCCTCTCCTCCCGAGAGGGTCGGGGCCGGTTGACCCAGGCGGACATACCCCAAGCCGACGTCGACCAGGGTCTGCATGTGTCGAGCGATGACCGGCTGGTTGGAGAAGAACTCCAGGGCCTCTTCGCATGGCATGTCGAGCACTTCGGCGATGGTGCGGCCCTTGAACTCGATGTCGAGGGTGTCGCGGTTGTAGCGAGCCCCCTTGCAGATCTCGCACGGCACGTACACGTCTGGCAGGAAGTGCATCTCGATCTTGATGGTGCCGTCACCCGCACAGTTCTCACAGCGCCCACCCTTGACGTTGAAGCTGAATCGACCCGGCAGGTAACCCCGTACCTTGGCTTCGGTGGTCTGGGCGAACAGCTTGCGAATGTGGTCGAAGACGCCGGTGTAGGTGGCGGGGTTGGACCGGGGGGTTCGTCCGATGGGTGACTGGTCTATGTCGATGACCTTGTCGAGGTGCTCGATCCCGGTGACCCGCTTGTGCAACCCGGGGGGAGTCTTGGAGCGGTAGATCCTCTGCATCAACGCTCGGAGCAGTATGTCGTTGACCAAGGTCGACTTGCCCGACCCCGACACCCCGGTGACCGCCACGAACTTGCCGAGCGGAAATGAGACGTCGAGCCCCTTGAGATTGTGCTCGCGTGCCCCGACCACTCGGAGCTCCTTGCCGCTGCCGGGGCGGCGCTGCTCGGGCACCGGAATGGACCTACGGCCCGACAGGTACTGGCCGGTGACCGACGCCTTGTTCTTGAGCAGGGCCTTGACCGTTCCGGCGTGCACGATCGAGCCACCGTGTTCGCCAGCCCCCGGGCCGATATCGACCACGTAGTCGGCTACCGCGATCGTGTCCTCGTCGTGCTCGACCACCAGGACGGTGTTGCCGAGGTCGCGCAACCGTTGAAGGGTCTCGATCAGGCGGTGGTTGTCTCGCTGATGAAGCCCGATCGACGGCTCGTCGAGTACGTACAGAACGCCCACCAGCCCTGAACCGATCTGGCTGGCCAGGCGGATGCGCTGGGCTTCTCCACCTGCCAGCGTGGCCGAGGACCGGTGGAGCGAGAGGTAGTCGAGCCCCACATCGAGCAGGAAGCCCAGTCGGGCGTTCACCTCTTTGAGGATCGGGTCGGCCACGATCCGGTCCCGGTCAGAGATGTCCATGGCAGCGAAGGTGGCCGCCACGTCCCTGATGGACATGGCCGAGAGCTGATGGATGTTGTGACCATCGACCGTCACCGCCAGGGTGAACGGCTTGAGACGGGCCCCCTCGCAGGCCGGACAGGGGACCTCGCGCATGTAGCCCTCGAACTGTTCCCGCTGGCTGTCGCTCTCGGCCTCGGAGTGACGCCGTTGGATCCAGGTGACCGCGCCTTCGAACTTCGCGCTGTATCGCCGGTTCTGCCCGTACCGGTTGCGGTAGCGGACCTCGACCTTGGTTCCGCCCGTGCCGTACATCAGCAACTTCTGCTGGGCGGCGGTGAGATCGGACCAGGCCACATCGGTGGGGATGTCACGTTCGGCGCACAGCGACTCGACCAGTCGCTGGTGGTACTGGAGATGGCCTCCAGCCCATGGCGCGATGGCCCCGTCGGCCAGTGACTTGTCGGGATCGGGGACCACCAGATCGACGTCGACTTCGAACTGGGTTCCGAGTCCGTCGCATCGGGGGCAGGCGCCGTAGGGCGAGTTGAACGAGAAGTTCCGTGGGGCGAGTTCCTCATAGCTGGCCCCGTCGATCGGACATGCCAGATGCTGAGAGAAGGTGAGGCGTTCACCCTCGCCACCGTCGGGATCCACCAGCTCGATTTCGGCCACTCCGTCGGCCAGAGCGAGGGCCGCCTCCAACGAGTCGGTGAGCCGGCGTTCCATACCGGCCCGCCGAATAAGACGATCCACCACCACCTCGATGTGGTGCGTCTCGTAGCGCGCCAACTCGACCGTGGCCGGGAGCTCATGAACGTCGCCATCTATCCGAACCCGGCCGTAGCCCTGAGCCGCCAGATCGGCGAGCAGTGTCTCGTAGTTGCCCTTCCTGCCCCGCACCACCGGGGCCAACACCTGAAATCGTGTGCCTTCGGGTAGATCCAGTACCCGGTCGACGATCTGCTGAGGCGTCTGACGGGCGATCACCACCCCATGGTCTGGACAATGCGGAACCCCGATACGGGCGAACAACAGACGCAGATAGTCGTAGACCTCGGTGACCGTGCCAACCGTGGAGCGGGGGTTGCGGCTGGCCGATTTCTGATCGATCGAGATGGCAGGTGACAGTCCCTCGATGAAGTCAACGTCAGGCTTGTCCATCTGGCCCAGGAACTGGCGGGCATAGGACGACAGCGACTCGACGTAGCGACGCTGACCCTCGGCGTAGATGGTGTCGAATGCCAGGGACGACTTTCCCGACCCAGAGAGGCCGGTGAAGACGATCAGGCGGTCCCGAGGCAAGTCGAGCGAGACGTTGCGCAGGTTGTGCTCTCGGGCACCGCGGATCACCAGTGAGTTGGACACAAGGCCCGATGCTACCGGCCCGCCCGAAGCATGAAGCGAACATCTGTTCCGGTGCACGATGCTGAGGCTGTTGACCGTGCCCTAACGATGGACCATGGCAGGCCGACAGGAATTGGCCATGTCCGAGAGCCGTACCCGCCCGTCCACCCGGCGCCGGGCCGAGGATGCCCGGGCTGTGCTGCTCCTTGCGGTCATGGGTGCCGCCCTGTTGGCGTTCGGCGCCTACCGCAACGCTTTCGTTCCCGGTACCCATCCCGCCAACGTCTTGAATCCCGGGGCGGACGGGCCCTCGGCCGCCGCCATCGCCGAGGATTTTCCCGGACATCGTCTGCCACCGGGGCTAGGACACGACGGACAGCAGTTCTATGCGATCGCGCGCGATCCTCTGAACCTGGAGCGGGTGGCCGAGGACCTGGACCGACCGCGCTACCGCCTCCAGCGGATCGCCTTCCCCCTAACTGCCTGGCTACTCCATCCTCAGGGTGGTGGCGACGGGTTGGTAATGGCGGTGTTCGCCACCGGTGCGGTGGCCGTCTTGGTGGGTGCCTTGGCCACCGGACACCTGTCATTGGCACTCGGCGGAGGGCCGCTGCCAACTCTGGCCTTCGTGCTGGCCCCCGGTGCCTGGTTTGCATTGCGGTTCTCGCTGGTTGACTCCTATGCGCTGGCCGCCGCCCTGGGGGCCATGGCGTTGTCGCTTCGGGGACGCAACCGCTGGGCGGTGGTGGCCGCGGTACTGGCGGTCCTGGCGAAGGAGTCGCTGATTCTGCTGCCGCTCGGGCTCTTGATCCACTTTCGTGACCGGACACGACTGGCACTGGTAGCTGTACCCGCGGCGGTGGCGGCGTCCTGGTGGATCGCTCTTCGGGTCCTGGTCACCGACCGCAGTGCCGGCGTGATCGAGTTCACCTGGCCGTTCGGGGGCCTGGCCAGTTCGGCGCAGGCCTGGCTGGATGGTGAGGCGCCCATCGCCATGCTGACCGTGGTCTTCACCCTCGTGTTCGCCTGCGTTGTTCTGAATCGGATCGGCCCCGGTCACCCCTTGGCGCCATCGATGGTGCTACAGCTCGCTTTCCTCACCGTGCTCGGCCATGACGTCCTGGCTCTCACCGCCAATGGGACCCGTATGACCATGCCGCTGCTGATCCTGGCCGTGGTAGCCAATGCCACGAGGCGATGCCAGACGCCGGGTGTCGTCGAAGCTGATGGCAGCAACGATGACTCCTCGGACGCTCGACTCTCGATCAGCTAGCTCGCGTCGCGGACAACTGGGTCAAGTCCGGGGGCGGCCCGCCACGGTCCCGCAGAGTCGCCACCAGTCCAATCAGAGACAACGGCAGAAGAACCCGCGAGAACCCCGCCCAGGTGGCCCACACCACGTAACCGAAGGTGGCCGAGAAGCCCAGGTGTGCGGCCACTAGGGCCCGTTCGATCCGGCAACGCGACAAGAAGGCACCGACGAGGGCGGTTCCGATGACCAGAGCGAACGAGACCCACTCTCCTGCTCGCCAGGCTCCGACTCCCTCGACCAATCCACCGAAGGGAACCGAGGCCATCCGCTCTCCCCCGCCGGAACCTCGAGGCCATCCCCCCACCACCAACCGGAGGACCGCGACCCAGATCAGCCACGGCAGGACGGCCACCAGGGGCCATCCCCAGTCGCCAAACCGTGCCGGACCGGAGATACCGTCGCCGGCGATCTCGGCTCGGACCAGGTTCTCCGACCGCTTGCGGGCATGGCTCTGACCCCAGTACGTCACCATGGCCAGCACCACCGGAACGAGGAGAAACGACTCTCTGGTCAAGCCAGCCAGGGCGAACCAGACCAGCGCCCACTGCCAACCCTCGGGCCTGCCTCTCTCTTCGCGCCGATCGGCCCCCATCCACCCCCGAGGGGCGACAGCCAGCCATCCCAGCCCGAGCAGAGCCGTTCCGAGCACCTCGGGACCGCACCGCAGGAGGTTCATGTACACGCCGGGGAAGGTCAGTACCGCCAGCCCCCACAACCCCGAGTATCCCCGCGCCTGGGCCAGGGCAGCCGCCACCGCAGCCAGCAGTCCAACCGACAGCACGGTTACCACCACCATTGCCCATGCCGCTCGGGAGGCCTCACCTCCGGAAGCCAGCCAGCCCAGCCAGCCGAACAGGGGCCGCTGGAGCCGGTAGGCCTGTTCGTTCGGTCCCCCCCGGATCCGTTCAGGAGATCGCAGGAACGGATCCTGGGCACCGTGAACAAAGAACTGGCCGTCGCCCTGGTTGTGGAACAGTTCCACGGGGCTGGTGGGCGGATCGAAGACGGCGGTGACCAGCCGCCCCTTCTCCCAGGTGGACGGATCGGGAATCAGCAGGCGGCGGTTGAACCAACTGAACACCACGCTGGAGGCCACCAGCACCGCGACCGTGGCAACGAGAACGATCTCGACCCAACTACCGCGGGAACCCTGAGCGCCGGGGCGGGTTTCACCCATCGCCGTCAGTAGCCCGAGTCGACCATTCAGCGCCGAAACACGCAGGAGCGGGGCGAACCACATTGCCGGGCGACGGAGGTGACGCAAACCGGTACACCAGGACCGACCCCCCGGCGATCGACCCCACCGGACAGTAGGCGCGGAGCCATCCCAGCTCGGCGCGGAACGTGTCACGCAGGGCAGTCACTCCGACCGCTACCCAGCCGGTCACCTCGGACCGCTCGGTACCGATCAGGCTCCGAGACCCACCGCCGACATGCAGACCCCGCGTCGATCCGAGAGCCACGAAGGGTCGATCGTGGGTGGTCGACCAGTCCCGCAATTCGTACAGCCCTTGGCCGACATCGACGTTGGAGTCGCTGACCCAGCGGTACGCCGGAGTGAACGGCCAGGGGCTCCAAGCCAGGGAGTGCGGCGACGCGCCGATCATCGCTGCTACTTGAGTCGACCCCAGAGCCAGGGCTAGCGCGGCTACGGCCACCGACGGTCCAAGTGATCGTCGTGACGTCGTCATGGCGGTACGGAGCGGGCCAGCCGCCGCCCCCGCACCGACCAGCGCCAGCGCCACGGTGGGGAGAGCCATTCGCAGGCCGAGGTTCAATGGCTGGAGCAGCAGCACCAGCCACAGGCCCAGGGCCGGCGCCGCCACCACCGCCATCAACTGGCGACGTCGGCGACCCCGGATCGCCCACCCCCAGCCGGCGACCACCGACGCCAGCACGGTGACCGGGAGCTTCAGTAAGGCGGCCGCCGGGAAGTACCACGGTCGGCTGCCGTACCACGACGCTGCGACCAGAGACGCTGGCCGGTCGGCCGCTGTGAGGTCCAGGTACGCGAATCCCGCCCTCCACTCCAGTGGAAGCGGCGCCGCACCCACCAGCGCCACCGTCACTGACGACGACTGGGCACTCACCAACGACTCCATCTGAGCCGAGATCTGCGGCGGCGGCCCGGTTGGCGACAAGCCCCGGTACACACCCCACAACGTGGCCAGCGAGACCACGGCAACAAGGCCGACCGCTCGCCCGGCTTCTCGTGGTCGTCCTCGGAGTCTCACCGCCACCACCGCCGCTACCCACACGGCCAACACCAGTGCGGTGTGGCGAGTGGCCAGGGCCAATCCCAGGATCAACCCAACCACGGCCAGGCGACCGGTTCTGCCCGCTTCGAGCCATCGGAGCACCGCCAGCACCAGACCGGTTGCGGCGAGTGTGAAGGGGACATCGAGCATGGCGAAGTGCGATAACCCCACCACATACGGGGTGGTCAACCAGAGCAGAGCGACCAGAGTGGCGCCGTCGTGACCGAAGAAGCGGCGGGTGATGAAGAACAACACCACCCCCACTGCAAGGCCCTCGACCAGCACCACCAACCGAGGTCCCAGCAAGACCGAATCAAGTCTTCCCGCCGCCTCGTTGGCCGCCACGAAGTCATCTGACCAGTCGAACCACTGCCCCTCGGTCCATGAGGTGGTTTCGGGTACAACCGGGTCTGCCGGAAGGGCCGCCAGAGCCGCCAACGCCTTGGGCAAGGCGGGGTGTTCGGGCACCATCCGAAGGTCGCGATGCACCAGTGAAGCCACACCGGATGACACGTCCACTCCCTCGTCCACCGCCGGAGCGTCTCTGGTGGCCTGCTGCCAACCGATTGCCAGGTAGGCGAGGGC
>CAUJFC010000152.1 GCA_963169755.1 Actinomycetota bacterium | reverse complement strand
GGCGTCACGTAACGGCGGTGGACGCATGATGTCGGTGGCGCCTCTCATGCACGGTGCCGCCCAGTGGGCCACCTTCACGGCCTTCACCGGCGGTAACACCGTGGTGTTCCCCTCTGAGGTCACCCGGCTCGACCCCCACGACATCTGGTCGACGGTGGAGCGCGAGAAGGTGATCTCCCTCCAGATCGTGGGCGACGCCATGGGCCGGCCCCTCATCGAGGCCCTGGAGCGCGGCAACTATGACCTGTCGGGTTTCCTGGCACTGGTGAGCGGGGGGGCTGCTCTCAACACCGCCCTCAAGGACCGTTTCCTCGAGAAGGTCCCTCACGCCCTGGTGCTGGACGCCGTCGGCTCGTCGGAGACCGGCGCCCAGATGGGGCACACCTCCCTCAAGGGTGCCACCGCCACCGGTACCTTCACCCCCGGTCCCGAGACCTCGGTGGTCAACGCCGAGATGACCGCCGAGCTTTCTCCCGGCGACCCCGACACCGGCTGGCTGGCCCAGCGGGGCCACGTGCCCCTGGGCTACCTGGGCGACGAGGCCAAGACCGCCGCCACCTTCCCGGTGATCGACGGAACCCGGTTCGCGGTGCCCGGAGACCGGGCCATCTGGCGGGCCGACGGGATCATCGAGTTGCTGGGTCGCGACTCGGTGACCATCAACTCGGGCGGCGAGAAGATCTACGCCGAGGAGGTCGAGCAGGCCATTGCCCGTCACCCCAAGGTGTACGACGTGGTGGTGGTGGGCCGCCCCAGCGAGCGTTGGGGATCAGAGGTGGTGGCGGTGGTGCAACCGGCGGAGGGTGAGGAGGTCACCGCCGAGGAATTGCTGGAGGCCATCTCATCCACCCTGGCCCGCTACAAGCTGCCCAAGGCGTTCCTGTTCCGCGACACCATCGTGCGCTCCCCCGCCGGCAAGGCCGACTACCGCTGGGCTCGTGCCCAGGCCGAAGCCGACACCGACTCGGGCTCGGAGGCCTGAGCCCTTCCACCCCCATCGTGTTCGACGGGTGGTACCGGGAGACGGCCTGGTTCATGCGACCAGGGCCAGCGAGGCCAGCGGTTGAAAGCGGTCGTCGTTGGCGGCCAGGGCTTGGAGGCGCACTCGGGTACGGCGACTCTGCTGACGGACACTGGCCGGTTTCATCCCGAACAACGCCCCCACAGTGACCGCGGGTGACGGGTCTCCCAGCGCGAACTGGACCCCCATCTCGACAAACACCAGTTGATCACGCGGGGAGGCCACCAACTCGAGCCCCTCGCGCAGCAAGGCAACGGTCTGGTTCTCTCGACCCAACCGAGCCAGGCACTCCGCGGTCGAGCTCTCGGTGGATGGTGCCGGCGGCGGAGCCGCGACGTCCCGATGCTGGTCGGGTTGGAGTTCGTCGGCCCAGATGCCGAGATGACGGTCGACAGCGGCCGCCACGCGACGGCGAGCCCAGATCCACGGCGGCGCCCCGCCCGGCTTCCAGGCCCCTGCCACCTCCTGCACAGCCAGAGCCGCCTCGACCACCAGTTCGTCCACCATCTCCCCGTTCGGCCGGGCTCCCCGATCAGCGGCGATGGCAACCACCAATCGAGCCAGCCGGGGGCGGTGAGCAGCGATCAGCCGGTGCAGCGCGGCCCCGTCTCCGGCCGCCAGGTCGGCCATGATCGCCGCCAGCTCCGATTCCGGATCAGTGTCTATTGCCATGTGGATGTTCCCTCCCGCCGCCCCCCTCAGGGCGACTGAAGTAAGCATCCCCAGGGGGTATGACAACGAAGGCAACCGAGGCCGCCCGACCAACCGTCCGGGATCCAACGACAGAAGCTCAGAGGTTGACACTACCAACGGTGTTAGGCAGACTTACCCACTGATGGTCGTCTGCCATTGCAACCGGGTGAGTGATCACCAGATTCGCACCGCCGCCATTGCGGGGGCATGCGATATCGACGAGGTGGGCGCTATGTGCGGGGCGGGTACCCGGTGCGGAAGCTGCCGTCCGGCCATCCAGGCCATCCTCGACGAGGTCGCCGTGAGCATCGCCTCCGCTCCGGTTGTTGCCGCCTGAGCCAGCCCCGCTTCCAGAGGAATACCGCCAGCGGGTCAGCCCAATTGCCGCCGCCTGTCTCAGGATGTGTCGGGTTCAGGTAGGAACACCTTCCGCGGCCTGTTCACAACTCTGTTCCCGGGCTCGGGTTGTTACCTTGCCAATGAGCAGACAACACATCGGGAGACCAGCCATGCAGGGTGACGCCGAGATCATCGAGATCCTCAACGAGATCCTCACCGCCGAACTGACCGCCATCAACCAGTACTTCATCCACGCCAAGATGCGGGAGAACTGGGGCTTCAAGCGGCTGGCAGAGGTGGCCCGCAAGGAGTCCATCGAAGAGATGGAGGACGCCGACAAGATCATCGAGCGCATCCTCTACCTGGAGGGCGTTCCCAACCTTCAGCGCTACAACCCGGTACTGGTGGGCGAGGACATCCCCGAGCAGTTGCGCCTCGAGCTCGACACCGAGAAGGCGGCAATCGAGCGCTACAACCGGGCGGTCGAGTTGGCGGTGGCCAAGGGAGACAACGGCACTCGGGAGTTGCTGGCCGCCCGCCTGGTCGATGAGGAACACCACGCCGACTGGATCGAGACCCAGCTCCACGTGATCGCCACCGTGGGGGTGGAGAACTACCTGGCCCAGCAAATCCACGACTGAACCAGCAGTCGATGAGTGGGCCGATCGACCCACTCATCCCTACGTTCCGTGCTGGATCCCCGAATAGGTCGTATGGATCACTACGCTGGGTGATGTGACGGAGCTTCTGACGTCCTCCAACCCTCACCTTCGCACCGAATCGGTGGACCCACTGGTCAGCGACTCGGATCTGTCAGCACGGGTGTTGTCCACCGTCATCGGGGCGCTACGCGACGGCGTAGTGGTCGTGGATGCGAACGGCGTCGTCACCATGGCCAACGGACGAGCCGCCGAACTGGCCGGCCGATCTCTGGATCAGCTCGTGCGTCGTCCGGTGCATGAACTGTTCGACACGGCGTCCGAGCACTGCCCGGTGACTCCCACACTGGTGAACGGCGAGCCCCGTACCGACCTCATCCGCACCGATGCGATCGGGCAGATCCGATGGCTGCTGGTGAACACCGCTCCCATCGTGGACGCTCCCACCGCCGAGGTCCGGGGGGCGGTGGCCACCATCGCCGAAATCACCGACCTGATCGCAGCGCAGAGTGAACTCGAGGAGCTGGCATCGCGCGACAGCCTCACGGGCTTGGCCAATCGGGGACGGCTCCACGATCGTCTACAGACCACGCTCGACGACGCCGCCCGGACCCGGGACCACCTGGCACTGTTGTTCTTGGACCTGGACGGCTTCAAGCGGGTGAACGACTCGCTGGGCCACGCCCACGGAGACCGTCTCCTCCAACTGGTAGCCGAGCGAATCTCCCAACAACTGCGGCCCGACGACGTGGTGGCCCGCATCGGCGGAGACGAGTTCGTGATTCTGCTGCCTGATGTGGGCGGCGACCAGGCCCGCGCCGAGGCGGTGGCCGCCGACGTGGCTGCTCGGGCCATCGCTGTCACCGAGGAACCGTTCCACCTGGGCGAACAAGCGGTACGCATCTCGGCAAGCATCGGTATCGCCCTGGCAGGCCCCGGGGCCGACTCCCCCGACGAGCTGTTGCGCCGAGCCGATCTGGCCATGTACTCGGCCAAGCAGGACCGGGGCTCGGGCCACCGTCTCTACGACCAGAGGATGGATCAGGAGGCCCAGCGGGCACTCCGGCTGGACAGCGAACTCCGCGAAGCCATCGACAACCACGACCTGGTCCTACACCTTCAACCCCGGTTCTCGGTGGCCACCGGTGAGTTGAGCGGAGCCGAGACGTTGTTGCGCTGGAGAGACGACGACCCGACCCGGCCTGATACCGCTTCGGTGGTGGCGGCCGCCGAACGAAGTGGACTGATCGCTCCCTTGGGACGGTGGGTGCTGGCCGAGGCGATAGCCCAGGCGGCCGAGCTGTGGCGAGCCGGAGTACTGGGGCAGGGCCGGACATTGAGCGTGAACGTGAGCAGTCTGCAACTCCGCGACGACCGCTTCCCCGCTCAGGTGAGCGCCCTGTTGGATCACCACGATCTCCCGGCCCGACTACTCACGGTCGAGCTGACCGAATGGTCGATTCTCGACGACCTCTATCAGGCCCGACGCCAGATGAAAGCCCTGGAGGCTCTGGGCGTGCGGCTGTCCATCGATGACTTCGGCACCGGCTACTCGTCGCTGGCTTACCTACGCGAACTGCCGGTACATGAGCTGAAGCTGGACCGGCTGTTCGTGACCGACCTTGGGCGCGACCGGACCGCCGAGGTGATCGCCCGGGGAGTTGTCGACATCGCCCACGGAATCGGGCTGACCACAGTGGCCGAGGGCGTCGAACAATCCGAGCAGCTCGACGTCCTGTACGCCATGGAGTGCGATGACTTCCAAGGTCACCTGGTGGCCGCGGCCCTCCCGCTGGTGGATTTCCTGCGCCAGTTCGGCGCCTGACCACCGGCCCGGCCTACCCACCAGCCCGGCCTACCCACCGACCCGGCCTACCCGCTGGCCAACATCGGGACCCGGTTCGAACCAGACGACCGCCTCGATGGCGGTGTTGGACCGCCGCCTCGATGGCGGTGTCGGACCGCCGCCTCGATGGCGGTGTCAGATGGCCACCTCGGTGGCGGTGAGTCGCAAGGCTCCGGGTGCGGTGGCGGGGACGGCGGGGTTGTGGGGGGCAACCGGAGCGACCCGCTGATAGGCCTCACCCACTGGCGGGCGCGGATCGTCCTCGCCTCGGTTGGGCCACATGCTCATGGCCCGCTCGGTCATGGCGGTGATGGAGAGCGACGGGTTCACCCCCAGGTTGGCCGACACCGCCGAGCCGTCGGCCACCGACAGGCCCTCATAGCCGTACACCCGTTGATACGGGTCGATAACCCCGGTGGTCGGTGAGTCACCGATGACGCATCCACCCAGGATGTGGGCGGTAGTCGGGGCGTCGAGAAGGGTTTCATTCCATGCGCCCCACGGGTCGCCGTCGAGCATGCGAGCAGTACGGCGGGCGGCATCGTTGGCCACCGGCAGATAGGTGGGGTTGGGTTCGCCGTGACCGGGTCTACTCACCAACATGTCGAAGCGTGAGTGGCGTCGCAGGCTGATGGAGTTGTTGCGGCTCTGCATGACCAGCAGGATGATGGACCGCTCCGACCAGTTCTTGACCGAGAGGGACCGAGCAAAAGCCACCGGGTGGCGGACCACCCTGCCAAGGAACCTGACCTGACGGGGTACCCGGCCGCCTCCGTCGACCAACACGGTGGTCAGCAGCCCCATGGCGTTGGAGCGGGGCGGGTAGCGGACCGGTTCGATGTGGGTGGTCTCATCTGGGTGGATCGACGAGGTGATGGCCACCCCTTCGGTCAACTCGGGCATGGGGGTGCGGGCCGACGCCCCGACGATGGCTTCGCTGTTGGTGCGCACTACGTCGCCCAGCCGGTCCGACAGGGCGGGCAACCGGCCCTGATCACGCAGTCGCAGCAGCAGCTTGACGGTGCCCAGCACGCCGGCTGACAGCACCACCCGCTCGGCGGTGAAGGTGCGGCGGCGGTGGCGCACCACGGCGCCGGGGCGGTCGGTACTGACCCGCCATCCCCCGCCCGCCAGCGGTTCGAGGTCGGTTACCTGAGTGTCGGGGTACACCACCGCCCCGTTGCGCTCGGCCAGGTACAGGTAGTTGCGATCCAGGGTGTTCTTGGCCCCCACCTTGCAGCCCACCATGCAGGCGCCGCAGTGGGTGCAGCCCACCTTGTCGGGCCCCTCGCCACCGAAGTACGGGTCGGGTACGCGCTTGCCGGGTTCGCCGAACCACACCCCCACCGGGGTGCGGTGATAGGTGTCGGCCACGCCCAGCTCTTCGGCCAGACGGTGGATGTAGGCGTCAGCAGGGGTGTCGGCCGGTACCTCGTTGACCCCCAGCATGCGACGGGCCTGGTCGTAGAACGGGGCCAGCTCGTCGCGCCAGTCGGTGATGTGACCCCACTGGGGGTCGGTGTAGAACGGGGCCAGTGGTTCGTAAAGGGTGTTGGCGTACACCAACGATCCCCCACCGACTCCGGCACCCGACAGTACGGCGATGTCCTTGAGCGGCGTGATCCGCTGGATCCCCCGTAGGCCCAGAGCCGGAGCCCAGAGGAACCGCCGAAGCTGCCAACTCGAGCGCGGCAAGGTCTTGGTGTCGTAGCGGCGACCGGCTTCGAGCACTCCCACCCGGTAGCCCTTCTCGGTGGCCCGCAGGGCGGTGACACTGCCCCCGAAACCCGAGCCCACCACCAGCACGTCAAAGTCGAACTTGGCCATCCCCGCATCGTTCCACGATCGGCGCCAGCCCGAAAGCGGGATGGGCACGCCCAGCGCCCTCAGGCCGGGTCACACCGGCTCAGGCTGTGGTCAGTACCACCGAGGGTTTGACGGTGGTGCCCCGGAACTCTTCGTAGACGGCGAGCAGTTCGCCGGACTGGTCGAGTACCGCCCACGGTCCTTCGCCTTCAACACCGAGGACATGGCGTTCCAGCACCTTTCCCATTCCGATGGCCTCGGCCACCGGGCCATCGACGGTGACGGCGGCCAGGTGTCGAACGGCGTCGGCCATGGGTAGTACCGCATCGGGCGAGACCGCTTCGAGAGGGACGGCGTCGGCCACGGTGAAGGGGCCGACCCCGGTTCGGCGCAGGTTGCGAAGGTGGGCCCCTCCCCCCAGCGCGGTGCCGAGGTCGGCGGCCAGGGTGCGTATGTAGGTGCCCGATGAGCATTCGATGGCCATGGTGACCACCAGCGGCCGGTCGCTGTGGTGACGGGCGTCGGGACCGTCGGGCCCCGCCAGCACGGTCAGTGAGTGGATGGTGACGGGACGGGCGGGCCGTTCCACCTCGATGCCTTGTCGGGCGAGCTGGTGAAGTCGTTGACCGCCGATCTTGACGGCCGAAACCATGGGTGGAATCTGCTGGATCGGGCCGACGAACGCCCGTGCAGCCTCGGTCACCTGTTCGAGAGTCAGTCCGGTCATGTCGTGGGTGGCGGTGACCTCACCGGAGGCGTCCAGGGTGGACGTCTCGGTCCCGAACACCACTTCGCCCACGTAGGCCTTGGACAGCTCGGTCTGGAACTTCATGAGCTTGGTGGCCCGTCCCACTCCCAGCAGCAGTACACCGGTGGCGTCGGGGTCCAGGGTGCCGGCGTGGCCGACCTTGCGGGTGCCGAGCAGACCGCGGCTCTTGGCCACCACGTCATGGCTGGTCCAACCGGCCGGCTTGTCCACCACCACCAGGCCGTTGGGGCCCGGGGCGCCTCCGCCCCGTCGACTCACTCTCCGGCGTCCTCGCCCGCCGCCTCGCCCGCTGCACCGCCCGCCGGCTCGGTGGGAGATCCGACGTTCTGGAGACCGCGCAGCACGTCCTCGATACGCAGGGCGCTACGCAGCACCTTGTCGGCCTCGAAGCGAAGCTCAGGGGTGCGCTTGATCTTGGCTTGGCGACCCACCGCCGACTGGAGGCGGGGCCGCAGCTCGGCAAAAGCCGCTTCGATCTCGCTCAGCGCCTCCTCGTCGCCGCCGTGGTCGAAGTACACCGCGGCCCGGCTCATGTCGGCGTCCACCACCACCGAAGTGACAGAAACCGCTTGAAGGCGATCATCGTCGATGCGCTCGATCTCCTCGGCCACGATCTCACGGACCAGGCTGTTCAGCCGGGCGGTGCGGGGGTAGTCACGTGAGGGGGTGCGCTTCTTCATGATTCCTCTTCCATCCAGCCCCGACGAGCGGAGATCACCTCCACTTCGGGGAACGACCACACGAACCGTTCCACGGCGTCGAGAACCTCCCGGGCCTGTTTCTCGGCCGACGCCACGGTGGCGAAGGCCAGTTCGCTGCGTTGGCGGTTGTCCTGATGACCGACCTCGGAAACCGCCACCCGATGACGACGCCTCGCACCCTCGAGAATGGGGGTGATGACGGCCCGCTTGGCCTTGAGCGAGTCTGCGTGGGGCAGCCGGAGGTCCAGAATCAGAACACTGGCGAACACGGCGACCCCGAGTGTACCGACACCCCAGCGACCCTGACCCGTCGGTTTGGGCCACTGGGAGGCGGGTGTCAGAGAGCGTCAGACTCGGGGGATCTCGCGTTCTTCGAAGGTTTCGATGACGTCGCCAGGCTTGAGATCCTGGAAGTCGGTGAGGCCGATACCGCACTCGAAGCCCTGCTTCACCTCACGCACGTCGTCCTTGAAGCGACGCAGCGACGCGATGGCACCCTTCCAGATGATGGCGCCCTCTCGCAGGAAGCGAACCTTGGAACCGCGGGTGATCTCGCCATTGGTGACGTAGCAACCGGCGATCTTGCCCACCCGGGGAACCGAGAAGATCTCGCGGACCTCGGCCTCGCCGGTGACCACCTCTTCGAACTCGGGGGCCAGCATGCCGACCATGGCCGCCTCGATCTCTTCGATGAGGTGGTAGATCACCTCATAGGTGCGGATCTCGACGTCCTCGTTGTCGGCCAGTTCACGGACCTGACGGTCCGGTCGGACGTTGAAGCCGATGATGGTGGCGTTGGAGGCCAGGGCCAGCTCGATATCGCTCTTGAGGATGCCGCCCACGCCCTGACGGACGAACGAGAGCTTGACCTCGTCTCGTTCGAGCTTCTTCAGGCTGCCGACCACCGCTTCGAGCGAACCGGTCACGTCGGCCTTGACGATCAGGTTCAAGGTGGCGACCTCGCCAGCCTGGATCTGGCTGAAGATGTCCTCGAGTTTGGCGCCACCGTGGATGGCCGAGGCCGAACCCGAGATGGTGGCGATGCGGTGATAGTGCTCGCGTTGTTCGGCCACCTTGGCGGCAGTGCGCTCGTCGGGGGCCACCACGAAGTCGTCACCGGCATCGGCCACATCGGACAGACCCAGGACCTGCACCGGAGTGGACGGGCCGGCCTCCTTGACCTGTTCGCCCTTGTCGTTGATGAGGGCCCGGACCCGACCCCAGGCGGCACCGGCCACCAGCGGGTCTCCGACCTTGAGGGTGCCGCGCTGAACCAGCACGGTGGCCACCGGGCCGCGACCGACATCGAGGTGGGCTTCGAGCACAACACCTCGCGACCGACCCTCGGGGTTGGCTTTGAGGTCCTCGAGCTCGGCCACCACCAAGAGGTTGTCGAGCAGGTCGTCGATACCGATGCCCTGGAGGGCCGAGATCTGACAGACGATGGTGTCGCCACCCCAGGCCTCGGGCACCAGGTCACGCTCGGCGAGCTGGGCCAGGACCTTGTCGGGATCAGCGTTGTCACGGTCGATCTTGTTGACCGCCACCACGATCGGCACCTCGGCGGCGCGGGCGTGATCGATGGCCTCCAGCGTCTGGGGCATCACACCGTCGTCGGCGGCCACCACCAGCACCACCACGTCGGTGGCGTCGGCACCTCGGGCCCGCATGGCGGTGAACGCCTCGTGACCGGGGGTGTCGATGAAGGTGATCGGCCGACCATCACGCTCGACCTGGTAGGCGCCAATGTGCTGGGTGATACCGCCGGCCTCACCCGCCTGCACGTTGGCGTTGCGGATGCGGTCCAGCAGCTTGGTCTTGCCGTGGTCGACGTGACCCATGACGGTGATGACCGGCGCCCGGGGCAGGGCGTGCTCATCGTCGTCGTCCATGAGTTCGTCGACACCGAGACGGGCCTGGAGCTCGACCTCTTGCTCTTCGCCAGGGTTGACCAGACGGATCTCGGCCCCGATCTCGGCTGCGAACAGCTCGATCATGTCGTCGGTCAGCGACTGGGTGGCGGTGACCATCTCACCCTGCTGCATGAGGAAGCGCACCACGTCAGCCGCGGTCCGGTTGAGGCGAGGACCCAGCTCTTGGGGAGTCGACGCCCGCTCCACCACGACCTCGCCCTCGGGAACCGGGGAGTTGTCGGGGGTGTAGGACGGCAGGTCCATGGGTTGCAGTTCTTCACGGCTGCGACGACGACGACCCTTGCGACGGGGTGGGCGCCGACCAGCGGGACCACCGGGACGGCCGCCCGGGCCGCCGCCGGGACCACCACCCGGGCCGCCGCCGGGACCACCACCGGGACGGCCTTGACCGACGCCGGCACCCGGTACCGAGGTACGGGGACCGCCGGGCGGGCGGGGTGCGCCTGGACGGGCGGCACCCGGAGCGCCTGAGCGTGCGCCGGGCCCTCCCGGACCTCCGGGGCCGGCGGGACGAGCGGGAGCGCGTCCCCCCATGCCGGGAGGCGGAGGAATGGGCTTTCCACTGAGCGACCGAGGCGGCGGAGGCGGAGGGATCGGTTTACCCGACGACGACAGCGGTGGCCCGCCCGGGCCACCCTCGGCGGGCGCCATCGGGCGAGGGCGCGGTACCGCACCGGGTGGTGGGGTCTGCGGGGCCCGGGCTGCCGGAGCCTGAGGGGCACGGGCCGCCGGTTCGCCAGGAGCAATCGGCGGGGCCGGACGAGGCGGCATCTGGGCCCCGCTCGAACGGACGACCCCCGGGCTGGGCGGAGCGGCAGGCGGCGGGGTGGGTGCCTCGACCGGGGCCGGAACGGGATCGGCGGGAGCCGATTCTTCCACCACCGGAGGCGGTTCGGATGGTGTTGGCGTCTCGGCTGCGGGGGGCTCGGCTGCGGGGGGCTCGGCCGCCGGCACCTCGATCGCGGGGGCCTCCGGAGCCTCGGCCACCGGTTCGGCGGCGGGCTCTTCGGGGGCCGGGGCGGGCTCGGCCGCCTTCTTCTTGGACGACTTCTTGGCGGCCGCCGGCTCTTCGGGCTGCTGGTCGCGGATCAGGCCGTCACGCTCGGCCTTGCGACGAACCCGGTCTGCCTGGGCGTCCTCGATACCCGACGAGTGCGTCTTGACCCCGATACCGAGTTCGAGCGCCAGGTCGAGGGTCTCCTTGTTGGTGAGACCGAGCTCTTTTGCAAGCTCGTGGACGCGGATCTTTGCTGCCAACGTGAGTTCGCCAGCCCTTCTGTCTTGCGGGTGCGTGCGTGAGTGCGTGCCCCGGCGGGCACGGACTCTCAAGTCTCGCGCACCCAGGGTGCCGGGCACGAAGCGAGTTCGGGTGGCATCGGCCACCCCGTCGGGCTGATCTCCGATTCAGGGAGCCGGCGGCCGCAGCCCTTCGACCTGTCGAGGCGTGAGCCGCGTTCGAAATGCCCGATTGAATCCGCCCCGCTGTATCGCCAGATCCAGACACTCTGGGCGATCGGCACACAGCCAGGCCCCGCGGCCGGCCAGGGTTCGGCCGTAGGCCAGGTTGCCGTCGACCTGTCGGGCCACCCGAATCAGCTCGTTGGCCGGTCGGGGGGTCCGACAGCCCACGCAGGTGCGCTCTGGCTGCCGGTCTCCCCGACCCAATGGCTTCAGTCCGTTCGGCTAGGCCGGGTCGGAGACGTCGGCGGTGGTGTCGGCGTCACCGACATCGGCACCCTCGGCCCCGGACTCGTCCTCGTCGGCGGCGGAGTCGGCGGAGTCGGCGGAGTCGGCGGCAGAATCGTCGGCGGAATCTTCTGCCTCGGCCGATTCCGAAGCGACCTCGGAGTCGACCTGCGCACCGGCCTCGCCGTCGACGTCACCCTCGGGGTCCGCCAAGGCCCACTCTTCGGCCGAGACCGCGTCTCCACCATCGGCGGGCACCCAGACCTGCTCACCGGTTTCGGGATCGAGCACCCACTCGCCTTGGGCCCAGTCGTCAGAACGGTAGGCCTCTTCCTCGGCGAGCTGGGTCTCGCTCTTGATGTCGACCCGCCAGCCGGTGAGCCGGGCGGCCAGCCGAGCGTTCTGCCCTTCCTTGCCGATGGCCAGCGAGAGCTGGTAGTCGGGCACGATCACCTCGGCGGTGCCGGTGTCCTCGTGGATCCGGACCTCCTTGACCTTGGCGGGCTGGAGGGCCTTGGCCACGAAATCGGGCAGGTCCTCGGAGAACGGGACGATGTCGATCTTCTCGCCCCGAAGCTCGTTGACCACCATGCGGACCCGGGCACCCCGTGCCCCCACACACGCCCCCACCGGGTCGATGTTGGGGTCGTTGGACCACACGGCGATCTTGGTGCGGTGCCCTGGTTCGCGGGCGCAGGCCTTGATCTCGACGATGCCGTCGGCGATCTCGGGTACCTCGAGGTCGAACAGTCGCTTGATCAGGCCCGGGTGGGTACGGCTCACCACGATCTGGGGGCCCTTGGCCGTCTTACGGACCTCGACGATGTAGGCCTTCAGCCGGCTGTTGGGCTCGGGACGCTCGTAAGGAACCTGTTCGGCCTGAGGCAGCAGTGCCTCGACCCGACCCAGGTCGAGCAGGGTGTAGCGGGCGTCGGTCTGTTGGATGATGCCGGTGACGATGTCGCCCTCGCGACCCGCGTACTCGTCGTACTTCATCTCACGGTCGACCTCGCGCAGGCGCTGCATCATCACCTGCTTGAAGGTCTGGGCGGCGATGCGGCCCAGCGTGTCCTTGTCGGGCGTCACATCGAGTTCGGGCCCGAACGGGTTTCCGTCGTCGTCGAGTTCCTGGGCGGTCACGCGCATCTCACCGGTGGTCGGGTCGATCGTGGCCCAGGCATACTCGTAGGCGTTGGGAAGCCGCTTGTAGGCCGACTCGAGGGCGTCGGCCAACGCCCCCATGAGGGTCTCGGGGGAGATCCCCTTCTCGCTGGCCAGGGCCCGCAGGGCCTCCATCATGTCGTCGTTCATGACGTCGCTGCCTTCTTCTCGGGGGCGGACTTCGGGGACTTGGACCTGGCACCGGGCTTGGAGCCCTTGCCGGGCTTGGGGGCGGGACCCCACTCGAACACCGTGCGGGCCCGCTCGACATCGCCGTACGCGATGGTGCGGGTCGCCTCGGAGCCGTCGAGGCGAACGGTGAAGGTCTGGTCGTCGGTCGACACGATCACACCCTTGATCCGGCGATCTCCGTCGACGCCCGGCCGGGTCTTGACGGTCACGGTGTCGCCCACCGCCCGCTCGAAGTGTTCGGGGGTCCGCAGCGGACGCTCCAGACCCGGGCTGGTCACCTCCAGCGTGTACTCACCAGCGATGGGGTCTGCGTCGTCGAGCAGGCGCGACACCGCCCGGGTAACGGTGCCGATCACCTCCAGATCGACACCACCGGGCCGGTCGATGGTGATGCGCAGCAGGCCACCGCTCAGCTCGACGTCATACAGTTCGGCCCCGGCGGCCTGTATCTCGGGAACAACCAGGTCGCGGACGCGGCTCGCGGTATCCATGGATGCTCCCTTCTGGATCTGACCCGCGAAACGGGTCCCGAACAAACAACAAGCGTGGGCCAAGGCCCACGCCCTGCCGCCTCATGGGCGGACCGGGCCATCATAGTCGGCTCATGACCAGGGGTGCCCGCCCGAATCACCTCCGATGGCGGTCCCCCGGATAGAACAGGGCGATGGCGACCGCGGTTCTACTCCTGTCCTGCCCCGACCGCCGCGGGATAGTGGCGGCGGTGGCCAACTTCCTGGTTCGTCACGGCGGCAACGTCCTGCATGCCGATCAGCACGTGGACACCGTGGAGGGCATCTTCTTCCAGCGGGTCGAGTTCGACTGGGACGGGTTCAGCCTCGAACGCGCCGAGTTCGAAGCCCAGTTCCGCTCCACGGTGGCCGAACCGTTCTCCATGAACGTCGCGGTCCGGTACTCCGAGGACCAGGTCCGGGTCGGGATCCTGGCCTCCCGTCAACCCCACTGCCTGGGCGACCTGTTGATGCGGTGGTCGGCGGGCGAGCTGCCGATGGACCTGCGGGTGGTGATCTCGAATCATCCCGATCACGCCGAGTTGTGTACCGGTCTGGGGGTCCCCTACCGGCACCTGCCGATCGAGGCCGAGCCCGACGGCAAGACCCGCCAGGAGCAGCAAGTTCGAGAGGTACTGGCAGACCATGACGTGGAGCTGGTGGTTCTGGCCCGGTACATGCAGATCCTCTCCCCCACCTTCATTGCCGATCACCCCAACCGGATCATCAACATCCATCACTCGTTCCTACCGGCCTTCGTGGGCGCCAACCCCTACCGCCAAGCCCACGACCGAGGCGTGAAGCTGATCGGGGCCACCGCCCACTACGCCACCGATGACCTCGATGAGGGTCCGATCATCGATCAGGAGACCACCCGGGTCACCCACCGCGACGACGTGGCCCGGCTCACCCGCGCCGGGCGGGACCTGGAGACCACGGTGCTGGCCCGAGCGGTCCGAGCCCACGTGGAGCACCGGATCCTGGTGTACGGCCGCAAGACCGTGGTGTTCTGAGCAACCGGCAACGACGGGTTGTCCGATCAGGCCGGAGGAGTGAACAGGTCCCGGCGGGGTTCGTCGGTGTACACCGGTGATCGGTTCTGACCGAAGGCCCGGATGGCCTCAGGAAGGTTGTCGGTGAACCCGAGCATCAACTGATTGCGATCCTCGAGCTCGACCGCGGCGGCCAGCGACCCGATCTCGAGATTGGCCCAAAGGACATCCTTGGTCATTGCCAGGCCGTAGGGGCTGAACTCGGCCATACGGCCCGCCGCCGCCAGGGCCTCGTCCAACACCGGATCGGCCAGACGCGACACCAGGCCGATTCTGTGGGCCTCGTCAGCCTCCACCACCCGCCCGGTCAGCAGTAGGTCGTTGGCGTGGGTGGACCCGATCTGACGGGGCAGCAACCACGCCGCTGCCATCTCGGTGGATGTGAGGCCGTTGACGATCCCGGTGGCGTTGAAGGTGGCCGATGACGAGGCGAACCGCAGGTCGCAAGCCATGGCCAGACACATCCCTCCGCCGTAGGCGGGGCCGTTGATGGCCGCGATGACCGGTTGACGCAGTCCCCGAAGGGTGGTGACCAGCCGGGAGTAGACCCGCATCGAGCGCTGGGCGATCTGTCCCACCTGGAGGCCGTCGATGTTGGGCACCACGCCGTAGTCCTTCAGGTCGAGACCCGAGCAGAATGCCCGGCCTGCCCCGGTCAGGACCATGACCCGCACCGAGTTGTCGTCTCCGACCCGTCGCAGAGTGTCGTCCAGGGCTATCGCCAGATCGATGGAGAGGGCGTTGAGTACCTGAGGCCGGTTGAGAGTGATGACCGCCACGTGATCGGAGACTCGGGCAACGTCCACCAGAGATGCTGGCCCCCGGCTGTGGGGATCTGGCGGTGAGGCATTCTCCGATGGGGTCGCGCTGTCGTCCACAGTCGTTCGACCTCAGTAGGCGCGGGCCACCACGGCCATCACGTCGGGCTGGTCCTCAGTGGCTGGCACTTCTCCGGCAGGGGTCTGGAGGCATCGCACCGTGACCGCGTGATTGGCCAGTTCGGCCTCGCCCGCCTCGCCCAGGGTGGCCCACGGAATACGGGCGAACCCGGTCTGGGCTGCCTCACGGGCTTCGTCCACGGTGGTCACGTCCACCGTCCGTTCGTCGCGTCGGCGGGTGGCTTCGGCCAGCAGCGACCCCTGCACCAAGTCCAGCAGGCTGGGGACCGCCACCGGCAGGTCGACCACCCGGGCCTGTTGCTTCTCGGCGGTGTCGCGGCGCACCAAGGTCACCTCACCGTTCTCCAGGTCGCGGGGCCCCACCTCGACTCGTACCGGTACGCCCTTCAGTTCCCAGTCGGTGCTGCGCCGCCCGAACGAGGTGTCGGTGCGGTCGTCGACCTTGACCCGCACGCCCCGATCTTCGAGCGCCTCGGAAATGCGGGCCACCGCCGCCAGCACCGCCGGATCGTCTCGGATGGCCAGCACCACCACCTGCACCGATGCCACCTTGGGCGGGATACGCAACCCGGCGTCGTCGCCGTGGCCCATGATCAGCCCACCCATCATCCGGGTCGACACCCCCCACGAAGTGGTCCATGCCGTCTGTTGGGTGCCCTCGGCGTCCTGGTAGGTGATGTCGAAGGCCTTGGCGAAGTTCTGGCCCAGCTCGTGGCTGGTCCCCATCTGTAGGGCCTTGCCATCGCCCATCATCGCCTCGCAGGCCAAGGTGTTGGTGGCCCCGGCGAAACGTTCCTGACGGGTCTTGCGCCCGATCAGAACCGGCAGCGCCAACACGTTGACCATGAAGTCGCGGTAGACGTCGTGGAGGATCCGCAGGGCGTAGGCGGCCGCGTCTGCCTCGGTGGCATGCGCGGTGTGCCCTTCCTGCCAGAGGAACTCGCTGGTACGCAGAAACACCCGGGTCCGCAGTTCCCAGCGCACCACGTTGGCCCACTGGTTCAGCAGTAGCGGCAGGTCGCGGTGGCTCTGGACCCATTTGGCCATGAACTCACCGATGACGGTCTCGCTGGTGGGGCGGACCACCACCGGCTCTTCCAACTCTTTGCCACCAGCGTGGGTGACCACTGCCAGTTCGGGGCTGAAACCTTCGACGTGCTCGGCCTCACGGGTGAGGTAGCTCTGGGGGATGAACAGCGGGAAATAGGCGTTCTCGGCGCCAGCCGCCTTGATGCGCCGGTCCACCTCGGACTGCATCCGCTCCCAGATCCCGTACCCGTAGGGCCGGATGACCATGGTGCCCCGCACCGGTCCGTTGTCGGCCAACTCGGCCTTGGTGAGGACGTCCTGGTACCAACGGGGGAAGTCGTCTGCCTGGGGGGTGAGTACTGGGGGCCTGGCCATGGAGGCCGAGCGTACCGGCCGCCCCACCCGAGCCTGGCGGCCAACCCGTCGAGCTCGGAGGTGCACCGAAAGGCGCACCGACCAGACAAGCACGGCATGGCTGAACCGAGGCGAAGCCGAGGTCCAAACAACCTGGCAGCGACGAACGGTGCACCTACCCGCTCGGGTCCCACCGAGGTGCGCCGAAAGGCGCACCGACTTGCTCGGGTCCTTGGTCAGGCCACAGGAGTCCACAGGTCGACCACCGAGTACCCCAGGACACCCAGCAGGTCGCGCAGAACCGGCAGGCTCAGGCCCACCACGTTGGTGTGGTCTCCCGCGATGCCATCGATGAACGGGGCCGAACGCCCATCGAGGGTGAACGAGCCCGCCACACCCAGGGGCTCGCCGGTTGCCACATAGGCGTCCACTTCCCGGTCGGTCATCGGCCCGAAGCGCACCAGCGTGGACGCCGCTGCCGACGCTTGACGTCCGGTTTCCACCTCGATCAGGTGGTGACCGGTCCACAGCGTTCCCTGCCCGCCCCGCATGGCCCGGATCCGATCGGTGGCCTCGACCGCGTCGGCGGGTTTTCCCTGAACCTTTCCGCCGATCTCGAACATGGAGTCACAGCCGAGTACCAGTCCATGGTCGACGCCGGCGGCCACCGCGGTGGCTTTGGCCACCGCCAGGGTCACCACCAGCTCATCCACCCTCTGGTCGCCGCTGGCCGCGGTGACGGCTTCCTCGTCCACGGCGCTCACCACCACCTGGGGTGTGATCCCCGCAGTCCGGAGCAGGTTCAAACGGGCGGGCGAGGCCGAGGCGAGGGTCAGGGGAACGGTCACAGCCCCAAGTATCGGCGGCCGAGTGACATTCCCAACCGCGGCGACCTCTGGCACCGGCGTCTGACCACCGGTGAGGGCATCGGCACCGTCGGGATCCTCCTGGGGACCGCAGGAACCCATTGCACTCCCGGTGAACGCTGGTGTGGTACACCATCGGGATTCAGTCCGGTCGTTCCCGACCCGGGAGCGGGAGGGAAAGCGGAAGGCCATGCGGACCAAGAAACTTCTGACCGTGGGTTTGCTCACCTTCGGTCTGCTCGCGTCATCGTGCAGCAGCGGAGGAGACGAGAAGGGAAAGGGCGAAGACAAGCCCGCCACCACCAAGACCACCAGTGGGGGCGGCGGGGTGTCGAGCGTCGAAGACGTCGAGTCGGCGGTGGTGCAGATCATCGCCAGCGGGTCGTTCGTGGAACCGTCCGAGTCGATCGCGGTCAGCGAAACCTACGAGGGCAAGAGCAGCGGCAGCGGCTTCATCATCGACCCGTCGGGAATCGTTGTCACCAACAACCACGTGGTCACCGGCAACGCCAGCCTCCAGGTGTACGTGAGCGGCAAGGACAAGCCGGTCAGCGCCAAGGTGCTGGGCGTGTCGGAGTGCAGCGACCTGGCGGTGATCGACCTGGAGGGCGAGGGCTACCCGTTCCTGGAGTGGTCGGCCGACCCGCCCAAGGTGGGTCGCAATGTGCGAGCCGCCGGTTTCCCCCTGGGCGATCCCGAGTTCACCATGACCAACGGCATCATCTCCAAGGCCGAGGCATCCGGTGACACCAACTGGGCATCGGTTGACAGCGTCGTGGAGCACGATGCCAACATCCAGCCCGGTAACTCCGGCGGCCCCTTGGTCGACGCCGAAACCGGTCAGGTGGTGGCGGTCAACTATGCCGGCGGCGACGTTGGCGGAACCGGTACATCGCAGTTCTTCGCCATCTCCAACGAGCTCGCCAAGCCCCTCGTCGAGAAGCTCCGCAAGGGCGACGTCGACTCGCTGGGTGTGAACGGCCGGGCCATCCTCGACGAGGAGTCAGGACTGTCGGGCATCTGGGTGTCGGGTGTCGACACCAACAGCCCCGCCGGCGAACTCGGCCTGCGAGGCGGAGACATCATCGAGAAGATCGAAGGACTCTCGATGGGGTCCGACGGCACCATGGCCGACTACTGCAACGTGCTCCAGTCCCGCAACGCCACCGACAAGCTGGCTGTGCAGGTTCTGCGCTTCGACGAGGAGGTCCGTCTCAGGGGCGAGTTCAACGGCGATGAGCTGACCGAGATGGAGTCGCTGGCCTCCACCGTCGAACAGGAGACCGGCACCCTCCAGGGCGGCGCGGCCTACTCGGGCTTCACCTTGGTCTCCGATGACTCGGGCACCATCTCGGTCGAGGTTCCCAACGAGTGGAGCTCGGTGGACGGCGCTCCGGTGACCTTGAACGACGGCAGCCAGTGGAAGAACGTGACCGCCTCGACCAACGTCCAGGCCTACAACGACACCTGGAACACCCCGGGGGTGTCGATCACCGCCGCCCCGGGCGACCAGGTCGACGCCGACCCGGCCACGGTGCTCGGCCTGTTCTCCGAGAGCGCCCTGGCAGCCTGCACCGATGCGGGCAAGGAGGCCTACGACGATGGGCTCTACTCGGGCAGCATCCAGTACCTAAGCAACTGCGGCGGCACCGGAGGTTCGGCGGTGTACCTGGCCGCCAAGCCGGTCGACGGATCGTTCATGGTGCTGGTGCAGGTTCAGATGATGACAGAGGCCGATCTACAGGCTCTCGACACCATCATCGCCACCTTCATGGTGAACGTCTGATCAGCCACCCGCTGACAACCTGAGGCCACGTTGGGGGCGGTGGATCTACGGATCCACCGCCCCCAACGCGTTCACCTGTCGAAGCAGGGTGGCTATTCGCTGATGCGGCGCCGGATCAGGTCCACCCGCTGCTCGGCGTGGTTCACGTCGGCCCCCTGCTCCACCAACAGAGCGGCCCGATCGGCTTCGGCTTCGGCCTGGGCTCCGGCGTCAGCGTGGCTGAGCGCCCCTTCGACGCCTTCCTCGGCGATCCGGTGCGCCCATTCGACCAGCGCGTCGACCATCTCGGGCTCAGGAACCACCTTCACCACCTGTCCCTTGACGAACAGATGCCCCTTGCGGTGACCGGCCGCTATTCCCAGGTCGGCGTCACGAGCCTCGCCCGGGCCGTTCACCACGCACCCCATCACCGCGACCTGGATCGGCAGGTTGAGTTTCTCCAGGGCCGTCTGGGCGTCTCCAGCCACCTGGATCACATCGACCTCGGCCCGACCACAAGACGGGCAGGCGATCAGGTCCAAACCCTTGCGTTCTCGCAGACCCATGGCTTCCAACAGCTGGCGACCGGCCTTGGCCTCTTCCACCGGGTCGGCGGTGAGCGAGTAGCGGATGGTGTCTCCGATGCCTTCGGCCAACAGGGCGGCGATCCCCGCTGTGGCCTTTATCAGCCCGGCCGGCGGCGGACCGGCCTCGGTCACCCCCAGGTGCAGGGGATGATCGGTCACCTCGGAAAGCTGACGGTATGCCTCGATCATCAGCGGAACGTTGGAGGCCTTGACCGAGATCTTCACCTGGTCGAAGTCGACCTCGGCGAAGTAGGCCAGTTCCATCTGGGCGGACTCGACCATGGCCTCGGGCGTGACCTTGCCTCCGTACTTGCGATACAGCGACTCGTCGAGCGACCCGCCGTTCACGCCGATGCGGATGGGCACTCCCCGATCACGCGCTTCGCTGGCGATCAGCTTGATGTGTTCGGGGCGGCGGATGTTGCCCGGATTCAAGCGCAGGCAGTGCACCCCGGCCTCCAGAGCCGCCAGCGCCATCCGGTGGCTGTTGTGCACGTCTGCCACCAGCGGTACCGGCGAGCGGGGGACGATGTGAGCCAGACCGGCGGCGGCATCGGCGTCGTTGCAGGTGCAGCGGACGATGTCGGCTCCGGCGCCGTAGAGGGCGTAGATCTGCTGAAGAGTGCCCTCCACATCGGCCGTCTTGGTGGTCGTCATGGACTGGACCGACACCGGGGCGTCTCCACCGACGGTCACCGGGTTGGTTCGGTGGGCCAGGGTCAAAGGACGCGTGGGACGCCGGGGCGAGACCGCCGCGGTCTCGTTCATCGGGCCACCAGCGGGTTGGCGATGTCCAGATAGATGGTCGACACGAACAACATGCCCATGAGAAGTACCACCACATAGGTGAACGGGAGAAGCCGACCGACATCGGCGAAGTAGCGACGCTGCCGGAGTCGGGCCTCTTGGATCCGCTCGTAGACCGCGATGGCGACGTGTCCGCCATCGAAGGGAAGCAAGGGAACCAGGTTGAACACCCCGATGAAGACGTTGATCATGGCGAACAGCACCACCAGGGCCCCCGGGTCGATCTGGCCGAGGCTGGAGCCCACCGACACCAAGCCCCAGATCGACATCAACCGGTTGTCGCCGTTGGGTGCCCCCTCGTCGTCGTCGAGGACCCGGGAGCTGGACTGCTGAACCGGAGCAGACGCTTCTCTCTCGGCTTCGACCACGGCCGCCCGATCATCGCGGGCGCCGCTGACCTGACCGGCAAAATCCGAGATACCGCTGGGCGTGAAGAAGCGGCCGAGAGCACTTATCGAGGTGGCGGTGAGATCGATGAACTCCCGGGGCGCGGCCACCAGTCCTTCGACAGGTGACAGGCGCTCGGCCTCGGGGTCACCCCGACCGATCCCGACATATCCCGCGGCCCCCACCAGGGCCAACTCGTCGGTGTTCATGGACGCGGTGTGACGTTGATCGTCTTCCTCGTACACAACCTCGACCGTGCGTCCTTCGGTGTCGGCCAGCAGCTCGAACAGATCATCGGGCGTGTTGGCGAACGCCAAAGTTCGGCCGTCGATGCTCACCACCGGCGTGCCAGTACGCAGGCCGGCCTCGTAGGCCTCGCTGCCGGGGTGGACCCGCTCGGCCAACCAGGTGGTGAAGCGGCGTAGCGTCAGATCGACCGTGTGAGTCCGACCGTCACGAAGATAGGCAACCGGAACGGTCTGGCCCTTGAGCGGGCCCGCCACCTGGCGCAGGTCGGTAAACGAGTTGATCGGCTCACCGTCGATGGAAACGATCCGGTCTCCAGGCTTCAGCCCGGCCTCGGCCGCACCGGAACCTTCCACCACCGAACTGATGTGCCACTGGCTCTGCTGGGCCTCCAGGTCGAGGGTTCCAGCCGGCTGGCCGATACCGACCAGGGCCACGTAGATGAGACCGATGGCGAGAATGAAGTGCATTGTCGAACCGGCAACCGCCACCCCTACCCGCTGGCCGAATGACTTCTGGCGGTAGGTTCGACCTTCATCAGCCGGAGGTACCGGCTCGATGTTGTGCATTCCGATGATCTTCACGTAGGCCCCGGCCGGAATGGCCTTGATGCCGTACTCGATCTCACCCCGCTGGGTCGACCAGATCCGGGGGCCGAATCCCAGAAAGAACTCGGTGACCTTCATTCCGGCCCGTCGAGCCATCAGGAAGTGCCCGAGTTCGTGAAGGGTGATCATCACCACCAAGGCCAGCACCATCACGAGCGTCCATGGACTGCGGATCCCGACCAGGGTGAGGACCGCCACCATGGCGGCCAGTCTCAGCCCAGCGAAGCGAACCCCTCCAGGCCGTTCGGCCTCGGGCTGGTCGACTGTGGTGGCCTGCGGTTCTGGTGTGGACGACGATGAGGGCGGGGTGCTGAGTTCGGTCATGGGCCTGGGTGGGGAGCCGGTGAGGTTCCCATCAGGCTACGGGCCTCAGCCCGGGCGCGGGCGTCGGCCCTGACCACATCGTCAACCACGGCGAGCGGCTCGGGCTGATAGCGGTCCAGCACGCCAGCACACACGGCCGCGATGTCGGCCCACGCGATCCGGCCATCGAGAAAGGCGGCGACCGCCTCTTCGTTGGCGGCATTGAGCCAGGCCGGCGCTGATCCACCGGCCCGTCCCGCGTCGTAGGCCAACCCCAGGCACGGGAACGCCTCCCGATCGGGTAGCTCGAAATCGAGGCGTGACAACGTGGACCAGTCGATCGCCCCGAACGGAGTGGCCGAACGATCCGGCCAGGCCAGGGCATAGCCGATGGGCAACCGCATGTCTGGCCGTGAGAGCTGGGCGATGGTCGAGCCGTCGGTGTAGGTGACCATCGAGTGCACCACCGACTGGGGATGGACGACCACCTCGATCTGGTCGAAACCGATCCCCACCCCGTGATCTCCTGCCGGCTCACCGAACAGTTCGTGGGCCTCGATCACCTCCAGCCCCTTGTTCATGA
>CAUJFC010000151.1 GCA_963169755.1 Actinomycetota bacterium | reverse complement strand
CGGCGGTGGACGTCCTGTCCATGTCGACCCCCGAGATCGCTGGTATGCGAACCGTGGTCCGTACCGCCTGGCCGCCGGGGATGGCGGTGGCGGCCGGCCTCCCGCTGGTAATGGCCCGCTCGGCCGATCTCGACGGCCGGTCGATGTCGACGGCCTTGGCGGTAGCGGCTGTGGTCCCGGCAGTGGTGGCAGCCCTGGTTGCGGGGTGGGTCTATTTCCACGACGAGATCCACGAGTGGATCGCCAAGGCCATGGAAGATGCCTCGCCCTCCAAGGTCATGGAACGGGCCGCCGCCGAGCGGGAGGCTGCCGAGCGGGAGGACGCCGACGCGGTGCGGGCGAGCGAGGGGGAGCCGCCCACCAGTGGTGCTGGTACGAGCGGGCAGAACACTGGCGGGTCGGGCCGACCTTCGGGCTCAGCGGCTCGTCGCCGACCTGCTGGCCCGGTGTCGCCCGCGCCGCCCGGAGTGCAGGGAGGTAGCACCCCGAAATCCATCGGCCGACGCCGTGATCAGCCCAAGCCCGCTCAGCCGGCTGTTGCCGACCCTCCCTCTGCCGACCGTAGCGAGGACCCCCGATGACCCCGACCCGCTTCCCGGAGACAACCCGATGAGCCCGCAGCCCCCGGCCCTGGCAGTCACCGGACTGACCAAGACCTATGACGGAGTGGTGGCCCTTCAACCGCTGGACTTGGAGGTGGGGGTCGGACAGTCGGTGGCGCTCATCGGCCACAACGGCTCGGGCAAGTCCACCCTGTTGCGCATGGTTGCGGGCCTGCTGGAACCGACGGCTGGCACCATCGAGGTGGCCGGGTTCGAGGTGGGCGACATCGACGCCCGGGCCACCACTTCGTTCCTGCCCGACGACCCGGTTCTCTACGACGACCTGTCGTTACGCGAGCACGTCGAGTACATCTCGCGGCTGCACGGCGGAGACGGTTGGGACGACTACGCCCAGGGCCTGTGCGACCGTCTCGGCCTGTCACCCCGGGTCGATGACCTGCCGGCCACGTTCAGTCGCGGCTTGCGGCAGAAGACGTCGATAGTGCTGGCGCTGGTGCGGCCGTTCTCGCTGCTGCTGGTCGACGAGCCGTTCGTAGGCCTGGATCAACCGGGCAAGCAGGTGTTGCTGGAGCTACTGGCCGAGGTGCAACACGACGGCGCCGCCACCGTGGTGGCCACTCACGACCCCGCCTACGTCGACCGGGTACCGCGCAGCATCGCCCTGCGCGACGGTGAGGTGGTCTTCGACGGAACCGCCACCGTCGACCAGGTCCTCCCCCTGGTGGGCGGCTGATCCCCCAACGGGGTGGTGGGTGGGAGCCGAGGCGGCTGGTCAGTGGCAACCAGTTCGGTCACCGGGCTCAGGCGGTTGGCATAGCGACGGAGGGTGGACAGCACTGGGCGACCCACCGCCACGATGATGACGGCGTTGGCCAGGGCGCCGGCAGCGTCCCAGGCGAACGACGTGGCCACATAGAACGACCAGTAGTTGTGCAGCGTGTCGCCCAGCCCCATGCCGGGAGCCCAGCTCAGATCGCTGCCGTCGCGCACGAACGGCCAGAACCACAGGTTCATCACCGCCCCGAACACGAACCCCCACACCCAGCCGTACAAGGCCAGCACCCCGACCTCGACTCGACGAGGGGCTCGGGCGGTGGCCAGCCCCACGAACCCGGCACCCGCACCCATCCAACCCAGCGTCAGCATCTGGAACGGGAGCCACGGGCCGATGCCGCTGGACAGCACTGCCGACACCACGAACGACGTCAGCCCCAGCAGCAGCCCGAACCGGGGACCGAAGGCCGCCCCCGCCAGGATCACCAGAAAGAACAGGCCACTTCCGCCGCCGGGCAGGTCCAGCAACTTCAACAGTCCGGCCAGGGCCGACAACATGCCCAGCAGGGCAACTGTGGCCCCATTCATGGTCCCTCTCCGCACCTCCAGGGTCACCGCCGCCACAGCCAGCGCCCCGACGGCGGCCGCCACCAGGGGAGCGTCACCAGCGTGGGCTTCGGCCGGTAGCGCGTCCGATGGCAGCCAGAACGGATAGAGGAAGGCGGCCAGTCCCACCAGCAGCACCAGCAGGTAGACCGCGCTCGAACGGGTCCGGCCGACGATGGAGGTGACCGAGGAAGGGGCGGTGGCGGTCACGGCCGACCGGGAGCAGGCTGAACGCTCGGGTTGGCGCGGGCGGCGGCCACCTCGGCGACGGTCAGGTAGGGCGGGAGGACCCGCAGCACCTGGGGGGCGAACAGCGACCCGGCCAGCACGGTGCGGGCGGGACCTTCGGCCACCATCTCACCGTCGCCCAGCACGATCACTCGGGTTGCGACCCGGGCGGCCAGTTCCACGTCGTGAGTGGCCACCAGCACGGTTCCGCCGCGGTCGCGATGCTGAACGAGGGCGGCCTCCAAGGCGTCGAGTGATGGGGCGTCGATTCCTCTGGTGGGCTCGTCGAGTACCAGCACCGGGGCGTCGCCCACCGCCACCGCCGCGATGGCCACCCGTTGGCGTTGCCCGACCGACAGCGACCGGGGGTGTCGATGGGCCAAGTCCTCCAGTCTCAGGGCCTGCAACCAGTGTTGGACGGCGGCTGGGTCGCGGCGGCGCAGCAGCCGCAGGGTGGTGGCGATCTCGTCGGCCACCGTGTCAGCCGCCAGTAGCGAGTCGGGCTCCTGGGGTACATGGGCCACCGGCACCGTGGCCTCCACCGAGCCCGAGGTGGGCTTGAGGGCTCCAGCGGTGGCCCGCAACAGGGTGGTCTTGCCGGCACCGTTGCGCCCCAGCACCGCCACGATCTCGCCCCGGTGCAGGTCCAGGTCGACGTTGTGAAGCACCGGGCGGGGTCCGTGAGAGACGCTCAATCCCCGGACCCGCACCACCACCTCGCCCGGAGCCGGCGGCGATGGGCTGTCGGGTCCTGACCCTGGGAGCCGAGCGAGGCCCGTGCCATCAGAGGAGCCGGATGATCCGGATGATCCGGAAGGGTCCGTGGACCCGATCGAGCCAGGGGCAGATGCGGCCCACGTCGGGCGGCCGGCAGATCGCAGGGCCCGGCGGGCATCGCGCACCGTCAACGGGGCCTCGGGCCAGCCCAGTACGGCCGCCAGTCGGGTCACCGGTGGGGCACCGGGTAGGGGCGGCAACACCAGCGATGGTGTGCCATCGCTGGTCACCCGGCCGGATTCGAGCACCATGGCCCGGTCGGCCAGGGGGGCGGCGCGCTCCAGACGGTGCTCGGCCATGATCACCGTGGTCCCCAGGTCATCGTTCAGGCGGCGCACGGCGTTGAGTACGTCGTCGGCACCTTGGGGGTCGAGCATCGAGGTCGGTTCGTCGAGCACCAGCACCGCCGGGGCGGCCACCAGGGCCCCGGCGATGGCGCACCGCTGACGTTCACCGCCCGACAGGGTGGCGGGCGAGCGGTGGCGCAGGTGGGCCACCGCCAGGGCATCGAGTACCTCTTCGACTCGGCGGCGCATGGTGGTGGCGTCGAACCCCAGGTTCTCCAGGGCGAAGGCGATGTCGTGTTCGACGTGGTCCACCACGAAGTGGGCTTCCGGGACCTGGTGGACGAAGCCCACCACGTCGGCCAGATCACGGGGCCGGTGGTGGCTGGTGCTGCGACCTGACACGATCACCTCACCCCGGAACCGGCCACCCGAGCTGTGTGGCACCAGACCGTTGACGGTGCGCAGGAACGTGGACTTGCCCGAGCCGGACTGGCCCACCACCAGAACCACCTCACCGGCCTCCACGCTCAACGTCAACCCGTCAACCGCGGTCGGCCCGTCGGGGTAGGCAAACCCCACTCCAGACCAGAACACGTCGCCGATGGTCACTGTCCGGCCTCGGCCATGTCGCTCACCTCAGGTCGGGGGCTGACCACCAGTGGCGCAGCTAGGAACGCCAGGCCCGCCGCCGGGGCGGCCGCGAAGTCCGGGAAGGCCACCGGGTCGGGCCACCACACCAGGGTCGAGTGACCGGTTGAGGCCAGCACCGCCAGCACCACCGGTGCCACCAGCACCGTCGCCCCCACGGCCATGTCCAGTCGGGTCAGGCGCCTGGGCCGGTAGCGGCTGGTGCCTGCCGAACGGGTGGCGCTGACCACCGCCGCCACCAGGCCGATCGCACCCAACGCTCCGGCCATCAACGCCCAGTTCGACGCTCGGCCCACCAGCGCCAGGAACGCCACGCCCAGCGCCAGCATCGACCCCAAACCCAACCAGCCGGTCAAGCGGTCTCGCTGCGACCCACCGGCCCGGGCGAAGCCACGAGAGTCCATGGATTCGGCCAGGGCCATCGCCCGTTCCAGTCCCGACTCCAGGATCGGCATGGTGGTGCGCACCAGTCGGCCCCGGCGTACCGCCCGACCTCCGGTGCGGGCTCGGTCGGCGTCGCGGGTGGCGGTGACCGCCGCCATGGTCGAAGGGACGAACGCCAGAGCCACCGTCACCATCAGGCCCGGCTCGTGGAAGGCCCGGGGTGTGGACTGGAGTAGTTCGTGGTGTGAGGCCACGGCATTGAACGCGCCGAACGCTGCCATGATCCCCACCACGGCGAAGGCCTGACTGGCGGCGGTCATCACCACCACCGCTTCGATGGGGCCGCCGATGGTGAACCCTCCCAACAGCCGGGGCAGGGTGGCCTGAGGCAGAGTCACCCACACGTCCACCGGGGCGGTCACGCTCTCGGGAGAGTGGGCGGTGAGGGCGGTCAGCACCACCCGTAGCAGTGCGAAGGCGACACCCAACCCGACCAGTACCGGGAAGGCCCGCGACACGGTGTGGTCCAGCCGGTGCACGCTCACCACTCCGAGGGCGATGGCGA
>CAUJFC010000150.1 GCA_963169755.1 Actinomycetota bacterium | reverse complement strand
AGACCCGTGGCCCATCGCCAACCCGGTGCTCTACACCTGGCTGTGGATCGTGGGAATCGTGGCGGTCTGCGCCCCCCTGGCCATCCGTGCCTACCACCGCTCCAACGCCGACTGACCCGCCCAACTAGTGGACTCCACCTGGAGCCGGACAATCAGTGGTATTTAGAATGGTATTGATGTTGGTAACATGATCGCCATGCGCACCACCATCGACAAGGCTGGACGGCTGGTACTGCCCAAGTCGCTCCGTGATGCCGCTGGTATCGGCCCAGGCGAGGTCGAAGTTCGTCTGGTGGGTACCACGGTGGTAGTCGAGGCTGCCGCCGACACCAGGCTGGAAGAGCGAGACGGTCGTCCGGTGATAGCTGCCACCGGATCGACCATCACCGCCGATCAGATTGCAGCGCTCCGCGCTGGCGACCAGCGGTGACGACTCCGGACCTACTGGTCGACACCAGCGCGGCCGTCGCCCTGCTGCTGGCCGATCATCCAGCTCACGGAATCACCCACGACCAGATCGGTCAACTTTCACTTGGTTTGTGCGGGCACGCCGCGTTCGAGACGTTCTCGGTCTTGACCCGCCTTCCGGCCCCGATGCGTCAGCCATCAGCCACAGTGGTGGACCTGCTGGCCGCCAACTTTCCGCTCAGCCTTCACCTGCCAGCCGATGAGTCCGCCTTGCTCGTTGCCCAGTTGGCCGATCTGGGTGTCACCGGCGGAGCGGTGTATGACGCGCTGGTAGCAGCCACCGCCCGCCATCACGACGTAGCACTCGCGACTCTCGACCAGCGCGCCCTTCCCACCTACAGGGCCCTCGGAGTCACCGTGGTGACCATCGCCGAGTAGGAGCCCGATCGCCCGACTATCCGGGAACTGCAGTACTGCCGGAGTGTCGAGATCGGGCGAACGGTCAAGCCAGGTCGGCGCGACGTTCGGCGGCCTCCACGGCGTTGCGGAACAGCATCGCGATGGTGGTGGGACCCACTCCTCCCACCCTGGGGGTGATGGCTCCCGCCACCGCCTCGCATCGCTCGTCGACGTCGGGCAGCAGCTTGCGACCCTCGTAGCGCACGCCGCCGCCCACCACCACCGCACCAGGGCTGATGTGTTCGGGCTGGAGGATGCCCGGCACTCCGGCTGCTGCGATCACGATGCCGGCCCGGCGGGTGTAGTCGGCCCAGTTGGGGACCCCGGTGTGCACCACGGTTACGGCAGCGTTGGCGGTGGGCCGCTTCTGAGACAGCAGCAGAGCCAGCGGGCGACCAAGGGTGGTGCCCCGCCCGAGAATGCACACCTCGTGGCCCGACACCGGTACCTCGTAGTGGGCCAGCAGGGCTTCGATGCCCGCCGGAGTGCACGGAACCGGCCCCGGCATCCCCAGGGCAAGACGCCCCATGTTCACCGGGTGGAGTCCGTCGACGTCCTTGTCGGGGTCCAGGGCCAACAGAGCGGCGTCGAAATCGATATGGGGCGGGGTCGGGTGCTGGATCAGCACCGAGTCCACGTCATCGGCGTCGTTCATCTGGCCGATGGCGGCCAGCACGTCGGCTTGGGTGGCATCGTCGGGCAGATGGATGTGGGGTGAGGTGAAGCCGAGCGATTCGGCCTTCTCCATCTTCATGCGGATGTAGCCGGCGCTGGCGGTGTCGCTGCCCACCAGGATGGTGCCCAGGCCGGGGGTGTGCCCGGCCGCCACCAGGGCATCGATGCGGGGGCCCAGGTCGGCGAAAACCGCCTCGGCCACCGGTGCTCCCGGCATCATCCGTGCTGCCATGTGCTTCCTTTCGGACCGGGGCCCCACCGTCGGGACCGATCCCATGGTCGCACGCCACCGGCATCACCGCCGACCCCGACGGTCGGCTCGACCGGGGGGTACCCGCCCGGGTCCACGTGTTGTTCAGCCTCGCCTGGCGGTCAGACCAGAACGGGAGCGGGAGTACCCAGCACCGCCATGGGTGACAGGTCGGGGGTGAGCAGGGGACGGGCGGCGGCGGTGATCCGCTGGGCCCAGATCCGATACACCTGAGGACCGGGGTGGAAGCGGTCGGCACACAACAACTCACGACCGGCGGCCCGCGACAGATCGGAAGGCATGGAGGCCACATCGGCCGACACCGCATGGGGATGACGATCAGTGACCCGGCGACGCGCCGCGTCGAAGTAGCGGGCCCGCAGGCCGGCGAACCAGCGCAGGGGTTGTCCGATTCGGTCAGCCATGGTGATGTCGGGCATCGACATCACCACGGTGGGAGTGGGGGCGGTGGCGGCCAGGACGGCGTCGAGGTTGCGGCGGTAGCGCCGTCGAGAGATCCGCGAGGCCACGTCGTTGGCCCCCACGCTCAACACCACCAGGTCCGAGGATGTGTAGCGCGGGACCTGCTCGTGGACCACATCACCCGAGCGTGCACCGGGTACCGCCAGCACCCGCAAATCGACGGGACGCTGGAGGAGACGGGCCACCACCACCGCCGGGGTCTCATGGACCTCGTCGGCACCGATGCCGGCGGCCAGGCTGTCTCCCATGAAGGTGACCCGCAGAGGCGCACCCGGTCGGCCGTATTCGGCACCCACCAGGCCGTCGGCGGCCACCACCGACGGTGCCACGCCGGGGTGGCGGGCGGCCCGTCGGGCGGCGACCACGCACATGGCCAGGCAGGTTCCGCCGGCCACGGGTCCGATACCCACACCGAGAGCCAGTCCGGCCAGGGCCCACGGCGCCGGGCCGGACCTACGGGTTGCAACGGAGGTGAGGTGCTGCATGGGAGCCTCCGAGTAAGGATTCAGCGGCAGGGGTTCGGGTTGATCGCCGGCAACCGTAGGGATCGGCGCGTTGGCCCACCCACTTGACACCCTTCACTGTGGGTGAGGCTGTCCGCGCCCCAAGTGAAGAAAGGCCGAGTCTCAGGCCCGGTTCACCGGCCCCGGCATCGAGGATGCCCACCAGATCGTCAATGCTTGAACTGGCGCTCGCCGGTGAACAGCATGGCCACCCCGAGCTCGTTGGCCCGGGCGATGTTCTCCTCGTCTCGAACCGAGCCACCGGGCTGCACGATCACCGCCACCCCGGCGGCCGCCGCCGCCTCGATGCCGTCGGGGAACGGGTAGAAGGCGTCGCTGGCACACGCCCCTCCGGCGGCGCGACCGGCCGCCTTCTCGGCCGCGATCTGACCGGCCTCGACCCGGTTCTGCTGACCGGCACCGATACCCCAGGCCACACCGTCTTTCACCAGCACGATCGAGTTGGAGGTGACCGCCGCGCAGATCCGAAACGCCAGGGCGGCGTCGGCCCGTTCGGCGTCGGTGGGTTGACGGTCGGTGACCACCCGCCACTCGGTGGGTGGTGTCACCAACCGGTGAGGCTCCTGCACCAGCCAGCCCCCCGAGACGGGTCGGAGGTGGCGGGCGGCGGCGGTGGGAGCCACCGCCTCCAGCAGTCGGGTGTTCTTGCGCTTGGCCTGAAGTCGTTCCACCACCCCGGGGCCGTAGCCGGGGGCGATGACCACGTCGGCCTGGGCGGCGGCCACCATGGCCTCGACGGTGGCGTCGTCGACGGGCTGGTTGAGGGCCACGATCCCGCCGAAGGCCGAACGGGGATCGCAGTCGAATGCCCGGGCGTAGGCATCGGCGAGGGTGTCGGCCACCGCCGCCCCGCAGGGGTTGGCGTGCTTGATGATGGCCACCGCCGGGCGGGCCGGATCGACGGTGCCACCCAGCGACCCCAAGTCGTGGGCCAACAGCCAGGCGGCGTCGGCGTCGAACAGGTTCAGGTAGCTGAGGGCCATACCCCCGTGTTGGGTGGCGGTGGCCCACCAGGGATCCGCGCCCTGATCGCGATAGAGGGCGGCCGCCTGGTGGGGGTTCTCGCCGTAGCGGAGGGTGCGGTCCTCCCGAGTGGCGGCCACGTGCAAGGTGGGGGGCAGCAGGTCGCCGGCCTCGGCGTCGAACCAGGCCACCACCCCGGCGTCATAGGCAGCGGTGTGGGCAAAGGCGGTTCGGGCCAGTCGCCGGCGAGTGTCAGCCGACAGGGCGCCGTTGGCGCGGATCTCCTCGAGCACCGCCGGGTACTCGGCGGGGTCCACCACCACGCCGACCTGGGCGTGGTTCTTGGCGGCGGCGCGGGTCATGGCCGGTCCACCGATGTCGATCAGGTCCTCGGCGGTGCCGCCGCCGTGGGTGAAGGCAGCCGGGTCGGTCCCGAAGGGGTAGAGGTTGGTGACCACCAGGTCGATGGGTTCGATGCCGTGGGCCTCCATGTCGGCACGGTGGTCGGCTCTGGTCCGGTCGGCCAGGATTCCGCCGTGCAACTTGGGGTGCAGGGTCATCACCCGATGCCCCAAGATGGCGGGGAACCCGGTCAAGGTCTCGGTGTCGGTGACGGTCAGTCCCGCCTCTCGCAGGGCGGCGGCCGTTCCACCGCTGGACACCAGATCCCAGCCCAGTTCGGCCAGGCCAGCGGCCAGTTCGACGATTCCGGTCTTGTCGTAGACGGAGAACAACGCCCTCATGGCTGAGGTCCCTTTCGCAGAGGTCGGAGCGGCCCGGCGCTGATCGCCGGCCCGAGGTCGCAGGAGGCGGTCACGGCAGCACCGTGCCCCGCCCGAGGATGGCCAGCACGGTCTCGGGGTAGATCCGCCGTTCCACCGCCTTGATCCGCTCGTGGAGGGTGGCCTCGGTGTCGCCGTCGAGCACCGGTACCGCCTCTTGGGCCAGGATCGGCCCGGTGTCCACGGCCAGTCCGGCCACGTGCACCGTGCATCCGCTGACCTTCACGCCGTAGGCCAGAGCGTCTCGCACGGCGTGCCAGCCCTTGAACGAAGGCAGCAGAGCGGGGTGGGTGTTGAGGATGTGCTCGGGGAATGCCTGGTGCATGGGTTCGGTGAGGATGGTGCCGAACCCTGCCATGACGACCAACCCGATCCGATGGTCGCCCAGGACCTGGGCGAGGCGGGTGCAGTACTCGTCGCGGTCGAAGTCGTCCCCGAAGCTGGTGCGCTCCACCAGTTCGGTGGCGATGCCACGCTCGGTCGCCAGACCCAGTCCGGGGCAGGGCCGATCGGCCACCACCAGGCTCACCGGCACCCCGGCATCGACCATGGCGGTGAGAATGCTCCCGGTTCCCGACACCAGCACCGCGACGCGCACGGCGCCCGACGCTACGCGTCCGGGGGGCTCAGCCCCCAACCAGCTCTGCCCTGCTCCAGCGTGGTTCCCCGGATCGTTCTGGACGCTGAAGTACCTTGGCCCTGTTCCAGGTAACTCACACCGACGCCACAGGAGGCGGTCATGGATCTCAGCAAGCTCTCGATCGGAGACAAGGTCATGGCCGGGTCGGGCCTGGCCCTGTTCGTGTTCTCCTTCCTGCCCTGGTTCAAGTGGGAGGCGTTCGGCTACAGCGCCAGCCAGAGTGGCTGGGACTACTTCTTCACCGGGATCGTGCCGGTGCTGTGCGGGCTGATCCTGGTGGGTTACGTAGTGGTCACCAAGGTGCTCGACGGGGTCACCCTGCCCGAGCTGCCGGTGCCCCTGCCCCTGGTGATCCTGGGGCTGGGCGGTGCTGCTGCCCTGTTGGTGGTGCTGCGTCTGCTGATCGGTGCCGATGACGCCGGGACCGACGTG
>CAUJFC010000149.1 GCA_963169755.1 Actinomycetota bacterium | reverse complement strand
ATGGTTGTTGCGGACGTCCACCGAGGAAGGGGTTCGCTGGAAGACGTAAAGGTCGCGGGCGGATCGTCCGAGGTGAGGAATGCACTGCACAGCGGTGGCACCGGTGCCGATGATTCCGACCGCCTTGTCGGAAAGGCCGGTCATGGGTCGCCCAGTGGGATCGCCTCCGGTGTAGTCGTAGTCCCATCGACTGGTGTGGAAAGCGTGACCGGCGAACGTCTCGATACCGGGAATTCCCGGGAGCTTCGGACGGTGAAGGGGCCCAGTCCCCATGGCCACGAACCTGGCCCGCAACCGGTCTCCACGGTCAGTGTGTACGGTCCACCGTCCTGTCTGGTCATCCCAGTCCAATGAGGTCACCGACGTCGACAGGAGCGCCCGGTCGTAGAGGTCGTAGTGGCGGGCAATTCGCCGGGCATGCTCGAAGATCTCTGAAGCCGGAACATACTTGTGGCTGGGGCGGTAGCCCGTCTCCTCCAGCAGTGGGAGATAGATCATGGCGGCGGTGTCGCACATGGCGCCCGGGTACCGGTTCCAATACCACGCACCCCCGACGTCGCCAGCTCCATCGATCAGGCGAACGTCACCGATCCCGGCCTCTTTCAGACGCGCCCCGGTGGCCAGGCCTCCGAAGCCAGCACCGATGACGACGACCTCAACTTCCTCAGAGAGCGGTGATCGGTTTTGGTGTTCCACCCACGGGTCGTCGACGAGATGGGCGTACCGACCGGTGGGTTCGATGTACTGAGCATTTCCATCGGCACGTAGCCGCTTGTCACGTTCGAGGCGGTACCGGGCTCGAAGGTCGTCACGGGTGGTTGGATCGGCTGTGGCCGCTGAACTCACTAAGGACTCCGTCTGGTCACCCCGGACTCCCCGGGACCTACCGAGTCTCTGCACTGTCAGTGCAAATTGTCAAGGGTGGATCAGCCGCCGATCTCCTGTCAGCGAAGTGAGTAGGACACGGGCAGGTGCTTGACTCCGCTCACGAAATGAGACTCGGCATAGGTCGGCTCTCCGGCCAGCTCCAACCGACTCACCCGTCCGAGTAGGGCGGACAGCAGGGTTCGAACCTCACGACGGGCCACCTGGGAGCCGAGGCAGTAGTGAACCCCCAACCCGAACGACAGCAGACGATCGGCATCGGTTCGGTGTATGTCGAAGCGCATCGGGTCAGCGAACACGGCGTCGTCGCGGTTGGCTGACGGATACGAGGTCAAGACGGCGTCGCCCTCTCGGATGAGGACATCTCCAAGCTGATGGTCACTTTGGGCCCATCGCATGAAGCTGCGCACCGGAGAAGTCCAGCGGATCATCTCTTCGGCGGCGGCGCCCGCCAGTTCGGGGTTCTGGTGCACGGCGGCCAGTTGATCGGGATTGCGCAGCAGCGCCTCGATGCCACCCGAGAGCGCGTACGAGGTGGTGTCGTGGCCAGCGGTGGCGACGATGATGTAGTACCAGAGCCGTTCGTTCTCACCCAACGGCTCTCCATCAATCTCCCCGTTGGCGATGACGGTGGCCAGGTCGTCGGTGGGATGGGCCCGTCGGTCGGCGGTCATCGAGTCGAAGTAGTCCTGGAACCTCGCCACGGTGTTGGTGATCAGCGACAGCGGATCTGAGAAATCACCTAGGTACTCGGGGTCCGCGGCTCCAAACAGTCCCTGGGTGAGCTCCAGCATCAGTGCCTCGTCTGACTCGGGCACTCCGTAGATGCTCATGATCACCCGGAGGGTGAAAGGCACGATGATGTCGGCGGCGAGATCACACTCACCTCCGTGGGCGGCCAGACGGTCGGCGAACTCTTCGGCGATGGCGTCGATGGCGGGCTGAAGCCGACGAACAGCGGCTGGCTTGAACCAGTCGTTGGTCACCTGTCGGTGGCGCTGGTGAAGCTCACCGTGGATGTGCACCAGCGATCGCGGCTGGATGCCTATGACATCGAGGATGTCGTACTGGATATCGGGCCCCGGGGCGGACCGTCCGGTGTTGTGGAACACATCGCTGCGTCGCGACACCTCCAGCACATCAGCGTGACGAGTGACAGCCCAAAACGGCGGCCATCCGTCTGACTCGACTCTGGCGACCGGGTTCTCACGACGGAGTTCGGCGGCGGTCTCGTGCCACGTCGTCGGATCAGCGAACGCAGTCGGGGTGATGAAGATCAGGCCTCGCTCGTCGGCTGGAGGTTCAGTGATCGTGGTCATTGCGGTCCTTTGACAGGAGGATTGACAGACCGGTAGTCCGAGTTCGAACCTACCGTCGGGGCGGTTGGCGCTTGGTGTCTGCGGGCTGGTGACGTCTTCTACTCCAACCGTGCAACAGGGCGCGCCGTCGCCAGACGATGTCCACCACCACTTCGGCACCGAGGGCGACGACACCAGCCAGTGCGATGGGGTGGAGACGCTCGAGCTCGTGTACCCACTCGGCGCCCGGAGCGATGTAGTGGGTTACCAGGAGTGCCAGACCGTAGGCGACGGCAGTCCCAACCAGGATCAGTGGCAGGACCCCCAGAGCCCACCGTGCCGGGCGGGAGCTGGCACCGGCCCAGGCAGCGAGACCGATAGCGACCGCGATCGGCGGCGCCACCACCAGCAGGGACATGGCTGCGATCGCGAACCCGAGCGCACCCGCCCAGCGCATGGCAAGGGGCTCACCCTCCAGTCCATGCACGAGTCCAGGGAGAGCCCCGACCGGTACACGTCTGGTGGCGTCGGGACGGGGGATGATCAAGACCAGACACACCGCCACCCCGATGGCCGACAGGAACAGGGCGGCGGTGACCCGCTTCTGGGGTGTGAACTCGAGAGTCACGGTCGCGGATGACTCAGTGGGGGTGATCAGCCAGCCGTTGGCAAAGCCATCGACCAGCTCGGATGGTCCCAGGTCACCGGCCCCCGTAGCGGTCGCCTTCCATCCATTGGACTGACTCTGTCCCAGGACGAACCAGACCGGCTTACCGGGTTGGAGGCCGGTCAACTTCACGGTCATCCGATCCGGTCTGGCGGAGGTGACCTTGGCCACCGCGTTGATGGAGTGTCGCGAGGAACCTGTCGCGGCACTTCGGACGGTGGTGGGCGACCCCGCCGATTCGAGCACCAGCTGGTCGATGTCGATTCCTCGCCTGACGCCGATGGCGGAGCGCAGCTCGTGGTCCCCAGCTGTCAGCGTGATGGCCTCGTCAGTGCAGGTCTCGACCTCCAAGGCCTTTCCTGCGAGCGCGTCAGAGGTACTCCCCAGAATCCTCAGGCCAACCGGCTGTCCGTCGATCTCGAGCAGGTCGTGACGGCATCGGTCGTCTATCCGCGCCGGAGACCGGGGGATTCTGATCCCGCCGATGCCCAGTTCCGCAATGGCGAAAGGGTGAGATATGGGTTGAACCGATGTCCAGTCGACCGACTTGATCTGTCTGCTCTGATCGATCTCCACCTCGATCGAGGTGCCGCGGGTGGCGGGGAAGTCCACCGGTACCGACACGGTGTGGCCGGCGCTGGCACCGTCGGTAATCGGTGGAAGCTCCGGTCTGGCGATGACCTGCCCGTCGACGCTGATGACCAGTCGGGTCGGGACTGAGTGCACGCCGTCGGCTACCACGAGCATGTCCAGGTGATCGAATGTTCGGGGAGTGTTGGTGGTGACGGTCATCGACTCCCCCTCGGCTCGCCCGAAGGCGCTACTCCAGACGGTGGCTGGGTCGCCATCGAGCGCCGCACTCGCCCGGTCGCGTCTACTACCACTGAGGCGTAGGGAGCTGGAGGCGGTTACCGAAGGGGACGCCTGGCCCAGAACCTCATCGAGCACGGTGTCGGCGGCTCGGCCAGAAAGCCGCGCCGTCCCGCGCAGGGTGAAGGATCGTGTTGCCGGCACCCGGAACTGGCGGGCGATGGAGCGCTCCTCGTCCTCCCGGGTGCGGTCGGTCGGATCCTGACGGAGTCGGGTGATCACGTAGGTGAGCGGGGTCTCGTCGCGAAGCGCCGAACCTTCAGCGAGGACATCCACGAGATCGATGGGCATCCGGACGATCTCGTCAAGTACCGGTGAATCACTTCCTATCGTGACCTCGGTGAATCCGACCGGCCCAGCATCTCCGTAGCGCGGCGGGTTGTTGAGGTTGTCAGCCAGAACTGTTATCTCGATGCGATCTGAACGACGCGACCCCAAATCCACCCTCTGGCCGGGCGGCAACCGGGATTCGTTGCCCAGATCGACCTCGAGCGGCCGGCCGTCGCCTAGATCGATCCTCACCCTGGTGATGGCGCGGGTCGTCCTGACCTCGGGAAGCTGGAAGAGGCGCAGGTGATCGATCTCGCGTGGTTCGTCGAGGGTCAGGAGCAGGGTCTGACCACGGGCGTCGCTGAAGGCGGCCGTAGCCCAAGCCGTCTCGTCATCGCCGTCCACCGCCAGAGCGGGTCGGGCGTCGGCCGCGAAGGTGATCGGATTGCCGTAGGAGGTGGCCTGGGCGCGGATCCCGCCACGCTGGATCGTCACTGCCTGGCTGTCAGAGTTGGCCTCAGGGAATCGAGGCAGGCGATTGTCGGTGAGGTTCTCGGCCAACGGATGCTCGTCGACCATTTCGGTGTAACCACGGGTGTGTCGGAGCGAACCCCACCGCTCCCCTCGGCGCCGATTCGAGTCCGTCACCACCAGAACCGCCCCCCGGCTGACCTCATCTTGGATCGTCCGCTGCTGGAGTGAAGCGCTGTAGCGGAGCAGTTCGGTACCGTCGATGACTCCGGCGGTCGCGGCATCGACCACTCCGGCGCCGTCGCCCGACAACACCACCGCACCGGCCGCGTCCTTGACATCGACAATGCCCGGCACATCGCTCACCGGTACCACTGCCAAGGCGGGAGAATCGGGTAGGTCTGCCTCCTCGAGCAACCAGACCACGTCTCTCATGGGAATAAGGTCGATGGGGCGGTTGTCTACCGGGCCGGTCAACACGATCGGCTCTCCCAGGCCGGGTGCGTTGGTCACCAGTCTCCAGACGATTCTGGGTCGCGCCAGGTTGTAGCGCTCGAACTGTAGGTCGCCTCGGACCAGCAGATCCCCGGCCCGTAGAAGTCTCGCCAGAGGGGCCAGAGCCGAAGGCTCGAGGGTTCGTTCCTGGAGTCGTAGATCCAAGGAGTTGAGGAGATCGGCCGACATTGGAGTTCCATAGGGCACCAGTTCGCGGGCCACGAACGGGCGGTCCATGAGGCCGGGGAGGATCGGGTCGACGGTGTTGCCCCATCGGTACGACGCGAAGTCGCTGCCAGGTATGGCCATTACTCGGGTGCCGTCGTCTCGCTGGTCGAGTAGGTGGGCCGCCTCGATCCAGTAGTCGGGAACCTCACGGCGACTCAGGCTGTCCTGCACGATGGACCGTTGCCACAGAGGGACCATGGCCATGACCGAGGCCAACACCGTCAGTGCCGCAACTGGTCGTGCCAGAGGTGGCCGATATCTGACAACCCATGCCAGCCCCCCGGCCACCAGCGAAGCCGCGGCCAGAGTGGCGACCGGAACTGCACGGGGAAGGCTGCGAAACGCCAGGCCCCGATCAGTTCCCAGGAACGCCTGGATCATGCGGCCCAGCGGTGAAGGATTGCTCCAGGGATGAGCGCCTATTGCGACCATCACCCCGATCACGTACAGGCCTGCGAAGTAGGTGCGGTGACGCCACCGCCCAACTGCAACTGCGGTCAGGGCCAGCAACGGCACCACGAACGTGACAGCCACAACCAGGGGACGCTGCGTGTACTGAAAGCTCGGTTCGATCCACAGCTCGGCCTTGTCTCCGCCGTAGAAGAACCAGTATCCGAGACCGCGGATCACTTCGAACGCGGTCGAAGTACGGGCCACCACCTCGGCCGTCTCGCTGTAGCGGACGATGTCGATCCCATGGGTTGCCTGAACGCTCAGACCGGCCAGCCACCACGCGCTGGTGATCATTGTCAGGACCCCAATCCGAGCCACAGCTCCAGCAATTCGCCGGATCGGGGCCTCGCCCGCTGCGGCGGCGTAGATGACCCAGGTGAGTGGAGCCAGACCAGCCAGCGCAAGGGCGGTGAGATTCACACTTCCAACCGTCGCCACTACCAACGCGAACAACGCGGGATGGCGCCAGGAGCGGACTCTGATCGACTGGACCGTCAGAGCCATGAGCCAAGGCAGTCCGATGGCCGGTAGCAGCACTCCCGACAGTCGCCCGAGGTACGCGACGGCGTAGGGGCTCAGCCCGTAAGCCACCGCCGCCGGCCAGACCGCGATGGCCGGCATCTCGAACCGTCGGAGCAGGTAGGCCATTCCGCTGGCGGCGGCGAACAGGAGCGACCCCCACCACAGCCGTTGGGCCACCCAGTCCGGAACGCCCAGGGCGTCGAACAGCCAGAACCAGGGCCCCATGGGCCACAGATATCCGATGGTCTGGTGCGACACGGTCCCAAGGCCGACGTTGGGGTCCCACATCGACCAGGCCTTGGCAAGGAGGGCCGAGGGATCCAGGTACAGGTATGTCTTGGTGTCGGCGCTAACCCATCCGGGGCGGGTCACCAGAAACGGCACATAGCACAGAGCCGCCAGACCGAGGAGGGGCTTCCACGACCATCGGTGCGGTGGCTGGGACCTGGGATCGGGCCCATTGGTTCCTGCCCTGGAGGCGGAAGACGGCATATGGGTCACGGTGGCGTCACGACGGTCGGCAGCCACCTGGCCGGGTGGCACCGGTACGGTAGCGGGCCGCCGCCGGTCCGAAGCTGCACCGGGTGGCCCCGGTACAATCCAGTCCTCATGTCAGCGCCGCCTGCACCTCGGGGTCCTCGGCGCTGGTCGGCGGGGGTCGAGGTCGCCTTCATGGCCTTGGTGGCCTATGTACCTCTCTTGGTCTCGTCGCCTGGGGCGGTGAGCTCCGACAGCAAACAGGCACTGTACGTGGACCCCGGCGCGTTCATGTCGAGCGCGACATATCTCTGGGACCCTTCGGTTGGCGCGGGCACCGTGCCCCACCAGCACATCGGATACCTGTGGCCGATGGGCCCGTGGTTCTGGTTTTTCGAGGCCATCGGAGTCCCCACCTGGGTGGCGCAACGTCTGTGGTTGGGGACTCTGACGTTGCTGGCCGGGCTGGGAGTGCGGTGGTTGATCCGGTCGTTGGGACTGGGGCGAGCAGCCGCGGTAGCTGGAGCGGCGGTGTATGCCCTCAGCCCCTATCAACTGGCCTTCACCGCTCGGACGTCGGTTCTTCTGTTGCCGTGGGTGGGCCTGGGCTGGATGGTGGAGCTGACCAGACGGGCTGTATCGAGAGGCGGCTGGCGTCATCCGGCCTTGTTCGCTCTGGTCACGTTCTCGGTAGCTGGAGTCAACGCGGCGTCACTGATCCTGGTCGGCATCGGCCCACTGGCGGTGCTGATACACGCTGCCGTTTCCGGCCCGGGGCCCCGACGGACGGTCGGAGCGGCACTGCGTCTGGTGGTCCTCACGCTGCCGGTGTGCGTGTGGTGGCTGGCTGGTCTGAGGGTCCAGGGTGGGTACGGAATGCCGGTACTCCAACTGACGGAGAACCTCCGTACCGTGGCCGAGCGCTCGAGTCCCGATGACGTCCTGCGAGGGTTGGGCAACTGGTTCTTCTACGGCTCGGATCGTGCGGGCTGGTCGCTTGATCAGGCGGACTACTACGACAACCATCCACTGGCCATCGCTCTGAGCTTTTTGGTTCCGGTGCTCAGCATGGCTGTGGCCACCGTGCTTCGCTGGCGGTTGCGGGGTCTGGTGATCGCTTTGTGGATGGCCATGGTGGTGGCGGTGGGTGCCTGGCCATATGACAAGCCGAGTCCAGCGGGACGCCTGTTTCGGGCAGCCGTGGAGTCCACATCGGCCGGGCTGGCGTTCCGGAATCACCCGCGAGTGGTGCCCGTACTGGTCTTGGCGATGGCACTGGTACTGGCGGCGGGCGTCGCAGCCATCGCCCGGCGCACGCCCCGTCGGGCAGCGGCGGGTGTGGTGATTCTTGCGGCGGTCGCGGGTCTGGCTCCGGTCGTCAGGGTGGGGATGCTCACCGACGGGATGAACCGTCCCAGCGAGCTACCCCGATACTGGTATGCCGCGGCTAGATATCTGGACTCTCAGGGCTCGTCCACGCGGGTCCTGGAGCTCCCGGGCGCCAACTTCGCTGACTACCGGTGGGGTAACGCAGTCGAGCCGATCACGCCATTGCTCATCGAGCGTCCCTATGTGGCCCGCGAGATACTTCCCTACGGCTCTCCCGAGTCGGTCCTGCTGCTCGATGCCCTGGACCGTCGCCTTCAGAACGGTGTTCTGGATCCCGCCAGCCTCGCTCCCGTAGCCCGGCTGCTGGGTGTGGGATCGGTGGTGTTCCGCAATGACCTCCGCTTCGAGCGGTTCCCCGTCCCGGGGCCCGATTCGGTGTGGAACCTGCTGGTCGATCCACTCGCGCTCGGCTTGGAGGGTCCGGCCACCTTCGGTGAGCCGACCGTCAACGCTGGAGACCCCGAACTCGATGCTCTCGTCCCATCGGATCTCTCAGGTACAGGGGTGGACCGCTCCACCCCCCTTCCTCCCGTGGTTGTCGCCGGAGTATCCGGTACCCGACCCGTGGTGAGGGTTGCTCCTATCGCCGGATCGGTGGTGCTGGAAGGTGACGGCGACGGGATCGTCGACGCAGCAGCCGCCGGCCTCATCGACGGACGAGCCATGGTGTTGCTGTCCGGTGCCATGTCCGACTCGATGCTCGAATCAGCCGCTGGCTCGGGGGCTGCGCTGGTGGTTACCGACAGCAATCGTCGCCGAATCCAGACCTGGTTCTACTCGCTGCGTGACACCCGAGGACCCACTGAGGAATCCGGCGAGACCATGGTCGAACCGTCCGGTTATGACAAGCGGCTCCAAACCTTTCCCAACCCCGACGATCGGACCCGTACCGTTGTGGATCAACTGGGAGCCACGGTCCGGTCGACTTCGGCTGGAGGCGGGGCGTCACGCCCCGAGGACCGACCGGCCGCGGCCATCGACGGTCGGCTGAACACCTCATGGCGGGTCGGCGGCCGTGATCCAGTGGGAGAGTCGCTCACCATCACCCTCGATCGACCCACACGACTGGATCGATTGGTCCTGGTACAACCCCAGGACGGGCCCCGCGACCGGCGAGTCACGAAAGCCCGGATCTCGGTCGACGGGGCCGAGCCGATCGATATCGCCATGGACCCTGATTCCATGTCTCCTGACGGCCAGATGGTCGCACTGCCCGAGACGACGGCCCGCTCGGTGACGATCGAGATCACCGGCGTCTCGGCGACCGAGGGTGACCCAGCCACCGCCAACGCCGTCGGCTTTGCAGAGATCGGCCTCGGGCGATTGGCGGTTGTCGAGGTCGTGAAGATGCCCACCGACCTCCTCGGTCGGCTGGGCGCGACCAGCGGCCAGCTCACGCTGGATCTTGTCATGACCCGTCTCCGTACCGATCCAGATCGATGGGACCGCCATGACGAAGAGCTGACCCTGGAGCGCAGCTTCGAGCTACCGACCGCCCGGACGTTCGGGCTGAAGGGGCTCGCCCGGCCGGGCTCCCTCGCAACTGACCCAGTCCTGGATCAACTGTTCGGTACCGAAGGCTCGGCACAGGTCACCTCGTCCAGCCGCCTGTCGGGTGACCCCGAGGCTCGGGGATCGAGGGCGTTCGACGGCGACCCGACCACCGCCTGGGTCTCGAACTTTCCTGCTACGGCCTCGCCCGGGGCGGACGGTGCTTGGATACGGGTGGCCAGTGACCGGGAGATGACGGTGGAGAATCTGGCTATCGACGTCCTGGCGGACGGCCGTCACTCCTTGCCGGAACGGGTCGCCGTAACGGTCGACGGGGCTGTCGTTGCCACCCGCGATGTCACCTCGAGCGATGAGGAACTGGTACCTGGTCACGTCTCCACCGTCGTCATTCCCGTACCCCGTGGGACAAGCGGCCGTCGGGTCAAGATCAGCTTCCCCGCCACCGCTGGCCGGCTGACCGACGGCTCACCGGGCGCCACTGCTCTACCGGTTGGAGTCGCAGAGATCAGGGGACTCGAGGTTGCCAGTGCCACCACCGGCATCGTCGACCCGGATTGCAGAGTGGACCTGTTGAAGATCGACGGGCGCGGGGTGCCCCTCCGACTGTCCGATCCGGCTGCTGACGGCCGCCTGAGGGTTCAATCCTGTGCACCGATAGTGCTTAGCCCCGGTACTCACCGACTGAGCGCCACGGCGGGCGAAGTCAGCGGGATCGACGTCGATCAGATCGTTCTCAGCTCGGATGACAACGGCCGAGCTTCGACCGTCGGGACAAGGGGGGTGGACGCCGCGCAAGCGTCGGCTGCTGTCACGGATTCCTCGGTGTCGGCAACCGAGGTGACTGCCCGAATCCAGGCGAAAGGCGAACCGTTCTGGTTCGTGCTGGCCCAGAGCGCATCCAGAGGCTGGGAGATCAGTGTGGACGGCGGCTCAGCCGGACCTCGGTCGCTGGTTGACGGTTTCGCCGACGGCTGGGTGATCACACCTGAGGGCTCGGGACCGGTGATCGTCACGCTGCGATGGACACCCCAGCGGGGCGTCTGGGCGGCGATGCTGGTCAGCCTGATCGCACTGTTGGTTGCGGCCACCGTGGTACTTCGGACTCAGAAATGGCCGGTCATGAGTGTGGGTTCGCTCCCCCGTTTGGCTCCCCTGCCGTGGCGACAAACGAACCGGACTCTTGCGGCTGCATCCAGCAGTGCTGCTAGTGCGAGGTTGACCGTGTCGGCGGGACTGTCAACCTTGCTGCTGACCATCACGGTCACCCGGCCGTGGATCGCCCTGGTGGCTGGAGGGGTGTCAGCGTTGGTAGCTCGATACCCACGTTTGGTGTGGTTGGTGGCTCTGAGTGCCGCGACCTCGCTGGCCCTTGCTCGACCCCTGAGCCACCCAGAGCTTGGATGGATGGCGGTGGCCCTAGTGGCCGCCGCGGTCATCGCCGACGTGGTCAACCGCCCGCATGAACCTCCACCCTGAGTTCGGAACTGGGCCGAGCGTCGCGCCACACCAGCCGATCCTGGATGTTCTCATCGGGCCGCCAGGTGGTGCCGGGTTCCATCACCTCGAGTGTCGGTCCGGCCTGGGCCAGCAGGGTGTAGCGCACGGACGGGTTGGCCCGAGCCAACGATGGGTTCGCCCCGTAGCCGACCAGCACTCCTAGGCGCTCACCGCCACGCTTCAACCGGAGCCCACCCGACACCGGTGGGCCATCGGGTGCGACCAGGGTGAACGTGGTGTTCACCACCTCACCCTTCGAAGCATCAGCGGTGACATCCCGCCAGAACGTGACGCCATCCACCACTAGGGCGATGCTGACCGATCCTGCTCGCTTGGCCCGTACCCTCACCGGCAGTTTGACCACATCTGCCCTGGTGATGACCACCGGCAGTGTCTCCACCTCGAACGGGGCAGCGTGCTCGGATGGAAGCAGTTCAGCGGTGGGAACAGCCGGCCTTTGTAGATAGGCCCGGCGGTCGGGATGGGCATCTATGAGCTCTATGACGTCAGGGGTCCGGTCGGTTGCCCAGATCACAGGATCCCGGCCGGTGACACTGTCGACCGAGTTGGATGCCTCCGGGTTGAGATACATGAGATAGCGGGTCGGTGACACCACCACGATGGCCGGTGTCTCCATGTCGCTGAGGTCAGCCATCCAGGCCGTCTGCATCCGGCTGAGGTGACGGTTGAGCCCCAGTCGACCGATGGTGACGGGAACGGTCACGACAGCCATGACCACCACTACCGCCACCGCCGAGCGGGGTGATCGTCGCACCAACGACACCAACCCCATCGCGATGAGCACAGTCAGCGACGAGTAGGCGGCGATGTAGTAGATCGGACCGCTCAATCGGGCGGTCAGGGCTGACACGCTCATACCCCAGAAGGCGAAGTAGCCGGCCGGAAACCCGACACCTAGAGCCAGCAGCAGCCAGGTCGAACGAAGCCGCCGCCCGTCGACGACGGCCAGCGCGGCTACCACCGCCCCCAGGTGAGCGCCCACCAGAAACCAGGGCACGAAGAAGGCGTTCTTGGCGGTACTTCGAAGCGCGCTGCTTATCGAGTAGTCGACCTTGTCCATGCCCGGCATGATCCTGCGCTCCCCGAACCCGAACGTGTCGAGGGGATCCGCGACGGTCATGGGAAACTCGAGGGGACTTCCGGTCAGATAGCGATTGTGTGCCAGCTGGATGACCACCATCGGTACAACGGCCAGCAGGAACGCCGGGACCAGTCGAAGGTGGACCCGCCAGTGGCGGTACTCGGTGGCCATGGTGAATCCGCCCACCACCGCCGCCCACACCACGGCGTCGAAGGTCCGGGTCATCACCAGCCATCCCAAACAGAGGCCGGCCGCCACCACGGAAGGCCGAGACCCGCAGCGCAGTCCACGCCGGAAGCTGGCAGTGAACAGAGTTCCCAGACCGATGGCGAACAGGTAGGTGAGGTAGGTCCCGGATTGCACGACCAGAACCGGAGAGACCAGTAGGAGCCCTCCCGACAGGCTCGCCACCCGGCGGTCCCGGGTGAGCTCCAAAGCCAGGGCGTAGTTACCTGCTACCGCCAAGGCGGCCGCCAAGGCCAGCGAGATGGCCGGCCAGCCCAGCTTCTGACCCACCAGAACCACCAACGGCCAGCCCAGTGGGTACTGGGAGAAGAAGGCGCCGTCGCGATGGCCAGACAGCCAAGGCTGGGTGACCGATGGATGTCCCAGGTCTCCCAAGCTCAGCTGGCCATTGCCCAGCAGTTCGGCCTGCCAGCGATACACCGCCTCGTCGCGGTTCCACGAGAGGGCGGGATACACGAAGTGGCTCACCGTCAGCGCCAGCAACGCTGACGCCACGACCAGAACCGGCAGGACTAGGCGGGAATCCAGAATCCGCTTGGCCAGGTCGATCACCTGGGGGCCTGAGGTGCTCGGCTGCAAGGTGTGGAACCTAGGTCATGTCATCCCACGCGAGGAACACCATGCAGGGCCGAACGCCACCTGAGGATCCGATCGGCTATTCGTCGAGGTCGACGATCAACGCGGTACGGGTCTGCTTGGTGTGGCCGTAGGCCACCACCAGGTAACGGTGACCGGCCTTCGCGTCGAGCTGAACGAGTTCTCCGGTGGGCTCGGCGCAGCCACCGTTGGCGTCGTAGATCCCGATCTCCATGCTGCCCGGGTCAACCTGATAGGCGTTGCCGGCGTTTCCTCCGCCAATGTCATTGGAGAAGTTGAGGCATGTTCCTGGAGCGCCCATGGTCACGAACGAGTCCGGGAGGTGACCAAGTCCATTGTCGATGAGGAAGAGGTTGGCCTTGCCGGCCGGGGGTTCAGGGACATCATCGGTGCCTCCATCAACGAAGATCCACCGAGACACCGGCGATGTCGCTCCCTCGTTCATGGGGTCTTCGTCGCTGCCCAGTACCCAGACCAGTTCCTGGCCCTTGGCTACGGTCTCGTCGTCTGTCATCAGCGGCTGTTCACCTTCTGAGCCACCAGCTCGTGATGCTGACACCTCGAGGTCGATCTTTCCCGGCTCGACCTCAGAGCTGAGGAGGGGGTCCTTGATCAGTCGGCCCGGCAGGGGCTCGGAAACCTCGCCCATACCGAGAGTGGCCGCCGACTCCCGGCCGGCGTAGCCACCCCAGCCGAACTCGATGTTGCTGTCGGTTCCGGCGTCGCTGAACACGTTCACAAATCGCACGCGCACATCAGCGTCCACGAACTCGGCTTCCGGTGGCGTGAAGGGCATTGAGGTGCCAGAGGTCGGGACTGGCCCGGATGCTGTGGAGCCTGGCCGGTCCTGGGAATCCCTGGTCCCCGTTGAATCTCCACCGCCGTCGCTGCCGCAACCGGCCAACAGGACCGCTACCACGACCAAGATCAAGTGAAATCGCCGAAGGACCATGGTCAGGAGAATGCCACAGTGCCGCATATGGCCGTCGGACCCTCGCTGGGACTTCCAGACCGTCGGTCGGTGTCGCGCCTAGCTGCCGGCTCTGGCCTGTACGCCCTGCTTGTGGCGCTGGCGGGCTTGTTGGCGCGGGTTGGGGCCCGCCAGCACCACCCGGGACGAGTCGGCCGGGTCGGTGTAAGGAGTGCCTTCGGGGAACATCGAACGTAGGGCGCCTCTCCTGATCGGTAGGTCGAGCCCACGGAACGCCGCGCAGAGAGCAAAGAAGGTGGCCCGGTCGGTGTTGGACCACGGGAATCCGAACCGGCGGCGCACTATGTCGGGCATGTTGCCGTAGACCATCACCCGCAACAGGTCAGAGGCCCGTTCGGTCGCCATCGCACTAAGTGGTGCCAGAAGCCCTGGGAGACGCAAGGGTTGGGCATCGGTGGCGGGGTTGCTGGTGGGATCAAGCACCCACTGCACCGCGGGCGTCAACTCCAGCTGTGTACCGCAGATCTCGTCGAAACGCCGCCGGAACTCGGAGTAGGTAGCGGGCATCGCCCGTTCGCTCACGCCGTAACGGCGATACCACGTGACCGACTCCGCATACATCTGGTTCTTCTGGGCGGAGCTGAGCGGGATCGGAAAGTAGAGCTCCCTGGTTCGGAAGAACTCCCAGGTGAAGGTGGCGTGGGCCCACCAGTACACCTCGGGATCGAGAGCGTGGTAGCGGTTCCCGTGATGATCAGTTCCTTTGATGTGCGGGTGGAAGTCACGGATCTGGTGTCCACGACGTATCCCCTCGTCCTCGTCGGGAGCCAGGATGGAGCCCCAGATGAAGGGGACTGAACGAAAGATCCGGTCGTAGGGGTCATCGAAGAAGTCGGAATGATCCATCACACCCGCGCCCAGACCCGGAAGCATGAGCTGGATGATTCCGGTGGCCAGACCCGGGAGCAGGCTGCGGGGATCGCCGGCGGTTTCCCACAGGAGGGCGCCGGGTCCGAGTGGTGCACCCGCGGCCACCTTCCCCTCGGCTGGGACCTGTGTTCTCTTGGCTGCCATCGGGCAACCATACCGAGGCTCCTCCCCGTCGGTGCGGCCACTGGAGATTTCACCGTTCTGGTTCACCTCGAGCCTGGAGGAGTGGCGACGGTGGCGCCGCGTCTCATGGCTAGCGTGCCGGGGATGGAACTGTTCGAACACGAAGAAGTAGTCACCCTGCGCCGTGAGGAGGCGGCAGCCCGACTCCGGGAGCTGGCCGATCAGCTCGAACGTCACAACCAGGTGTCGGTGAAGGTGAACGGGCTTCCGGTCACGGTGAAAGTGCCCGACCAGGTCACTTTCGAACTCGAGGTGGTGCTCGAAGGTGAGGAGTCCGAGATAGAGGTGACGATTTCCTGGTGAGTAGGGCTGAGGCGCTCAACCCGCCCGCCCAAAACCAGTGACGACCCGGTCCATTGGACCGCCTGTGTCAGAGTTCACAGTACGAGGTGGCCTCCGGCACCCAACCCGGGAGACCCGATAGTTAGGGTTTCCTTATGCTCTTGAACAAGGTTTCCTCTCTATCGGCTGGTGAGGCGCCGCATCTGCCCGGTGAGTCCCTCGAGGCCTCCCGGATGCCCGGGCACTGGCTCCTCGCACGACTCGGCAAGCGGGTACTCCGGCCGGGAGGTGTGGGGCTCACTCGCAAGCTGCTGGCCGGAGTGGCCGTCGGCAGCACCGACGACGTGGTGGAAGTGGCACCGGGTCTGGGAGCCACTACCCGATTGCTGCTCCAAGCCGGTCCGGCCAGCTACACCGGGGTAGACCGTGATCCGGCATCAGCCGAGTTGGTGTCCACACTCATGGACGAGCCGGGCCGTACCGTCATCCAGGCCAGTGCCGCCGATACCGGTCTGCCACCTGACTCTGCTGACGTGGTTTTCGGCGAGGCATACCTGACCATGCAGCCTGACAGCCAGAAGGAGAAGATCATCTCCGAGCTGACCAGGGTTCTGAAGCCTGGTGGGCGTTTCGCCCTCCACGAGATCGCCTTCGCGCCCGATGACATCGATGACGCCACCCGTAAGGCAGTAGCCAAGGCTCTCACCGGCTCCATCAAGGTGAACGTGACGCCCCGGACAGTCGCCGGGTGGGAAGAGCTCCTCACCTCACACGGTTTCCGGATCGACCAGCGCCATCATGCGCCCTTGCACCTTCTAGAGCCCTGTCGTCTGATCGACGACGAGGGCTATCTGGGGGCCGCCCGGTTCGTGTTCAACGTATTGCGTGATGCCGATGCCCGGCCCCGGGTCACGGCCATGCGCGAGTCGATGCGACGCAGCGGTTCGAACCTCCAGGCGATCGGGCTGGTTGCCACCTTCGAAGGTGGCCGGGCATGAACCGGAAGCTCCTTGGCGGCCTCGCGGTGGTCGTGGTCCTGGTAGTGGCCGCCACCGTGTGGGCCTTTCGTCCGACTGGTACCACCGAGGTTTCGGAGAAGCAGGCCCTGGAGGACTTCCGGGACCGTGACAGCACCACCGAACCGCCGAATACCCAACCGCAGAACACCAAGCCCGCCACCTCCTCCACCGAAGCCGCCAACGACGGTGCCATCGGCACTCCCCCTGCCGGTGTCTACACCTACCGGGCATCGGGCCGTGAGGTGGTCAAACTGGGCCCGTTCCCAGAGGAGACTCGTCAGCTTCCGGAGACTCTCACCGGAGTGGTCGTGAGCGGTGAGCAGGGTTGTCATGAGTTCACCCTCAATCTGTTCGCCGAACACGTTGAAGATTCCACGTTCTGTGTTCGAGACGGTGCGCTCAGCGTGACCCAGTACGCCAAGCATCAGAAGATCGGACCCACCTCCCCCACGGTGAACATCACGTGCGATCCCGGGGTCATCCACGCCCCCGACACTGACACTCGGGATCTGGTCTGCACCCTGGAACTCGCTGGCGGCCCTCTCCCGGTGAAGGCCGACTTCGAGGGAACCGCCACGTCCGCGGCTCCTGAAACTCTGACCATCGCCGGCCGATCGGTCGAGGTGGCGCCGGTGAGTATCACCTATGACATTGTCGGAAGCGTCTCGGGAACCTGGACCGAGAAGCTGTGGCTCACCGACTCCAACCTCATCGTGCGCCTGGAGCGGACTCTGGACCTGAATGGTCCGGCCAGCTTCGATGAGCAGTTCGAGCTCGAGCTGACCAGCCTGACTCCCTCCACTTGAGTCTGCTCGGTCGGGTGGGGCGGCTACCGTCAGCCCATCCGGCCGAGCTGACAGGGGGCTACCCGAGATGGCGAGACTGCTTCCCAGTCCCAACGACGTCTTCCGAAAGATCGACGGGGTGGTCGAGTCGGTCGACGAGATGCTGGCCAAGGTGGCCGAGATCCTCACCTCGGTCGAAGGGACCCTGGGTGATGCTGAGCACACCCTGGCTGCGACCAACAACACCCTGAACGAGGTGAAGGATCTGTTGGCTGAGCTGCGAGACGAGTTGGGGGTGCTGGACCGGGTACCCGAGATGGCCACCCAGCTGACCGATGTCCAGACCGTTGTACGGGCCCTGGCCGATCACGCCGGGCTCGAGGTCAAGGCACCACCCAAGGCCCGCAAGACCAGCCGGCGCTGAGACTCCCCGATTCAGGGGGACGGTCCCCACGAGCGGTCAATGACCTCAACGGCCCAACCCCTGCCATCGACCCCGATCGAGCCCCGCATGCGCGAGCTCATGGGCGGCGTCGCCATCCTGAGGCTCCTGGTGATCTTGTGGGCGGTCGTCGTCGTGACCGTCGACGCCCGCTCCGAGGTGCTCACCCGGCCCGCTCCCGCCGTTGGTCTGCTGGCAGTGGTGACAGCCTGGAGTGCGCTCGGGGCCCTGGGCACGGTTTACCGGCCCTCGACCATGACATCGGGCCCGGTGCTGGTCGCCGACGTGGCCCTGGCGGCCGCGGTCGCCGCTGCTGACTGGTACGTCTACGCCGGCGGCCACCCTCAGAGCTTCGGTTCGGCCTGGCCTGCCACATCAGTGATGTTGGTTGCGGTGATCGCCGGATGGCGCTGGGGGTTGGGTGCAGGGGTGATGGTGGCTACCGCCAGCATCTTGGCGGCTGGTGTCGCGGAACGAATCGGGGGACGAGGTCTGGCACTCACCGGCAACCTCGTGCTGTTGGCCACCACCGGGGCGGTGGGCGGCTGGGTTTCGGCGCGCCTCATGGCTGCCGAGTTCGAGGTGGCGGCGGCTCGCGAACGTGAGCGCTTCGCCCGCACCCTGCACGATGGCGTACTTCAGACCTTGGCGGTGATCCAGAGACGCAGTACCGATCGCGATCTGATCGAGATGGCCCGAGACCAGGAGGCCGAACTGCGAGCCTTCATCGGATCCGGTCCCCGCAAGAGGGGAGACCTGGTCAGCGAACTGCGAGCACTGGCGGCCCGGGCCGAGCGCATTCATCGGATCCCCGTCGAGGTTGTGGTAGTCGAAGTGGCGGATCTGTCCCCCTCCTCCACCGAGGCACTGGTGGGGGCGGCACAAGAGGCGGTCTCCAATGCGGCCCGCCACGGCTCACCCACCCAGGTGACCATTTGTGTGGATCGGGCGAACGACGGTGGGGGTATTCATCTCACCGTTATCGACGACGGTTGCGGGTTCGATCAGGCTGAGACGGCCGAAGGAACCGGTATCGGGCGATCGATCCGTGGTCGGATGAGTGAGGTCGGTGGCAGGGCCGAGGTGCGGTCGGTGCCGGGGCGAGGTACCGAGGTGGCACTGTGGATGCCGTGAGCCGACGTCTGGTGATCGCCGATGACCACGCCATCTGGCGGACCGGGCTTCGGACCGATCTGGGTGATGGCTTCGAGGTGGTAGGAGAGGCCGAGGACGGCAGGTCGGCCATAGAGGTGATCCAGCGAGAACAGCCGGATCTGGCTCTGGTTGACCTCCACATGGACCATGGCGGAGGGATGGCGGTGGTTGCCGCCTGCGCCTCGCTGTGTCCGATCGTCATCCTCACCGTGTCCGATGCCGAGCGGGACCTCCTCGACGCCGTGGCAGCCGGGGCGGTCGGCTACCTCACCAAGTCGACCCGGCCCGAAGAGCTCAGAGCTGCACTCAACCGGGCCGCTGAGGGAGAGCCGGTGTTCTCGCCTCACCTGGCTGCCCTGGTCCTAGGGGAGTTCCGGCGCCTTGCGGCCAGTGGTGACGACGCCCAGGCCCTCTCCCCCCGCGAGCGTGAGGTGGTCGGCCTAGTGGCCAGGGGTCACAGCTATCGCCGCGTCGGTGAGGAACTGTTCATCTCACCCAAGACGGTAGAGAACCACGTGCGCAACATCATGGCCAAGCTGCACCTGACTCGTCGCCACGAGCTGGTCCGCTGGGCTGTCGACCGCGGTATCACCTGATCTCACCTGGTCTTCGCTCGCCATCCCTGACAGTTCGTAGCCCTGACGCACGACCGTGCGATCTCGCTGGTCACCGAAACAGGGGGTCCCCCAACCGGATCTGGGGGATCCCCCCCATGGTGGCGATCGGCTGAGCCCTTCATGGTGGACACAACGGCAACCGCCACCCACCACCAAAGGAGACAAGATGAACCCCTCAGCTACCGCCCCAACCGGTGAGTTCGTCTTCCCGGCCGCCTCTGCCAACAGCGCAGCACTGAACGCCTGGCTAACCCAGCAACGCAATCAGGGGATAACGCCCGACAAGATCTCCTCCGAACTGGTTGCCGCCGGCTGGAACGCCGACGCTGCTGCCAAGGTGGCGCTTCGATCGCTGCGGGCCTCGGACCGGCACCGCCTGGTGTACTCGGCCACCTGCTGGGGAGCGGGGATCGCCACCCTCGGAGCGGGGACCGCTCTGCACCTGGCGCTACAGGAGTACTCCGACCCGCTCGACATCGCGTTCTTCGTGACCCTGATGGTGGTGGCGGCGCCGATCTCGGTCACTGGAATGGTGTGGGCCCGTCGGATCGAAGCCACCGAGCCCCACGCCATCTGGTCGCCCAGCCGGCGGACCCTGTTCGCCACTCTGGCCCTGTGCACCGCGGTGGTCGGTGTCATCCGCCTCCTCGCCCACACCTTCAACCTGGTAGCCGCCTCGCTGGGGGCCTACGGCTACGACTTCACTCCGGCCTCGCTCGCACAGGTGATGATCACCCTGGGACTGGCGACACCGTTGTTCGCCTGGTCGCTGATGGAGTGGCGACGTTCGAACGTGGCGCTGCGGCTCGTCACCAAACCAGTGGTCAAGCGAGACGGCACTGACGACGAGAAGTGACCCGGACCCGGTCAGTCGTCACAGCTGCACCCGGTGGGACCTTTGACCCTGTTTCCTCTTCGAGTACGGAACCACGGTGGGTCATGGCCGAAATCTCAGGGGCAACCTTCCTCGACCTGGCAGGGCTCAGCGATGAGGAGGAGGCGCTGCGCACCGAGGTCCACCGGGTGGCAGTAGAGGTCATGGGCCCCGCCGCTCGAGCACTGGACCAGATGTCACCGACCGAGCGGATTGCTCCCGGTTCTCCGTTCTTCACGGTGATGGCGACTCTCAAACAGTTGGGCTACCACCGGGTGTTCGTGCGCCACGACGGCGAACAAGGTGCCAACCAGATCTCTCCCCTCGCTCAGTCGGTGGTGCTCGAGGAACTGGGGTGGGGCAGCCTGGGACTGGCCACCGCCTTTCTGGTCGACCTCCTGCCCATGCTCTCGATCGCCAACTTCGGAGGTGACGAGCTCAAGGCTGAGCTGCTCGACCCTTGGTTGGACGACGAGAGCGGGCGGTTCCACGGATGCTGGGCGATCACTGAGCCCGACCACGGCAGCGACTTCTTGGGACTGCGAGATGAGGCCTCTGCCTCATTCGGACGGGCCCAGACGGTGGCCGAACCGGTGACCGGCGGCTGGATCCTTCACGGGCAGAAGTCGGCCTGGGTCAGCTCGGCCCCGATAGCCACCCACGCCGCCGTACACGCCCAAGCGGGGCGAGACGGCAACGTGTCCCACAGCTTGTTTGCGGTGGTCGACCTGTCCGATCCCGGTGTCCACCGGGGTCCACCGGCCGACATGATGGGAGTCAGGGAAGATCCCCAGGGCGAGCTCTTCTTTGACGGTGTCTTCGTGCCCGACCGCAATGTTCTGGTCCCGCCCGGCCCGCTGTATCCCGCTTTCGTCGACCAACTGCTGTGTCTCACCAGCTCGGTCATCGCCAACGTGGCCGTAGGGGTGGCGCGAGCGTCGTTCGAGGAGGCTCTACGGCACGCCCGAAACCGGGTGCAGGGTGGTGGACCGCTGGTTCGACACAAGAACATCCAGCTCTCGCTCTACTCCATGTTCGAGAAGGTGGAGACCGCCCGGGCCTACTCGCGTGCCGCCCTGGCCCACACCCAGTCCAGTCTTCCCGGCTCCACCCCCACCGCCACTGGAGCCTCACCCCGACACGCCCGCGCCGCCCAGGTGTTCGCCAAACGATCGGCCTTCGAGGTGGCCCACGAGGCGGTACAGGTCATGGGAGCCACGGGGCTGAGCCGGGACACGTTGGTGGAGAAGCTGTTCCGTGACGCCCGATGCCTGATCGTGGAGGACGGGACATTGGAAGTTCTGGCCCTCGACGCCGCCCGAGATCTGATCGACCATTACGAGCGGGACACCTATGACCTGGAGGAGATGATGGCCACATGGTGACCATTGAGAGCACACCACTGGATTCCCCGTTGTTCCGAATGGATGCCCAGAGGGGGATCGAGTACTGGGGGTGCCGAGCCGTGATCGCCACCTTCACGGTCGCCGATGGCGTCGCCGATTTGTTGCCCCGAGGTCTGCACCTGGACCAGCCCGGCATCGGCGCCGTGCTGGTGGCCGACTACGGCGTCAGCACCCTCGGCCCCTACCGCGAGTTCGTCTCACTCCTGCGGGTGGTCGACGACACCGGTACCACGGGGATGTACATCCCCTACATCTACGTGACCAACGACGCCGCGCTGGCCGCTGGCCGCGAGGTGTTGGGAGCTCCCAAGAAGCTGGCCGAGATCGTGGTCGATGGCTCCGGCCCAGCGGTGGTCGGATCACTGAGCCGACCCGCCTCCTGCGACCTGGCCCGACTGATCGTGGCCCCCGCCCAACGCCTCGAGGATGACCTACTGGAGGCGGTGCTCCCTGCTGGTACGCCGTTCTACTCACTTCGTCATCTACCCGGCCCTCCCGGAGCCACTCAGGTCCATGAGCTCATCGCCTGGCACTGTGATCTGAGAGTCCGTGCCGATGCCTATGGCGACGGGCTCCGCTTCACCGGGCCGACGTCGCTCACCTATCCAACCCGGTCGGCCACCGATCCTGTGCACCGGGTGGAAGTCGACACCATGTTGGGCGGCATGTATCTGGAGTTCGACATGCGCCTGACCGCCGGTGGGGTCATCTGGTCCGAGACCACCCCTGCCTCAGCCCCGCCTCCGCCGGCTGGACAGCCCTAGGTGAGGGTGACGCTGAGGCCGAGCTAGAACTGCCTGATGACCACCGCTGTCGAGCTGGGCATCGACACCTTCGGCGATGTGACCGTCGACGACAACGGCCG
>CAUJFC010000148.1 GCA_963169755.1 Actinomycetota bacterium | reverse complement strand
GGAACAGGGGGTCGAGCCGACGGCTCAGTCCCTGGGCGGGTGGCGCGGCGGTGGCGATGGGAACCGTGGTACTGGTGGGGTCGCTGGTCTCATTCAATCTGGCCCGGTTCGACTACCCCGGGATGACACCGCTGACCGGTGTGCACCTGTCCACCCGAACCGCTCTGTTCGTGGAACAACTGCCAGCCGACGAACCGGCTCGGCCGATCCTGATCAAGGCTCGCAATGACAACCTGATCTCGGATTCCACCCACTCGGCGGGCATGTACATGTGGGCGACCCGCAAGCAACTGGGAGACGCACTCGATCTTCAAGGTGCCGCCCTCGACCGTTACCTGGTGCGGTTGAACCTGCGCCTGATCGCCACCAATCCATTCGAGTATCTGTTGGGAGCGGCCCGGGCCGGAGTGCTGTATGTGGCGCCCGCAACCAGCGACCGGGTTTCGGCGGGATCCGGGGTGGGGCGGTTGGTGATCGGGGTCGTACATCTGGTGGTGCTGGCCGGGTTCGTGGTCCAGGCGGTGGGGATGGTGGGCCTGGCATTGGCCCGGCGGCTGGGTGCCGCGGTGGCGGGGCCGTTCAGCCAGGCTGCGCCCATGCGGGTGTGGTTGGTGAGCAACGCCGTCATCTTCTACACGGGGGTCATCTCCACCTTCTTCGAGGTGGGTGATCCGCGTCTGCGGACCCCGACCGATCCGTTGATCCTCCTGGTGGTTGTCGGCGGCCTGTGGACGCTCCACCAGGCTGTGAGGGGTGCTCCACCCGTGGGTCGTGAAGGTTGGACACCTACCTGAGCGGCCGCCCTTCCCGCCTGACTGCCAGCGCGGTAGCGTGACGGGGCACCTTCCCCGGTGAGATGGCCCCAAGCGGCCCGTCCATCGACGGAAGGAATCCAATGGCTCTCACCGAAAGTCAGCGGAGTGTCATCTACCAGCGTTTCTCACCGATACTCGGGGAGGAGGTGGCCGAAGCCTTGTTGTCGCATTTTCCGGCCAACGACCTGGAGACGCCGGCCACCCGGGATTTCGTTCGGGCCGAACTGATCGCCCTCAAGAGCGATCTGCTCCACGAGCTTCACCAGGCGATCTCCGCCAGCCGAGACGAGTTGCGAGATGAACTGAAAGCTGAGATCGCGGAGCTGCGTAGCGAGTTGAAGGGTGAGATAGCGGATCTCCGTGGCGAGCTGAAGGGCGAGATCGCGGATCTGCGTAGCGAGTTGAAAGCCGATATCGCTGATCTGCGTGGCGAGTTGAAGGGTGAGATCGCCGATTCACGTGATGAGGTGAAGGGCGAGATCGCGGATCTGCGTAGTGAGTCGAGGTCCGGCGAAGCCGAGTTGCGGTCTGCCATGGCCGAACTGCGCGTTGACATAGCCGAACTGCGAGGCGAGCTGCATCGAGAGCTTCGCCTGCACATGGTCGCCACCCTCACGTTCATGGGGGCGATGCTCACCGCTTTCCGGCTGCTCTAGCGCCTGACGGCGGTAGCCCAAGTACGCGGCGCACTTCGGCCAATGGTCGTTCAGGTGAGGGTGCGGAACCAGTCGAGGGTGTGGCGTAGGCCGGTGTCCAAATCCACGGGCTCGAGGTTGGGGACCAGTGCCCGCAGGGCGGTCTGGTCGGCCTGAGAGTCGCGAACGTCGCCGGCCCGGGGGTCGGTGTGGGCCCTCTCCAGCGGGTGGCCCAGCAGTTGCTCGAGGCGCTCGATCAACTCCAGCAGCGAGTAGCGGGTGCCGAAGGCCAGGTTCACCGGAGTGGGGCTGGTGAGCCCGGCGGTCAGTATCTCGGTTATCACCTGGGCGACGCTGCCCACGTAGGTGAAGTCGCGGGTCTGGCCCCCGTCGCCGTGCACCGGCAGGGGACGGCCGGCCAGAGCGGCATCCACGAACGCCGGCACCACCGCGGCGTAGGCGTGACCGGCGCGCTGAAGGGGGCCGAACACGTTGAAGAACCGGAACGCAACCGCCTTCATCCCGAACACCTGCTGATACGACAGGGTGTAGGCCTCGGTGGCCAGCTTGGATACGGCGTACGGGCTCACCGGCATGGGGGTGAGGGTCTCGACCTTGGGCAGAACCGGGTTGGCGCCATACACCGACGACGAAGACGCCACCACCACCCGGTTGACCCCGGCCGAGCGCATGGCCTCCAGCACCCGGATGGTGCCGGTGGCGTTGGCGTCGTGGCTGGCCAGCGGATTCTCGATGGACTTGGGTACCGACGGCCGGGCCGCCAGGTGCACCACGGCGTCGGCCCCGGCCAGCACCTCGGTGACGAGGGCCTGGTCCAGGATGTCGCCCTCCACCAGGGTCACCCCGGCCAGGTCAGCGACGTTCTCAGCGAACCCGGTCGACAGGTTGTCTAAGGCCACCACCTCGGCGGCGGCACCGCTGCTGGACAGGTGGGCGCACAGGTTGGCACCGATGAACCCGGCGCCGCCGGTCACCACCACCTTGGACAGTGTCGCCAACTGAATCCCTCCCCGGGGGCCCGCCTGAACCGTTCAGCGGCCGCCCGGCAGGCTAGCTCCGGACGAGCTACCCACCGCCAAATCAATGTGTGCCACTCTGTGCCAGATGGAGGAGATCACCAGGTGACCCGCCCTCTCAGGACTGGGTGAGGTGGCGGTCCTTGGTGAGGTAGATGAAGGGGATCGAGGCCAGGCTGACCAGGCCCTTGACCACCAGGTTCACCCAGAAGATGTCCCACACGGCCGCCCACGGCAGCGAGGCGTCGATCTGGGACTGGCTCAGGAAGAACAGGGGAGCGAACGCCCCCACCGCGAACACCAGGTTGTCGACCGGGATGCTGACCGCGTTGGACACCAACACCCGCAGCCACTGGAACCGGGTGGTGATGCGGGTGACCCACCAGTGGTACACCTCGGTGTCGATCAGCTCGCTGACCACCATGGCCAACAGCGACGCGATCACGATGCGCCACAACGGCCCCAGCACCGCCTGGTACTCGGCCCCCAACGGATACGACGGGTCACTCGGCCACGCTGCCGCCCAGGTCAGGTAGGCGGCCAGGAACAGGTTTACCGCGGCGCTGGTCCAGATGGCGATGCGGGCCGCCCGTCGCCCGGCCGCCTTGTGGATCACGTCTCGCAGGGTGAAGGTGATCGGGTAGATGAAGGTGCCCATGTCCACCGCCCGGTCGGCCACCGTGCCGATCTTGACGCTGGTGACCTGGGAGATGACCTGGGCCCCCACATAGCACCCCACCGCCACCAGGGCCACGGTGCCGATGGTCATCTCCCCGGGGTTGCTGACCCGTTCGCCCGATGGACTCGGGGGCGCGTCGGCGGGGGACAGAGCGGCGCCCGCCGGG
>CAUJFC010000147.1 GCA_963169755.1 Actinomycetota bacterium | reverse complement strand
GAGGGCTGCAACGAGGAGAATCGCCCTCTGTACCCGACCGTTCGAGTCCGGCCGGGCCGGGCGGGAACGGTCTCCGGCGAGCAGCATCGGGCAATTCTGCCCACCGGGACACCTTCACACCGACAGCGGAGGTGACGCCTCCTCAACTGCTCCTGTGGCCTGCCGATTGACCTCGGATGCCCACCGCAGACGCCACCGAGCTCTCGGAAGCTCCAGACCCGGGCCCCGGTGACAATCCCGCGATCGAAGGCCGACCAGTCATGGGCTGGCGCGCCGAGATCCTGGTGGGACTTGTGATGGTCGCCATCAGTTCGCTGTTCGTAGGGGTTCGCCTGGCCAACCACGATGGTGACGCCACAGTCTTCATCCTGGCGGGAGAAGAAGTGACCGACCCGGCCGCCAACCCCGACCTGTTCATCGTGAAAGGCGCGTTCGGCTACGACGGTCAGCGTTACTACCGCCTAGCCCGCAACCCGTTCACTTCCGAGGTCGAAGAGTTCGGGATCACCTTCGACCGACCGGCCTACTGGCAGAAGCGCATCGGTTACCCGATGGTGGTGTGGGCCGTGTCAGGGTTCGGTCAGGCAGCCATCGTGCCGTGGGCCATGATCGTGGTGAATGTGACGGCGGTGGCCGTCCTGGCAGGGCTGGCGGCCCGGTTGGCTCGGATGCATGACCGATCCCCCTGGCTGGGACTCGTCCCCGCGGCCTGGGCTGGCTACGTGGTGGCGATCTCGCAGAATCTCACCGAGGCGGTGGTCGGGGCCTGTCTCATGGGGGCACTTCTGGCATTGCGACGAGAGCGCTGGGTGATGGCGGCGACCTGCCTGGTGGGCGCGGCGCTGACCCGCGAGACGTCACTGATCTTCTCGGTCGCCCTGCTAGCCGCCGCCTTCTCTCCAGTGGTTCGCCGACTCGGTGCCGCCCGGGGTGCGACCGGAGAACTGCGTCGAGGGCCCCGAGTTCCGATCTGGGTTCCCTCGGTGCCGATCGTGGTGTACGTCGGGTGGCGGACGATCATCAACCAGAGATGGGTTGGGGCCATCGAGGGCGGTACCGAGAGCGACGCTCTACTGGCACCACCGTTCGTTCGGCTCGTCCAGTACCTGGAAACGGTCATCCGCGACCCTGCTTCTGCCAACCTCGTGAACCTCGCCCAGCTTTCGCTGACCATCGCCGCGATGGTCGTACTGGTGATGGTGTGGCGAGAGCGCCGCAGCGGCCTGCCCCACGAGCGGGTAGCTCTGGCCATGTTGCTGGTGCTGTTCGTTTCGCTCCCAGTCTGGCAGCGAGGCCAGGCCTACCTCCGGTGGGCGTGCGAGCCGGTGATGATCGGGTGGCTGATTGCCCTGGGAGCCCGTCGGGGTCAGGTGAGAGCGCTGGCAGTGATGGTCGGTGTGCTGTGGATGGTCACGTCGCTGGACCTGGTGGCGTTCCCGGGCTTGGACCTCGACGTCAATCGGGCCATTTCCTCGCTGGGTCCCTGAACGTCGGGGTAACTCGGAGCCGGGCCTCTCAACGAGCCTGTTGAAGCTCTCGCTTCAACTCCTTGATCTCGTCACGCAGCCGAGCCGCGTACTCGAATCGCAGCTCGGCGGAGGCGTCGGCCATTTCTTCTTCCAGGGTGCGGATGAGCCGTTCCAGCTCTGCACCCGGCAGTTCTGCCAGGTTCTCGCGCCGTTGGCGATCGATCTCTCGGTCTCGGCGACGGTCACGGCCCGGCACCGGGGCACCTTGACTGGGTCGGAGGTACTCGAGGATGTCGGTGACTGCCCTTCGTACCGTCTGGGGATTGATTCCGTGTTCCTGGTTGTAGGCCGACTGGAGTCCTCGCCGGCGATTGGTCTCCGATATCGCCCGCTCCATGGAAGGCGTGACCACGTCGGCATACATGATCACCTGACCGTCGACATTGCGGGCTGCCCGCCCGATGGTCTGGATCAGCGAGGTCTCGCTGCGGAGGAAGCCCTCCTTGTCGGCGTCGAGGATGGCACCCAGAGAAACCTCGGGAAGCTCCAGCCCTTCACGAAGCAGGGCGATGCCCACCAGAACGTCGAACTCCCCCAGCCGTAGGTCGCGCAGAATCTCGATCCGCTGAACCGTGTCTACCTCAGAATGGAGGTAGCGCACCCGGACGCCCAGTTCGAGGAGATACTCGGTGAGATCCTCGGCCATCTTCTTGGTGAGGGTGGTCACCAGCACCCGGTCTCCCCGACTCACCCGGTCGTTGATCTGGTCGATCAGATCGTCGATCTGACCCTTGGTGGGCTTGACCACCACCTCGGGGTCGATCAGGCCGGTAGGTCTGACGATCTGTTCGACAACGTTGGTGGATACCTCGAGCTCGTAGGCGCCGGGAGTGGCCGAGAGGAAGATGGTCTGACCCACGCGATCCATGACCTCCTCGAAGCGCAACGGTCGGTTGTCGGCCGCGGAGGGAAGCCGAAAGCCGTACTCGATGAGCTGTTCCTTGCGGGAGCGGTCACCCTCGTACTGGCCGTGGAGTTGGGGAACCGTGACATGGCTCTCATCGATGATGACCACGAAGTCGGATGGAAAGAAGTCCAGCAGGGTTCCCGGTGGTTCACCGGCTGAACGCCCGTCTATCGGGGCCGAGTAGTTCTCTATCCCGTTGCAGTAGCCGACCTCCTGGAGCATTTCGAGGTCGTACTGCGTTCGCATCCGAAGACGCTGAGCCTCCAGCAGCCTTCCCTCGGACTCGAAGTACGCCAGACGCTCCTGTAGTTCCTTCTCGATTCGGCCGATGGCCTCGGTCAGGCGTTCCTGGCTGGCCACGTAGTGGGTGGCCGGAAGGAACACGAACTCGCGCTCACTTCGGACCTGTTCTCCGGTGAGTGGATCGACCACCAGGATCCGTTCGATCTCGTCTCCGAACAGCTCGATCCGCACTGCGGTCTCGTCGTAGGCCGGATGGACCTCGATGACGTCACCCCGAACCCGGAACTTGCCGCGGGTGAGGTTGGCATCGTTACGGTCGTACTGCATGTCGACCAGGCGGCGGAGCAGACCCCGGTGGTCGATCTCCTGACCAACCTCGATGTGGAGCATCTGGTCGCGGTACTCCTCGCGCGACCCCAGACCGTAGATGCATGACACCGACGCCACCACGATCACATCGCGTCGGGTCAGAAGGGCGGCGGTGGCCGAGTGGCGCAGGCGGTCGATCTCGTCGTTGATCGACGAGTCCTTCTCTATGTAGGTGTCCGAGGCCGCCATGTAGGCCTCGGGTTGGTAGTAGTCGTAATAGCTGACGAAGTACTCGACCCGGTTCTCGGGGAAGAACTCGCGGAACTCCCCGGCCAGCTGAGCCGCCAGTGACTTGTTGGGGGCCAGCACCAGAACCGGGCGCTGCAATCGCTCGATGGTCCAGGCAATGGTCGCGCTCTTGCCAGAGCCGGTGATGCCCAGCAGCGTCTGGAACCGTTCTCCCCCTTCGACCCCCTCGACCAACTGCTCGATGGCTCGGGGCTGGTCGCCAGCGGGTCCGAAGGGTGACACCACCTTGAACCGGCGATCTGTCGCTCCCCCGGTACCAGCCTCGGCTGGCTGGCTGTGAACGTAGGCGCTCGGGCTGGGATCGGAGGGTGGCATCCCTTGAGCCTACGAACCCCTGGTGACAATGGGATCAGGCGGATCCGTCCCCCAACGATCTGATCCATTCCCAGGCCAGTTCGACCTGGGCATCGAGTTCGGCCTCAGTCCCCGAGTTGTCGATCACGAAGTCGGCCGCGGCCAGACGCTGTTCACGAGAAGCCTGGCGGGCGATCCGGGCCCGGGCATCGTCCTCCCGGACGCCACGGAAGCGCACCAGCCGATCGACCGCCACCTCGGGATCGACATCGACGACCAGCAGCCCCCTCATGTCGCTCCGACCCGACTCGACCAGGAGGGGCACATCGAGCACCACGACGCGGTCTGTGCCCGCGGCCTCTTGCATCCGTTGAGCGATCTCGGCTCCGACCGCCGGATGGACGATGGCGTTCAGGTCCCTCAGACACTGCTCGTCACTGAACACCAGATCGGCCACCGCCTGACGGTCCAGATGTCCGTCGGGAAGCAGGATCTCCTCGCCGAACCGCTGGATCATCGCCTCCAAGACCGGCTGTCCCGGTTCTTGCAGCTCCCGCGTTATTGCATCGGCGTCGATCACCATGGCACCGAGCTGCGCCATGCGCCGGGACACCGACGACTTCCCCGAACCCATGCCGCCCGTCAAACCAACCAGAATCATCCCGTTGACGCTAGGCCCCGTCGGACCCGGTTGCGGACCTACCCTGGTGTCGATGACCACAATCTCGGGGGAGCCGACGATCGCCGAGGAGTTGACCGCCTCGTTCGATCCGGGAGCGACGCTCGGTGGCTCGGCTCTCGACCGGGTGGCCGGCTTCAAGCCGGCGATTCTGGCCATCCGGGGCGGCACGACCGTCATCTCGATCGTTCTGGCCGCCCCGGCCTTCGTCGATCGCGACTGGACAGTCATCGCCTGGTGCGCGGTGATCGCCGTGTACAACATCGTGCGGCTGGCGTTCCCCATCCGTTATGTGACCACCGATCGCTCCAGCCTCCTGTGGGTCCTACTGGAGGTCGCCCTCCACGTCACCGCGGTGGTCGCCACCGGCTACTGGGCGTCACCACTGGTGTTCGCGCTGATCACGGCGGTGATGGTGGCAGGATTCGCCCGGGGTTTCGGTTTCGCGCTACGCGTCGGACTGGCGTCGGCGATGGCGGTGAGCATTCCCGCGGTCGTGGGAACCGAGCCAGGGTCTGAGGCTTGGAGAGAGGCCTTCCAGTGGACCGGTGAGCTGGTGCTGGTGGCCATGATCGCCGGATATGCCCGACGCGTAACCGGTGAGGTCGACCGGCAGCACACCCTGGCGCTCGACCGCCTGGGGCGACTGGCCGACGCCAATCTGCTACTCCATTCCCTGCACCGAGTCACTCAGACCCTGCCAGCGTCACTCGATCTGGACGACGCTCTCGACACCACCATGGGTCGTCTACGGGACCTTTTCGATTTCGATGGGGCGGCGGTGTTCCTGTTGGACGAGACCGA
>CAUJFC010000146.1 GCA_963169755.1 Actinomycetota bacterium | reverse complement strand
TCGCGGGTGAACCCAGCAGGTGGGAACATGCGATCGGTCCACCGTTCGCCTAGTTCCAGCAGGTCGTCGAGACCACCGAAGGTAACGAACAGGTCGGCCAGCATCCCGGGACGCTGGCTGCCCTGGCCGGGATACAGGAATCCGACCTTCGGCGGCTCATCGTCGTCCCCCCGAGCCGAGGACGCCAGGAACACTCCGGCCGCCGGGTCAGCCTCTCCGGCGAGAGCAGCATGCAGGGCGGTGCTCAGTTCGGCCAGCGACCCGGCCACCACCGCCACCCGCGCTGGGCCCCGACCGCTTCGGCACACCGCGGCCGCCAGGTCTCGCAGGGCGTGACGCTGGCTGTCGGGGTCCACGGCCACAACGGCGTCAACGGTGGCTGCCAGAGACCCCAGGGTGGGCGCGACATCCTCGGCGGTGGTCGCTCGAATGAGGAACAGCTCGGCTGGCCAGTGGACCGCGCCGTGGGGGGGCCGACCGTCGGGGTCGTATGACGAGATGAGGGCGTGGAAGTTGGTTCCGCCGAACCCGAAGGCGCTGACACCCGCCCGTCGGTTGTCGCCCGGCCAGGGCTGGGCCTGGCTGACGAACCGGAACGGACTGGTCTCTGAGTCGTAGTAGGGGTTGGGGTCCACCAGGTTGACAGTGGGCGGCAGGACTCCGTGATGCACGGCCTTGGCCACCTTGATCAACCCAGCCAACCCGGCAGCGCACTTGGTGTGACCGATCTGGGACTTGACCGACCCGAGAACGGTGGCGCCCGGGGTCACTCCGGCCTCCGCGAACACCTCGGTCAGGGTGGCCATCTCGGTGCGGTCACCCACCACCGTGCCAGTTCCGTGGGCTTCGACCAGACCGATACCCACTGGCGAACGTCCGGCTTGCTCCAGCGCCCGGAACACGGCGCGCTGCTGCCCCTCTTTACGGGGGGCGGTGAGCCCCAGGTGGCGCCCGTCGCTCGACCCGGCGACGGCGTCGATGACGGCATAGATGCGGTCGCCGTCGCGCTCGGCATCGACTCGACGCTTGAGGACCACGCAGGCCACGCCCTCACCCAGGGCGATCCCGTCGGCGGCAGCGTCGAAGGTGCGGCACCGTCCGGTGGGGGACAGCGCATGAACCGAAGCGAACAGCAGATAGTCGTTGAGGCCGTTGTGAAGGTCGGCTCCGCCGCACAGCACCAGATCCGAGGTACCCGAGCGCAGCTCCTTGCAGGCGGCATCCAGCGCGGCCAGCGACGAGGCGCAGGCCGCATCCACGGTGTAGTTGACGCCTCCGAGGTCGAGCCGATTGGCAATCCGGCCCGCCACCACGTTGGCCAACACCCCGGGGAACGAGTCCTCGGTCAGAGCCGGCAGCCACTCTTCGAGCGCCTCGGGAATCTCACCGAGGATCTGAGGCAGGAAGGCCCGAACTCCGTAGGCCCCACCGAGTTCGTTGCCCGATTCGGTTCCGAAGATCACCGATGCTCGGGACCGGTCGAACTCCCGCTCGGAGTATCCGGCATCGGCCAGGGCTCGGGCCGCCACTTCCAGGCTGAGCAGCTGAACCGGTTCGATGGCCGCCAGCGAGGTCGGCGGAATGCCATAGCGCAGCGGGTCGAACCCGACGCTACGCAGGAACCCACCCCACTTCGACGGGGTCTTGCGGCCGGCGTCGCGGGTGAAGGCGTCAGGGTCATAGAAGCGACCAACATCCCAGCGACTGGCGGGAACCTCGGTCACGGCGTCGACACCGGCCACGATCTGGGCCCAGAACTCCTCGGCTCCCACCGACCCGGGCATGAAGGCGTCCATGCCGATGATGGCGATGTCGAGAGGATCGGGTCCCCGGTCCCGAGCCCCACCCACCCGAGTTCGGGTGGCCGCGGTGCAAGCCCTGGCCAGCTCGGCGCTGCCGTCACTGACTTCGGAGTGCAGCTCAGCGATGGTGGTCACCTGGTGACGCAGAGTGGCCACCTCGCCGATCATGTACATGCCCTCGCGCCGCTGATGGTCGTCATCGACGGAGACCAGACCAGACTCATCACGAACGATTCCCTTGGACGCGATCCTCAATCGCCCCAGGTTGAGGGTCTCGAGTTCTGCCCAACGGGCCTTGGGATCGACCCCAGCCGCCTCCAGCTCGTCGCGACGGGCGGCGAAGGCCCGGACGAAATCGGTTTCGACACACCGGGTGGCATGACCGGGAGCGGTCTCCAACAGCACGGTGCTGTCGCAGCTGACGGCCACGTCCTGGAACGCTGGTTGGATGGCACCGGCCTCGACCGCCTCGGAACAGAACAGGTAGGCGGTGCCCATGAGCACGCCGATTTTGGCCCCCCGGGCCACCAGGGGAGCACAGGCGGTAGCCGCCATGTGGGCCGATCGGGCGTCGTGGATTCCGCCGGCCAGCAGGATCTGGAGGTTCTCAGGGTCATCCACCCCCAGCAGACGCTCGATCTGAGCGTCCCACAGGGCAAAGCTGGAGCGGGGACCCACATGACCGCCGCACTCGCGCCCTTCGAAGATGAACTTGCGGGCACCGTCCTTGAGGAAGCGATCCAACAGACCGGGTGAGGGAACATGGAGGTACGTGCTGATCCCAGCCGCCTCCAGTGGAGCCGCCTGCGATGGCCGCCCACCGGCGATCAGAGCCACCGGCGGCGCCACCTCGTGCACCACTTCCAGTTGTTCGGCCCGCAACTCGGGAGGCACGAACCCCAGCACGCCAACCCCCCAGGGGCGGTCCCCCAGCAGCTCGGCCGTCTCGGTCAACAGCGCCCGCACCTCGGCGGCCGGAAGCAGGGCCAGGGCCAGGAACGGCAGACCCCCACCATCGGCCACTGCGGCCGCGAAGGCCGCCCGGTCGCTCACTCTGGTCATCGGACCCTGGGCGATCGGGTATCGGGTCCGGTGGGCGGCGGACACTCCGGCCCCGGGGGCCAGCGGGGCAGCATCGGCCACCAGTGCCAGATGGGTGTCGATCGAGTTGCGGACGGCCTGAACCACTCCTCCGACGGTTACGAACCGTCGGGAGAGTCCGGCAGCGAACCCACTGTCCTGACCGAAGGGAACCAGTCCCGAATGAAGGTTGTCTCCCAGCATGGAAGCGACAACGGCAGGCTCGGTGTCCTCATCGAGGGTGGCGGCCGCCAGGTCCGGCCGGGTGTAGAACCTGTAGCCCCCGACCACCCGGGTCTCGCTGCCATCCATGGCCTCGAGCACCCGCACCAGTTCGTGGTCCAGTCCGGCCTCTCGCAGCAGGCCGAGTTGGGTGTCGAGCACCACGCCGGCGCCACCACCAGCCACCACGGCCGCCGCGGTGTGTAGGCCGATCCCTCCTCGGACCCACACCGGGGTCCCCAGCTCGACGGTCTGCTGGAAAAGTATGAAGGCCTCGGTGTCACCGACCGCGCCGCCCGCCTCGCACCCCGATACCAGCAGGCCATCGGCGCCCGCCGCCACCGCGCTGCGAGCCTGTGCCACCGAGGTGACCTGGGCGATCACCCGCCACGGGGATGCATTCGGTCGACCCTTGACCCAGGTCTCCACCCGCTCAGCCACCGCGCCCGGTCCCCGATCGGAGTCCGAGCCGATCACTACGGCGTCAACCATGGGAGCAGTCAGGCTCTCCAGTGCAGCGCGGAGGTCGTCGGGTGCGATCCCCGGAGCGGTTCGCACCCAGATCGGGTGAGGACTGCGTCGCCCCACCTCGGTGAGGATGGCCGCCAAGTCGACATCGGAACCGAGGTCGAGGATCCCCCGGCCCCCGGCCCGTCCGGCGGCCGACACCAGTCGGGAGTTGGACCGACCACAGGGGTCGGCAACCACCACCCGGTCACGTTCCTCACTGTGGTGCACCGTGCTGTCCACCCATTACCCCTGTCGCTGTCGGGAGTGAGTGGGCATTGGCCCAACTCCCGTGATGAGACATCTGACACTCCCAAGTTACCAATGGGTAACGAGTGAGACACGTCGGATGCTAGACCAGTTCCATGGGTCATACGACCTACCTCCGGCCACAACCGACACCCCTGTCCGCGTTCCTGCCATGCTCTGCGCCATGGTGAGCCGACTGGCCGGGAGCGATGCCGGCTTTCTGTACATCGAGAGCCCAGACAACACCTCCACCTGCGTGGACCTCATGATCCTGGCCCCGACCCCTGAGGGACAGGCCCCCCTCACCGTTCACGATCTCCGCCAACACCTGGCAGCTCGACTCCACCGGGTCCCGTCGTTGCGACGACGACTGGCCATGATCCCCGGCGGGATCGACACCCCCCGTTGGGTCGACGACGACCTGTTCGACCTCGGCTACCACGTCCGATCCGCCTCCCTCGACACTCCCGGCGATGAGGCTGCACTCCAGGAATACGTGGCCACCTGCCTTCCCGGGCTGATCGACCTTCGTCACCCACTGTGGCAGGTGATCCTGGTGAGTGGCCTGGCCGATCGACGCCAAGCCCTGGTGTGGCGATTCCATCACACCCTGGCCGACGGGGCGGGGCTGATCACCACCCTCAGCCGTCTGCTCGGTCCCCCATCCCCCAACGATCACCCGCCGACCAACTGGACTCCGTCTCCTCCGGCGAGCCCCTGGCGTCTCACGGCCAGTGGACTTCGCCAACAGGCCCGAGCCTGGCGGGGCACCATCGGCTTGGCCAGCGAGACCCGACGACGTTTCAAGGAGGTGGACCAGCGACGGGCCAGCTCGAAGGTGGCGGTCCCGCGCTCCATGGGAGATGCCCCCCGCACCGTGTTGAACCGCTCCGCCGATGCCCAGCGAGTGTTCGGGCTCGCCCAGGTCGACCTGGCGTCGCTCCAGGCCGTTCGCCGAGCGGCCGGTACGACCCTCAGCGACGTGGTGCTGACAGTGGTGGCCGGAGGCCTACGAACCCACCTGATCGCCAACGGCGACCTGCCCAACGAGCCTCTGGTGGTCAATGTCCCGGTGGCCAACGACGAACCCGGCGCACGCCCCCGCACCACCGGCAACGTGTTCGCCAACTATTTCTCCTACCTGGCCACCAACGAGAGCGACCCTCGGGCGCGGCTGATGATGGTGGCCGCCGCCAACGCGGAGGCAAAGGCTCAATTGGAGATCCAGGGGCGCCACACCCTCCCGGCCTGGCTCGACCGCATCCCACCGCTGGTGGCGTCACGAGCGTCGTCTTTCCTCAACCGACGCTTGGCCGACGGCCGGGCCGCCCCCGATTTCAACGTCCTGGTGTCCAATGTGAGAGTCACCGAACCGAACTGGAGCATCGGGGGCAGAGCAGTGGAGAGGTTCGCCATGTCGGGACCGGTGGCACCAGGGGCAGGGCTCAACATCACCGTCACGGGCTATGGCGACCGCCTCCACCTGGCGCTGGTGGCCAATCCGGCCGCGGTCGCCGACGTCGGGGCCCTGGCATCCCGTCTCGAGGCCGCGGCTGAAGAACTCCGAGACACCTGGGTGGGTTCGTGATGTCCCCGAAACCGATGCGCCTGTCGGGTGAGGACGCCGGCTTCCTGTACATGGACCTGCCCGGGCAGCCCATGAACACCATGGCGGTCGGGGTACTGGCTCCCGCCGAGCACGGCCCGGTCACCCTCGCGGACCTGGCCGGCCACCTGGAGCGCCAACTGCCCCAGCTGCCATCGTTCCGGTGGCGAATCGTGCCGGTCCCCCTGGGCCTGCACCATCCCGTTGCGGTGGATGACCCGGACTTCGATCTCGACTTCCATCTACGCCACGAACAGGTCGACGCTCCGGGGGGAGACAAGCAGCTCGAATCGCTGTTCGCCCGCATCGCAGAGCGCCACCTGGACCCCCGCCACCCGCTGTGGCAGGCCACGCTGGTCGACGGGCTGGCCGACGGCCGCCAAGCCGTGATCCTCAAGTACCACCACTGCCTGGCCGACGGCGTGGCGGCCCTCACCACTTTCTCGCGGGTGTTCTCGGACGAACCCAGACCACCCCTCCAGGGCGTCGCGCCCTACTCGCCGGCACCGATACCCCGACGAACCAGCCTGGTAGCCGGGGCCTTGGCCGACCACCTCCGCACGGCCGCCCGGCTGCCCGCCCTGATCCGTCGAACCCGGCTCAGCACCAAGGCCGTCAAGGACCGTCGCGCCACGGCTCCCCATAGGGTTCCCGACTTCAGCGGTCAGGCTCCCCGCACCCCCCTCAATGACGCCTTCACCCCGGGCCGGGCCTATGTCCGGGTCGACCTTTCCCTCTCGGGGCTCAAGGACATCAAGGACGCCGCTGAGGTGACCCTCAACGACGTCGTGCTGGCGGTTCTGTCCGGCGCCTGCCGTCGCTACCTGAACCTTCTGGACGCGCTGCCCGAGAGGCCGCTGCTGACCAGCGTTCCCGTGGCCGACGAGCCGGTCGACGCCCACGAGCGACAGTTCGGAAACCGCTTCTGGAGCTTCACCACCTCACTGGCCACCAACATCGAGGATCCGTGGGAACGACTGGCCGTCATCAGCGCCGTCACCAGTGAAGCCAAGCACCAACTCGGCCTACTAGGGGTGGATCTGATGCCCGACTGGCTCGACGTGGTGCCCCCGCTGGTGGCACGCCCCGGAGCCCGAGCCCTGGTGGAACGGCTTCGATCAACCGACGGCGACGTGGACGCCAACATCCTGATCTCCAACATCCGTGGTCCGCAGCAGCGGTGGCAACTGCTGGGCCGGGAGGTGGAACGGCTGCACGTGGATGGCCCGCCCAGTAACGGCGTCGGCCTGAACGTCATGCTGTGGAGCTACGGCGACCAGATGTTGCTGGGCATCCTGGCCTTCGCCGATGCCCTCCACCGACCTGACTTGTTCGCCACCGCCGTCACCGACTCGTTCGCCGAGCTGAACACACTCGCCCGCAACCGGACCAGCACCGTCGAAGCCGGGGCGAGCCCGCGTTCATCCTGAGGGCACCACCACCGCGCCGAGCGACTGCTCCAGGGGGCCGGCCGTCGGCACCGAGCCAGCTGTGCTCCCAACCCGCAGGAACCACTCGTGGGCGAGCACCCGGTGAAATACCCCAGGTGGAATACCCATGAAATCAGCGGCATCGGGCACCTGGCTGGCATGGGCGGCCATGGCGGCCTGCTTGGCATCCCACTCGTGGGCCAGATCGATCCTCAGCAGGGTCTGGGGTGCCCCGCGACTCTCGGATATCCAGCCGTCCGCTGTCGGCTTCACTCCCACTCTCTCGAGCGAGGCAGCCTGCCACGATCCGGGGTCGAGCCGTCCTCTGTTGACTCGGTCGGCTCGCAACTCGGACAGCCACTGGCGGTCCATTGTCGCCTCCAGTACCTCAGGAGTCCCCAGACGGGCTGCGGCCTGCCGAGTGATCTGGTGGACCGCCACGTGATCGGGATGACCGTAGATTCCGTTGGAGTCCTGACCCACCAAGGCATCAGCGTGGTAGCGGTCGACGATCTCGGCCAGGGCGTCGGCCGCCCGGCTCACCGAGGACGTCAGAGAATCCGGATGACGATTGGTATCCGATCCGGCCATACCCGAATCCCGCAACCCCAGGTGATGTACCTCTGAGACGCCGAGTACCGCCGCGGCCTGGGCCGTTTCCATCCTCCGGTGATCCGCGGTGTCGACGCGGACCCATTCGGGCATGGTCCCTTCTTCTCCGCCGGTGGCCATGACCAGCACCACCCTCCATCCGCCGTCAGCGGCCCGTCGCATGGCTCCACCAGTGAAAATTGCTTCATCGTCGGGGTGCGGGTGGACGAAGACGGCGGTGGGCACGGCGTGCGCCGAGGGACCGATTCCGAGCCGAGAGTCAGCGACGGAGCGACTTGAGCACCTGGCGAGCCACCGCGGTGTTCATCTGGTAGATCACCGACTTGGACGCGTCGCGTGCGAGTTTCACCACGCTGCCTCCAGTGACCTCCTCGAGCGAGTCGAGACCGTCATGGAGGGCCTGCTTGGTGGTGTCAGTGGCCTTGTAACCGGCGCTGGTCAAGGCCTTGACCAGCTCACTTTGCGCTACCGGTTCGGGGGCGGCCGACGCGATGATGCGCAGTGCCTCCTTGGTGAGCTCGGCACTCTGGTCGACGACCTCGTGGGTGGTGAGGACGCCCTCGTCCTCTCCTTCGACCGACGCCAGCCAACGCCGGACCTTCACGACCAGTTCGCCGTGAGTCTCGCCTTCGAACGACAAGGTGGCCATCGCCACATGGTACCGCCAGCCGTCATGGGTGCCGCGGTACCACCGCACCCGGCGTGTCCACTGGCCCCGGACGGAGAACGCTCAGTTGGCGGTCGGATCGAGCGGGCAGTTGGCGAACCAGGCCGTGGGCCCGCTCTGATGACGCAGGACCTGACGCCACAGAGCTGCCGGGTCGCTGGTCAACGGGTCGTGAGGCTCACTGGGAACCAACCACCACGCCCCCTCGCTCAGCTCGTCCTCGAGCTGACCAACCGCCCACCCCGACGAGCCGGCGAACAACCTCAACCCGCCCCAGCGCGCCCGCCCCGGCTCGGGCGGATGGCTCAGATCCACCGATCCCAGGCCGCCAGCCAGAGGCGAGAACCCCTCCATCTCGACGCCGGTGGTCACACTGGCATCCAGCCGAGCGATGGCAACCACGGCATCGGGGGCAACCGGCCCACCGATGAATATCCGGTCTGGCCAGTTGACCAGCGGCGCCCAGTCAGGAACCACCTCGGCCACCGGGGTCTCAGAAGGATGATTCAGTACCAGACCGAAAGCGCCGTTCTCGTCGTGGGTCAGCACCAGAACCACACTTCGCTCGAAGTGGGGGTCGCCGATCAGTGGGGTCGCCACCAGCAGTCGGCCCGCGAAACTCATCGGGCACATTGGCGCGACAACTCCCAGGCGAATCGTGGGTGCGAAGGTCGGTGATCCGACACGTTCACCACGCTAGGGACTGACCGAGTGCTCTCCACGTGACCGCTGACCCGTTCAGTCGTGATCCAGGTCACCTCGGGACAGGGTTCCGGTGAGCAGTCCGAGCAGTTGGCGGAGCATGGCCGCCGTAGCGCCCCACACCGTGTCGCCATACAGCTCGAAAAAGAAGATCGGCCGGATCCCACCGAAGATGTGCCATCGCTCCTCGCGGTAGACCTCAGGCAGCAGCAGCTCGTTCAACGGTACGTGCAGCACTTCGTCCACTTCAGCAGGATTAGGGGTCACCGGAGGTTGACCGCCGGCCACCAATCCCACGTAAGGAACGATGAACGAGTCGCTCGTGATGGTGGAGAGGTGGTCGAGTTCTCCGACCTGCTCCACCAGATCCGGCTCCAAGCCGATCTCCTCCACCGCCTCACGACAGGCCGTCTCCCACAGGGTCTCCCCCTGCTCCTGGCGCCCTCCCGGGAAGCTGACCTCGCCACTGTGAACCCGCAACGACGGTGATCGCCGGGTGAGGATCACTCGCAACTCACCATCGTGCTCGTACAGGGGGGCCAGCACCGCTGACCCTCGACTGACCTGCCCCTCCCGGCCCGAGCGCACCGGGGGCCCCAACGAAGCGAAAGCAGCCCGGACCACATCTGCGGTCAGGTGGCTCGGGACCCGATCCACCCAGGGGGCCTGACCACCTCGATCGACCAGCGGTGGGCGGGGAATGTGCTGGGGACCGCCCCGTGGTCGGCTCACGACCTTCAAGTCTACCGGGACCCCCGGCGGCCTCATCGCTCTCCGGTACGGTGGAGGAGCCCCACCATCGAGGAACCAGGTGTCCGACGAGCCATCCACCCACCTCCGGAACCGACCCCGCCAGGCCCGCTCAGCGGCCCGGGTCGAGCACCTGCTCGACGTTGCCGAAGAGGTCTTCGAAGAGGTCGGCTACGACACCGCCACCACCAACCTGGTGGCTGCCCGGGCCGGGGTACCGGTCGGGACCCTGTACCGCTGGTTCCCCGACAAGTCAGCGTTGGCTGAAGGCCTGACCGACCGGTACCTCGAGAAGCTCGAAGCCCTCTACGCCGGGTTGATGACCGACATTGCTCCCGAGGAACGCATTGGAGACTTCGTTCGTCGGGTGATGACCCGGCTGGCCGACGAGATCGTCACGCACCGGGCCATGCCAGCCCTGTTGGTCTCGGCCATGGTCCCCGGAGGACGGTCCCGGGCCGGAGCCCGCCTGCGAGCCGGGCTGGAGAGCCACATCAGCGCCCTGCTGGAGGTGAGAGTCCCGGGGATCCCCGATGACCTCAGGGGCCGGTCAGCCGAGGTGATCGTCACCCTCGCCTACCTGGTCCTGGCGGCAGCCGCCGACACCGACAACCTCAACCGGCGAGTGATCACCGATGAATACATCGACGTGATGCTGGCCTATCTGGAGGCCAAGTTCCCCAGCCCGGACCACCCGGCCTGGACCGACCCCGAAGTGGTGGTGAAGCCGGTGTTCGCCGCTCCCGATCGCGCCCACCGCCTAGCCGCAGCCCGAGAGGGCTGACCTCTACCAACTTCACGGCAACCAGAACGCGTGAGAGCCCGGGCCGGGGCCCGGGCTCTCACACAGTTCCGAGGGGAACGGGCTACATCATTCCGCCCATGCCACCCATTCCACCCATGCCTCCAGGCATGCCACCGGCCGCCTCTTCCTCGGGCTTGTCGGCCACGATGGCTTCGGTGGTGAGCAGCAGGCTGGCGATCGACGCCGCATTCTGAAGGGCCGCCCGAGTGACCTTGGCCGGGTCGATGACCCCAGCCTTGAGCAGGTCCTCGAACTCGCCGGTGGCGGCATTGAGGCCGATACTGCCGGTCTCACGCTCGACCTGCTGAACGACCACGGCACCCTCGAGACCGGCGTTGTCGGCGATCATCCGGGCGGGAGCATCCAGGGCACGGTGAACCGACCGGGCACCGGTGGCTTCATCACCCTCGAGGCCCTCGAGAACGGCGGCCACCGCGGCACGGGCCCGCACCAGGGTGGTTCCACCACCGGCCACGATGCCCTCCTCGATGGCGGCCCGGGTGGCCGAGAGAGCATCCTCGATACGGTGCTTCTTCTCCTTGAGCTCCACCTCAGTGGCGGCACCGACCTGCACGACGGCCACGCCGCCGGCCAGCTTGGCCAGACGCTCCTGGAGCTTCTCGCGGTCCCAGTCCGAGTCGGTCTCCTCGATCTCGCGCTTGATCTGCGCGACCCGGCCGTTCACGTCCTCCGCGGCGCCACCACCCTCGACGATGGTGGTGTTGTCCTTGGTGATGACCACCTTGCGGGCCGAGCCCAACAGGTCGAGAGTGGTGTTCTCGAGCTTGAGGCCGACAGTCTCTGAGATGACCTGACCACCGGTGAGGATGGCCATGTCGCCGAGCATCGCCTTGCGGCGCTCGCCGAAGCCAGGAGCCTTCACGGCCACTGAGTTGAAGGTGCCGCGGATCTTGTTGACCACCAGGGTGGCGAGAGCCTCGCCCTCGACGTCCTCGGCCACGATCAGCAGGGGCTTGCCCGTCTGCATGACCTTCTCGAGCACCGGAACCAGATCCTGGACCGAGGAGATCTTGCCCTCGGTGAACAGGACCAGGGCATCCTCGAGAACCGCTTCCTGGCGCTCGGGATCGGTAACGAAATAGGGCGAGAGGTAGCCCTTGTCGAACTGCATGCCCTCGGTGAACTCGAGGTCGATGCCGAAGGTGTTGGACTCCTCGACGGTGACCACACCATCCTTGCCAACCTTGTCGATGGCGTCGGCGAGCACCTCACCAATGGCCTTGTCGTTGTTGGCCGAGATGGTGGCAACCTGGGCGATCTCGCTGCGGTCGTCGATCTCCTTGGCCTGCTCGGCAATCGACTCCACGGCAGCAGCCACGGCCTTGTCGATACCCCGCTTGAGGGCCATGGGGTTGGCTCCGGCGGTCACGTTGCGGAGGCCTTCACGTACCAGCGCCTGAGCCAGCACGGTGGCGGTGGTGGTGCCGTCACCAGCCACATCGTTGGTCTTGGTGGCCACCTCCTTGACGAGCTGGGCCCCCATGTTCTCGTAGGGGTCCTCCAGCTCGATCTCTCGGGCGATGGACACGCCGTCGTTGGTGATAGTGGGGGCGCCGAACTTCTTCTCGAGCACCACGTTGCGGCCGCGGGGGCCGAGGGTCACCTTCACGGCGTCGGCCAGCTTGTTGACGCCAGCCTCGAGGCCCCGACGGGCCTCTTCGTCGAACTTCAGAATCTTGGACATGTCAGCTCAGCTCACTTCTCGACGATGGCAAGGACGTCGCGGGCGTTGAGGATCAGAACGTCCTGACCGTCGACGGTGATCTCGGTGCCGCCGTACTTCGAGTAGACGACGGTGTCGCCCACCTTGATGTCCATCGGGATGCGCTTCTCGCCGTCCTCGTCCCAGCGGCCCTCACCCACGGCGAGAACCTCACCCTGCTGGGGCTTCTCCTTGGCGGTGTCGGGGATGACCAGACCGCTAGCGGTGGTCTCCTCGGCGTCGCCGGGCTTGACGACGATGCGGTCTTCGAGCGGCTTCAGGGACATTTCGCCTCCAGTGGCGGTGTGGTTCTGTGCCACGCACGCCCTTCCGCGGCGTTAGCACTCGTCTATGGCGAGTGCTAACGATACGGCCCCCGTCGCCCAGTCGCAAGCAGTCGCCGCCCGAGAGTGCTAATGACCCGAGCGGACGGGTGCACCGTGCGTCACTGCCAGGTTGGATGGACCTCGGCTTCGCCTTGGTTGAACCATGCGGTACTCGTCTGGTCGGTGCACAGATCGGCTCACTGCCCAACAGACCATCCGCCACGTCCTACGGCGATGAGATACCGTCACCGACCCGTGTCCGTGAGACCCTCGCTGACGCGTCATCACCGACCATGACCTCCCCCACCGCGGGCCGCCCCGTCACTCTGGAACCGGCAGCTCCCCCTACCCAGTCCGCCGAATCCTCCGCCCTGGGTAGCTACCAGCACGGACTGGACGGGCTGCGCGGTGTGGCCATGCTGGTCATGCTGGCCTATCACTCCGAACTCCCCTACACGAAGGGCGCCTTTCTCGGTCTGTCCCAGTTCTTCACGCTCTCGGGCTTTCTGATCACATCGATGCTGCTTCGCAGCCACGACCGAGGCGGGATCGAACTCCGATTGTTCTGGCAGCGGCGGTTTCAGCGGCTGATGCCAGCAGCCCTCCTGTGCCTCTTCGGCGTCGTCATCTTCGGAGCGACCGTGGCCACCCGAGACCAGGTGACCGAACTCCCCGGCGAGGTGTTCGCCGCCACGACCTATTGGGCCAACTGGTACTTCGTCATTACTGACAAGTCCTATGTCAATCTGTTCGCCGCTCCGTCGCCGGTACAGCACTACTGGTCGCTGGCGGTCGAGGAACAGCTGTACCTGGTGTTACCGATCGCAATGATCCTCCTGCTGCGTCGCACCCGCTCACCTCGGGTGCTGGCCGGCATCTTCGCGGGAGCCGCCATGCTCTCGACAGCGTGGACGATCTACCTGTACGACCGGGGGGCCGGACTCGATCGGATCTACTACGGCACCGACACTCGGATGGCCGAGATGCTGACCGGCGCACTTCTGGCGGTGGTCGTCACTCGAATTGGAGATCGGCTGAGTGAACAGGCCCGGCGCAGGCTCGGCTGGATCGGTCTAGTGGCTTTCGGAGTCTCAGCTTGGGGATCGGCCACTGTCCCTCTCGCCGACGGCCCGATCTGGCGGGGCGGCATGCTGGCCTACTCGCTCGTCTCGTGCGCGGTGATTCTGGGAATCCTCTCGGGCCGTGGCCCTCTCAACGCCACGCTGTCGTGGGGACCGCTTCCCGGTCTGGGCCGCATCATCTACGGGCTCTACCTCTATCACTGGCCGATCTTCCTGTGGCTGACCCGTGAGCGGACCGGTCTGGACCCATGGCCACTGTTCGGCCTCCGCCTGGCGGTGACCTTCCCCATCGCCATCGCCTCATATCACCTGTTGGAGATGCCAATTCGCCGCGGGGCACTCCGGAGACTGCCGGGAATCACCTCGGTGGTGGCAGCTCCAGCGGCGATGGTCCTGATCGTCGTGGGCGCGGTCGTGGTGTCGCACCGGAGCGCCCCCGATCCGTTCGCCACCATCCGATCCAACGATTCGTCGCTCATACCGCCGCTGAGCCCATCTGACGGCGTCATGGACATGTTGGTCATCACCGATGGCAGCGACCCCGCTGTGGTCGATCGCCTAGGCGAACTTGCGGCAGAGGACCCGACGTTGGATGTGGTGGTCGGCCCGGCCTTCTCGTGCCGTGAGATTGCTGGGAGCGCGGGTTCGAGACATTGTGTCGACTGGACCTCTGCCTGGTCCGAGCTCATCGCCGACCACGACCCCGACATCACGCTTCTCTTCGTCGACGACTGGCCCGAAGCAGAGATCGCCGCCCTGACGCCAGATTCTGGGAGCGATCCGGTCAGCGTGGCCGCCGAGATCCTCGATGCCGGTCTCGACCTGCTCACCGCCAACGGGGCACCGGTGCTGTGGGCCACACCGGGCGGCAACTTCGGCGACGACTTGAGACGATCAGCAGGACCATTCGCCCAGGCCATGGGAACGTTGGAGCAGAACCGGACCGACCTTCACCATGTTCTGGGAGGCCGGCTACCCGACCCTGCGACAATGTCCGCCCAGCGCTATGCCGACATCGCGGCCGCCGCTCTGGTATCGGACGCTTCGCTCTACCAGCGGGTGGAGCGCGGCAACCTACCTCGGGTGCTGATCCTCGGAGACTCCCAAGCCCGGTCCCTCGGGTATGGCCTGGAACGCTGGGGCGCTGACAAGAACGCGGCGCTGGTGTGGAATGCCGCCACCGAGGGCTGTGGACTCATCGCCGTGGGGATCGCCACCGACGGCACCACCGAATCAGAGATGTCAAAGCGGTGTGTTAACGCCGCTCGGGCATGGAAGTCCCAGGTCAACAGGTTCCGTCCGGACCTGGTCATCGTGCTCACCAGCGTTTGGGACCTGAGGGACCGTCGATTCCCCGGCGAAGACCAGTTCACATCACCGGGCGATGACACCTTCGACCAACAGATGGTGTCGATCTTCACTGAAGCCGTGGACACCTTCAGCGCCGACGGTGCCAAGGTGCTGTGGATGACCTCACCGTGCAAGCGATTCGCCGCCGCCCCGGGGCAGGCCCCCAACACCAGCGGAGGCTTCAGCGATGCCCGTTCCAGCCATATGAACCGGGTGATCCTGCCCCGGGTTGTCGAGGAGCGACCTGACACGGTGGAGATCTTCGACCTCGACGAGCGGGTGTGCCCCGGTGGCGAGTTCCGCAACGAGATCGACGGGGTCTCTCCTATCTACATCGACGGGGTCCACTTCTCGGTGAAGGGATCCATGTGGTTCGCTCGGACCTACGGCCGGGAAGTCCTCTCATTCGCCCGGTAGTGTCGGGACATGACCGCCGTCAGTGATCAGGTGTCCGACCTTGCCAGACAGGTCGAAACCCTGCTGGATTCCGGCCAAGGCCGAGCAGCGGTCGACCTGGTCACCCGCCACGTGATCGACGCCGCCGACGGCGAAGCTGACGCACTGGCCGTTGCCACCCGTCACCGCGCCGCCGTGCGTCACCTGGATCAGGTCGCTCCCCTGGAGGGCGACTGGCCAACCCCGACCCCGGACCACTTCGCCGGCGCCGAACTGGCCGAGATCCCAGCCAGCGAACTGACCTCCGAACTGTTGGCGTCCGCCCTGGAGCATCACGGCAGTCTGATCATCCGTGGTCTGATCCCCACCTCGACCGCCGAAAGACTGCTCGAGGACACGATGCAGGCCATGGATGCCGCTAGGCGTTACCAGGCTGGCGACGACCCAGATTCTCTCAGCCCCTGGTACGTGCCGTTCAATGCCGATGAGCAGTTCAGCTTCGGTCAGCTCGACCGGAAGCTGACCTACGACGTAGGCGTGGTCCTGACCGCCGAATCACCGCGTACGTTCGGTCACCTGATGGAGGCCTTCGCCGAGTGTGGTCTTGGTGAGGTCCTGACCGGGTACCTGGGTGCTCGGCCCATGCTCTCGGCCAAGAAGTCGTCACTGCGACGGGCTGCGCCCACATCCCCCACCGAGTGGCATCAAGACGGCGCCTTCTTGGGGGAGTCCACCCGGACCGTCAACTGCTGGATAGCGCTGACCGACTGCGGCGTCGACGCCCCCAGCGTCGAACTCTTTCCTCGCCCCTTCGAGCAGCTGGTTCCCACCGGTGACGACTCGGCCTGGTTCCACTGGTCGGTAGGGCCCGACACCGCAGATGCCCTCGGTACCGATCGGGTGATACCAGAGTTCGCGCCCGGCGATGCGATGCTCTTCAATCAGCTCACCCTTCATCGAACCGCAGTCGATCCGGCAATGACCAAGGATCGCTACGCCATCGAATCCTGGTTCTTCGCCCCTTCCTGCTTTCCTTACAAGCAGGTTCCGATCCTGTTCTGATGACCTTCCGACACCGGCAAATCCTCCATTGACACTCAGTGCCGACGCTGTGAACGCCATGCTGGCCGAGGCCTTTCCCGGGGCCGAGGCAACGTGTGCCGAGCTGGGACCGGACTACGCGGTGGCCTCGCTGTCGGTGGCCTCGTCATCCATCCGGCCCGGCGGGTTCGTGTCAGGCCCCACCCAGTTCGCCATGGCTGACGCCGCCCTGTGGTACGCCACCTTCGTGGCCATCGATCGCATCGAACCCATGGCGCTCACTTCAGAGCTGTCCATCCGCTACCTGCGCCCCGCTCAGGGTCAACGGATCTGGGCTCGCGCCCAGATCGCCACCGCGACGCGGCGTTCGGTGGTTGGATCGGTGATTGTCTGGATGGACGATCAGGTGTCACGCCCCAGTGCTGTCGCCCAAGGCACCTACGTCCTTCCCCGGTAGCGACCCCGGATCTGGGCAGGGGTCAACCGCTGTGGCTCAGCCGATCAGCGGCAGCCGCAGGTTGGGGTCGGCTCCGTGATCGAGCCCGCTGGGACCGTCGCTGCCCAGCCTCCACCAGGCGGCGGCCGCCACCATGGCTGCGTTGTCGGTGCACATGGCCCGACTGGGCAGGAATCCGTGCACCCCCTCCTCGACGCAGGCCGACAGGAACCGCTCCCGTAACAGCGAGTTGGCCGCCACCCCACCCCCGAGGACCAGACCCCGGGCTCCGATCTGGACCGCTGCTCGGCGGGCCTTGGCCACCAGCACATCGACCACCGCCTCCTGAAAACTGGCAGCGACATCCGCCGTGGAAGCGTCGGGGTGTTTGCGGACATGGTTGATCACCGCGGTCTTCAGCCCGGAGAACGAAAAGTCCAATCCCTCTGCCATCATCGCCCGGGGAAAGGCGATGGCGTGGGGGTCGCCGTCCATGGCCACCCGATCGATTGCGGGACCACCGGGGTAACCCAGACCCAGGTAGCGGGCAACCTTGTCGAAGGCTTCTCCGGCCGCGTCGTCGAGCGTGGAACCCAGAAGTCGGTATCGACCGTGGCCTTCCATGGCCACCAGCATGGTGTGACCGCCCGAAACCAGTAACACCACCACCGGCAACTCGAGGCTGGGGTCCTCGACCAACGCGGCGTACAGATGGGCTTCGAGGTGGTTCACCGCCACGAAGGGGATGTCCCACACCAATGCCAGGGCCTTGGCAGTACTGACACCGACCAACAACGACCCCACCAGGCCGGGACCCACGGTGGCCGCCACCGCGTGCAGATCCGGACCGTCGACTCCGGCCTCCACCAGTGCTTCGGCGATGACCGGGGTCAGCAGGTCGACGTGGGCCCGACTGGCGATCTCGGGCACCACCCCACCGAATCGGGCGTGGATGTCGACCTGACTGGACACCACCGACGACCGGACCAGATGGCCACCCACCACCACCGACGCCGCGGTCTCATCACACGATGTCTCCAGACCGAGGATGGTGGTCTCGGCCCCAACCGGAAACGAAGGGTCACCGGTGTTGCAGGTCACCTTGAGCCCCTGGGGTTGTGGACGAATCATCGTTGTGCAGCCGGATGAGTCGACGATACCGGTAGCTCAACGGAGAACCCCTGGCGGACGGTCGGCGGATCGAACGACCCCACCAGCTCGGCGAGGCGGCGGCGGTAGTCCTCACCTCCCACCTCATGGGCCCACATGACCAGGGCGTCCTCGCCGTTGTCGGCGTAGTAGGCCTTGCGGGCACCAGCAGGCGCGAAACCGAACCGTCGATAGACCCGCTGAGCGACGATGTTGGAGACCCTCACCTCCAAGGTGAGCTGGTTGGCCCCCATTTCAAGGGCACCGGCCACCAGCTCGGCCAGCATCCGCGTCGCCACACCCCGACCCTGCCATGCCGGATCGACCGCGACCGTGGCCACATGGCCGTCATCGGCAATCATCAGTAGACCGCAGTAACCCACCACGGTGGACTCGACCCGCGCCACCAGGTAGAGGCGGCCGGAGCGGTCCAGCTCCTCCTCGAACAGCCGCTCGGACCAGGGCCGCGGATAGACCTGCTGCTCTATCGTGAGCACCGACCGCAGGTGACGGCGGCGCATCGGAGAGATGGTGATCACCGCCTTCTGATGCCTGGGCAGATCGGATGGACGGTCACCAGTTCCTTCGACCACCGACGTGCTCACGCCCCCTCCCGGGTGGACCAGTTGATCTCGGCGTCAGGCTTGCGGAGGTAGAGCAACTCGATCTCTTGGGGCCGGACCCAGTCTTCGCGTAGAGCCCGGGCATGGGCCAGTTGCACCAGTGATCGAGCTGACGGGTGGGCGTGGTCTCCACCCGCCACCTCGACGTTGGCTCGATCGAGGAAGCGGTCGGCGTAACGGATCGCACCATCTCCTGCCAGAAGAGTCTCCCCCGGCTGGGCCAACAGTTCAGCCGCCAGCTCATCGGGAGATCCGACGGTGGGCTCCCCGATCCGCTGCACTCCTCCCGGTACCTGCCGGTAGAACGCCCAGAACACCTCGCCCCGCCGAGCGTCGATGACCGCAGCGATCCGACGATCGGTGTAGCGGAGCGGAAAGGCCAACAGATCCAGACTGGACACCGCGATCATCGGGATCCTGAGGGCCTGGGCGATGGCCTTGCCCGATGCCACGCCAACCCGCAGCCCGGTGAACAGCCCTGGACCGTTGTCGACTGCCACACAGGAGATCTCGCTCAGCTCGACCCGCGCCTGACGACACACGAAATCAATAGCTGGGGTGAGGTTCTCGGCATGACGCTTGCCGCGCGACGAGTGGGATGAGGCCAGGACTCCCTCATGGCCCCCAATGGCGCAGCCAACCTGGGCAGTGGCACTCTCGAGCCCGAGAATCAGCATGGTCCGTCACCGGCTCTCCACCGCTCCACCGCTTCGGTCAGCATCCGTTCCCGGGCCTGCCAACGCCTCCCGCGGGTGCAGATCTGGAGCACCCGATCATCATCGGCCTCGCCGAAGGTGATCCGCACCTCGAGCGACTCATCTCCCAGTGCCGGCAGGACCGCGTCACCCCACTCGACCACCATCACCGCCTCTTCGTCGAGCATCTCACCCACTCCCAACTCCAGCACCTCCCGGATCTGCTCGAGCCGGTAGACGTCGAGATGATGGAGGTTCAAGCGTCGACCGGGATACTCACGGACAATGGTGAAGGTGGGGCTGGTGACCGGATCGACGACCCCCAAGCCTCGGGCGAACCCCTGGGTGAAGGCGGTCTTGCCTGCCCCCATCTCGCCGGCCAGCACCAGCACGTCGCCAGCACGGCACAGCTCGGCCAACACCTCGGCGAACTTCTGGGTCTGGTCGGCTGAAGACGTTCGGACCAGCACCCCCGCGATGGTAGTTACCTGTCGTGCCAACACCATGGGCCCGAATGGGCGACCTCAGAACGGCTCAGCCGGAGGCTCCACCTGTTCGGCTTCGACCGGACGGTCATCGGTGGCCACTGCCTGTCTCACAGATTCGACCTCACCGAGGTGGCGGGCCACCAGGGCGTCGATCAGTTCTGCCAGTTCTGTCGGTCTCTCCTGCATCAGTTGATGACCGGCGCGAGGTAGCAGCACGAACTCGCACCCCGGTAGGTGACGGGCCAGAGCTCGTCCCGCCGGGACTGGAGTGAGCAGATCCCGGGTCCCCACCACCACCAAAGAGGGGGTCCTGGTGTCCCTCAGAGCGTTACGGGCGTCATGCTCGATGATGCCCTCCAACGACCCCAGAAGGTTGGAGTCGTCCATGGAGGTGATCATCGACTGCACTACCTCCACTGCCCGGGGGTGGGGGTGGTCACCGAAGGCGAGTCTCACCATGGGACGCGGCATCAGCGTCGCCGTCGGCAGCGGCTGACCCGCCCTGACCTTGGCCTGACCAGCAGCCAGAAGGGCCCGAGAGGGGCCGTCCAGCCGAGCCGGGACCGGGTTTCGGGCGGCGGTAGCCACCAAGGCCACGGCCGACACCCGGGCCTCGAGGATGTCCCGGTGGTCACCACAGAAGCGCATGACGGTCATGCCGCCCATCGAATGGCCCACAACCACCGCGCCGCGCAGATCCAGGGACTCGAGCACGGTAGCCAGGTCGTCGGCGAGTCGGGGCAGACCCAGCCCGTCCGAGCCCACCTTCGACTCTCCATGACCGCGCAGGTCGACGGCGATCACCCGGTAACGATCCGCCAGTTGGTGAAACTGGGGGGCCCATACATCGTGACGAAGAGTCACCCCGTGCAGCAGGACCAGCGGACGCCCTTCACCCTTCTCGGCGTAGTGGATGGTTCCGCCATCGGGAGTGGTCAGGTCACCGTGGGTGACCCCGGGCGGCATGTCGAAAAGAGCCGGGGCGATACCGCTCCTGCCATCGCTCATCGCCAACCGAGGCGCGACGGAGGCTTCAGGAGGGTGGGTGGCACGGTAGGCCACCACGGCAGCAGCGCCCACCGCCGCGCCTACCACGCCCGCCCCGATCATCTGACGTCGTCGACTGCTCATCACGATTCCTTCCCGTACTGACGGGGCACACGGAGACTGACCCCGCACACCACCTCGTAGTTGATGGTCCCGAGTAGCGCTGCCCACTCGTCAGCGGTGATCTCCCCGGAACCCTGGCGTCCGATCAACACGACCTCGTCACCGACTCCCACCGGATAATCACCGCAGTCGACCATGAACTGATCCATCGTCACGGTCCCGGCCATGGGCATCCGGCGACCGCCGATCAGCACTTCGGCTCCCACCATCCCCAACCGGCGGGGTACCCCATCGGCATAGCCCAGGGGAACGGTGGCGATGGTCACCTCACGGTCGGGGCGGTAGTGAAGACCATACGAGAGCCCTTCACCCGCCCCCACCCGCTTGACGTACGAAACACGGGCCCTCAACGACATGACCGGGCGAAGGTCGACCACCCCAACCAGCGAAGGGCTGGGTGGAAGCCCGTAGATCCCTATACCGCAGCGCACCAGGTCGTACCGACTGGCCGGATGGGCCAGGGCGGCGGCCGTGTTGGCGGCGTGGCGCATCCCGACGTCGATCCCCGCCGAAGCCAGGTCATCGAGTACCCGCTCATAGATCGCCAACTGTCGGGCGGTGAAGGGATTGTCAGGCTCGTCAGCCACTGCGCAGTGGGTGAACACCGACACCAGATCCAGCTCGGGGCGCGATTTCACATCCCGGGCCAGGTCCACGACGTCTGACGGCTGAGCTCCCACCCGGTGCATCCCCGTGTCGACCTTGAGGTGTACCGGCAACGGCGAGTCGGCTCCGGCGGACGCCACGGCTGATGTCAGCCCCTCGATTCCCACTCTGGAGTACACCGTGGCCTCGAGTCGGTTGGCCACCAGGTCGTCCAGCTCGTCGGCTGAAGCCTGACTCAACACGATGATGGGTGCACTGACTCCGCCACCTCGCAGCTCGGCGCCCTCGGCGGCCAGTGCAACCGCCAACCGGGTCGCCCCGCCATCGAGGGCGGCCCGGGCCACCTCCACCGCCCCATGGCCATAGGCGTGAGCCTTGACCACCGCGCAGACCTGAGCGGGGGCGACCAGGTCCGCGAGCGTAGCGACGTTGGCGGTAACGGCCGCCAGGTCGATCTCGGCCCAGGCGGGACGCACGACCGTCAGGACCCGCTGTCGGTGGGGCGATCTCGCCCGATGAGGGCTCTCAGAATGTCCACCCGGGCCACGATCCCCACCAGTCCGGAATCATCAACCACCGGTAGGCGTGAGATGTCGTGATCGTGGAGCAAGGTGGCGGCTTCTTCGATCGTGTCGTCAGCCCCGATGGTCACGGGGTCGGGATTCATCACGTCGGCAACAGTGGCTCCGAGTGTCTTGCGTAGGTCATCCTCGAACTGACGTTTGGCGGTGGGCAACTCAATGGTTGCCCCCAAGATGGAGATGACGGTCGGGAAATGGAGCCGACTCTCCTGCACGATCAGATCTCCGGTCGACAAAACGCCCACCACGGTGCCGGTGTCATCTACCACCGGTGCACCGTCGATACCCCGCTCGACCAACGAAACCATGGCCTGGTCGACACGGTCATCGGGAGCGAAGGTGAGAACGTCTCGGGTCATCACCTGGGAAACGGGGATCTCGCGGGTCATCGGGGTTCCTGAAGTCGGGAGAGGGCCAGTGGGATCAGGGGCAGAAGGTCCGAAGCCACCAGACCCCGGGGTAAGGCTAGGGCCCCGGCACGACCATGGAGGTGGGCGGCGACCGCCGCCGCCCGGTGACCGGTTAGTCCGGTGGCCAGCAGTGCCGACACCAGACCAGTCAGTACGTCACCGGTCCCCGCCGTCGACAAGCGCGAGTCGCCGGTGGTCGAGATGAGCACTGACCCGGTGGGGTCGGCCACCACCGTTGTGGCCCCCTTCAACAGGGTCACCGCACCCGAGGCGGAAGCAACGCTGCGGGCCGCCGCCAGCCGGTCGGGCCCGGGAACATCACCGGTGAGTGCCACGAACTCGCCATCGTGGGGTGTGAGAACCACCGGCCCGGCCCCTGGCGGTCGGGCTGCCACTGTCTCAGCCGCTGCCGTGCCCAGCGCCGTTATCCCGTCGCCGTCGACCACCGTCGCCAGAGTGGTTCCTCGCACCAGTGTCCGGACCGCAGCCTCGACGGCTGGCCCACGACCCAGCCCGGGACCCACTGCCAGGGCTGTGAAACGGTCCAGATCTTCATCCAGAACCGCTTGCGCCCAGCCAACCGCCGGCAGAGGGAAAACCACCGCCTCGGTTGGAGCGAATGGGTCCACCTCGCTTCCTGGAGTGGAGAGGCGGACGTAGCCCGCACCACCCCGCAACGCCGCTGAAGCTGCCAGGTGAGCGGCGCCGGAC
>CAUJFC010000145.1 GCA_963169755.1 Actinomycetota bacterium | reverse complement strand
CGCCTTGGATGGACAGCCTCTGATCGATGATGAGAGCCGTGCCTCCGAGGGTCCCAGCGAGCCTTCTGGTGCAGGGAACGGTGATGGTCTCGGGGTGGTGTCCGACTTCGTGGTGTCCGACTTCGTGGTGGCTGACTTCGTGGTGGCCGAGGCGGAGATCGACCCGCTGACCATGGCAGAGCTGTGGTTGACGGTCTCGGATCGGCCGGTGGTCACCGTCAGCACCGCTGCACATCACCGAGCGGTCGTAGCGGCGCGGGTGGCCGCCGGTCTCAGGGCGCTGAAGCTTGTGATCACCGATGACCACGGAGGATGGGGACGCCCCCCGCGAAGCTTCGCCGATGTGCTCACCCACGCCGAGGCCTATTGGGCCCAGTTGGCCGACCGTCAGGGCGGCGGCGTGGTCGAAGCCATCGAAGTGGCACTGGCTGGCGGTGTCACCAGTGTCAACCTGTGCAAGCCGGGCGACCTGGACCGTGAGCTGTTCACCTTCGACGGTACCGGCACCTTGTTCACCAGCGGGGGATATGTGGCGCTCACTTCGTTGGGTATCGCTGATCTGGCAGCGGTTGAGGAACTGGTCGAGGCTGGTACCGCCGACGGAGTCCTGCGCCCTCGCAGCCGACTGGAGATCGCTCACTTGGCCACCCACGGGCTGGGAGCCAAGGTGGTCGGCAGTGGACACCTCGCGGGTGTGGTGGGACTGGTGACCGAGCCCTACCGGGCCGAGCGAGTGGGCGAGGTGGCGGCGCTCTACACGGTCAGTCGCTTCTCGGGATCGGGGGCCGGTGGCCTGTTGGTGGAGGGCCTGATCGAACGGGCCCGCGTGCTGGGGTTGCGGTCGCTGTTCGCGGTGACGGTGGCCCAGCCGGCGGCCGACCTGTTCGTGCGCAAGGGGTTCGAGGCGGTACCGCCCACTCGTCTACCGGCTGCCAAATGGGACGGTTACGACCGGTCGCGGCTGGCCGAGGTGCAGGCCTTCTGGCTGGACCTGAACGACCCCGAGTTCTGAGCTCTGCAACCACCCAACGTTTCTGACGGACCGTCAGATCCGGTTACGCTCTGGGCATGGATCTGCGGTTCTCCGAAGAGGACGAGGCCTTCCGTGCTCAGGCTCGGGAATGGCTCACCGCCCAGCTCAGCGACCGGTTCTCGGTGGTTCGAGGGCGGGGTGGGCCCGGAGACGAGCACGCCCTGTTCGACGAGCGGCTGGCCTGGGAGAAGCATCTCGGAGAGAACGGCTGGACCTGTGTGGGCTGGCCCACCGAGTTCGGTGGTCGAGGACTCAGTCTTCACCAACAGGTGATCTGGTACGAGGAGTACGCCCGCGCTGGGGGACCGGGCCGGCTGGGCCACATCGGCGAGGGTCTGGCCGGGCCCACCATCATGGCCTTCGGCAACGCCGACCAGCAGCAGCGCTTCCTGCCCGGCATCGTGGCCGGAACCACCCTGTGGGCTCAGGGCTACAGCGAACCCAACGCCGGAAGTGACCTGGCCAACGTCTCGACCCGGGCCGAACCCGACGGTGACGACTGGCTGATCACCGGCCAGAAGGTATGGACGTCGCTGGCCCACTGGTCTGACTGGGTGTTCGTGCTGGCCCGCACCGACCGCGACGCCACCCCCAAACATCGAGGCATCACCTACTTCTTGATGCCTCTGCGTCAGGACGGCGTCGAGATACGTCCCATTCGTCAGGTCACCGGCACCTCCGAGTTCAACGAGGTGTTCTTCGAGGGGGCTCGGGCCCTGGCCATCGACGTGGTGGGCGGCGTCAACAACGGCTGGAAGGTGGCCATGGGCACCCTGGCCTTCGAACGGGGCGCGTCCACCCTCGGCCAGCAGCTGAACTTCCGAAACGAGCTGAACACCATCGTTGAACTGGCTCGGTCCAACGGCCGGATCGACGATCCGGTGATCCGTCAGCGTCTGGCTTCCGCCCACGCCGGGCTGGAGGTGATGCGCTGGAACACTCTGCGGGTTCTCTCCAAGGCCGAAGGGGCCGAGCTGCCCCGTGAGGCGATGATCACCAAGCTGTTCTGGTCCAACTGGCACCGCGACCTGGGCGAGTTGGCCATGGACGTGGCCGGGCCCGAAGCCCTGCTGGCCGAGCAGGACGTGGCCCCCGAGGACCAACACGGCCAGGGCTACGAGCTGACGGCCCTCCAGCGCCTGTTCTTGTTCACCCGCTCGGACACCATCTACGCCGGGTCCAACGAGATCCAACGCAACATCATCGGCGAGCGGGCTCTGGGCCTGCCGCCCGAACCCAAGCCCGCCTCCACCTCCAAGGGATGATCGTGACATCTGCGCCCCCCTACGTTCCCGGCCACGGACTGCTGGCCGACAAGACGGTGGTGGTGACTGCCGCCGCCGGTACCGGGATCGGCTCGGCGGTGGCCCGACGGGCCATCGAGGAAGGCGCCCGGGTTCTGATCTCGGACTTCCACGAGCGACGTCTGGGCGAGACCGCCGACCGGCTGGCCGAGGAAACCGGCACCCGGCCCCTCACCCAGGTCTGCAACGTCACCGTTGAAGACGATGTGCAGGCGCTGGTGACGGCGGCCGCCGAAGGCCTCGGGGGGATCGACGTCATGATCAACAACGCCGGACTCGGAGGTTCGGCCCTGCTGGTCGACATGACCGACGAACAGTGGTCGACCGTGCTCGACGTGACCCTCAACGGCACCTTCCGCTGCACCCGGGCGGTGCTGCGCCACATGATCGACCGGGGCCGAGGCGGAGTGATGGTGAACAACGCTTCGGTGCTGGGCTGGCGGGCTCAGACCGAACAGGCCCACTACGCCGCCGCCAAAGCTGGGGTGATGGCCCTGACCCGCTGTGCCGCCGTGGAGGCCGCCCCCCACGGCATCCGCATCAACGCCGTGGCCCCCAGCCTGGCCATGCACCCGTTCCTGGCCAAGGTGACAACCGACGAGCTGTTGGCCGAACTGACCAGCCGGGAGGCGTTCGGCCGTTACGCCGAGCCGTGGGAGGTGGCCAACGTGATGGTCTTCCTGGCCAGCGACTACTCCAGCTACATGACCGGCGAGGTCGTGTCCGTCAGCTCACAGAGGGCGTGATCCAATGGCCGTGACCACCTTCGAAGGAATCGATGCCGTGCGGGCCGCAGTGGGAACCCACTTGGGCTACAGCGAGTGGGTGACCGTGACCCAAGAGCAGGTGAACACCTTCGCTGATGCCACCGGCGACCACCAGTGGATCCACGTCGACGTCGAGCGGGCCGCCGCCGAGTCTCCTTTCGGGGGCCCCATCGCCCATGGCTACCTGACCCTGTCTCTCACCAACCTGTTCCTGCCCCAGGTGGTCGACGTCCAGGGCATCTCCATGGGAGTCAACCGGGGCACCGGCAAGGTGCGGTTCCCGTCCCCGGTGCCGGTCGGTTCGCGGCTGCGGGCCGGAGTCGAGCTGACCGAGGTGACCGACGTGGCCGGCGGCATCGACACCACCATGGTGATCACCGTCGAACGAGAAGGCTCGGACAAGCCGGTGTGTGTGGTCGAGAGCCTCAGCCGCTACCTGGCCTGACAGCCCCGGTGCCCACTGGGGCCGCCCGTTGACGCCTGGGGTGGGGGCGCGATGATGCCTTCATGACCGAGGTTCATCAGTGCCCGTTCTGTGAGCTGCGCTTCGCGTTGGTGACCGAGCTCCAGACCCACATCCACGTCGACCATCCCGACCGCAAGGTTCCCGACCGCACCAACTGACCACAACGGGGCGCGCCGAAGCCGGGGCCATCGACCCAGAGTCGATGACCCCGTCGTTCAGCGGGTCATTGGGTCAGCGGGTGAGGAGAACCGAAGATCCGTGCCCGAACAGGCCCTGGTTGGCGGTGATGCCGGCGGTCGCACCCTCCACCTGGCGACCGGTGGCCTGACCGCGGAGCTGCCAGGTCACCTCGCACACCTGGGCGATGGCCTGGGCCGGCACGGCTTCGCCGAAGCAGGCCAGGCCGCCGCTGGGGTTGACCGGGATCCGGCCTCCGAGCGAGGTGGCACCGTCGTTGAGCAGCTTCTCGGCTTCGCCGGGGCCGCACAGTCCGATGTCCTCGTACCAGTCGAGTTCGAGGGCGGTGGACAGGTCGTAGACCTCGGCCAGCGACAGGTCCTCGGGACCGATTCCGGCTTCTTCGTATGCGGCATGCGCGATCGACTGTTTGAAGGTGCGAGCTGGAGCGGCCACCACTGCGGTGGAGTCGGTGGCCATGTCGGGCAGGTCGATCACCGTGTTGGGGTAGGTGGGGGTCACGGTGGACACCGCCGCGATGCGTACTGGGCTTCCGGAGGTGGCGGCGTGACGGCGGGCGAAGTCCATGGAGGCGAGCACGATGGCGGCACCACCGTCGGAGGTGGCGCAGATCTCGAGTAGGTGCAGGGGATCGGCTACCACCGGGCTGGCCAGCACTTCTTCCACCGTGACCGCCTTCTGGTAGCGGGCATTGGGGTTGGACAGGCCGTTGGAGGCGTTCTTCACCTTCACTCGGGCGAAGTCCTCACTGGTGGCCCCGTAGAGGTCCATACGGCGCCGGGCCGCCAGCGCGAAGTAGGTGGGGTTGGTGGCGCCGATGAGGCGGAACCGCAACCAGTCGGGGTCGGTGGGTCGGTCGCCGGCATTGGGGGCCAGGAACCCCTTGGGGGTGGTGTCGGCCCCCACTACCAGGGCAACGTCGCACAGGCCGGCCAGGATGCGGGTGCGGGCCGCTTCGATGGCGGTCACGCCCGAGGCGCAGGCGGCGTAGCTGGAAGCCACCCGGGCACCGGTCCAGCCCAGGGCCTGGGCGAAGGTGGCACCGGCCACGTAGCCGGGGTAGCCGTTGCGCATGGTGTCGGCCCCCGACACGAACTGGATGTCGCTCCACGCCACCCCGGCATCACGGAGGGCGTCGCGGGCGGCGGCCACGCCGTACTCCACGAAGTTGCGACCCCACTTGCCCCAC
>CAUJFC010000144.1 GCA_963169755.1 Actinomycetota bacterium | reverse complement strand
CCCAAGGGTTACCGTGGGTCACCTTCGTGCCGGCCCCCTCCCCGGCACCCACCGAAAGGCCCCCCACGTGAGTGCCGAACGCCTCCCCCACGGCCGCATCAACCCGTGGACGTCGGTCCCGTTCTTCGCCGTCCACCTGGTCCCACTGCTCGCGATCTTCACCGGGGTGACGTGGAAGGCCGTCGTGCTGTGCCTGGTCACGTACTGGGGCCGGATGTTCTTCATCACCGGCGGCTACCACCGCTACTTCTCGCACCGCAGCTACAAGACCAACCGCCTGTTCCAGTTCATCTTGGCCTTCGGCGGCGGCACCGCCGCCCAAAAAGGCGCGTTGTGGTGGGCCAGCCACCACCGCAACCACCACCGCTACAGCGACACCCCGTTGGACCTGCACTCACCCCAGAAGGGCTTCTGGTGGAGCCACGTGGGTTGGATCCTGTGCGACAAGAACAACGAGTGGAACCAAGACGACATCCGCGACTTCGCCAAGTTCCCCGAGCTGCGGTTCCTCACCAAGCACGACTGGATTCCCCCGTGGACCCTGGGGGTGGCATCGTTCCTGATCGGTGGGTGGAGCGGTCTGGTGTTCGGTTTCATCGGCTCGACCGTGTTGTTGTGGCACTGCACCTTCTTCGTGAACTCGCTGGCCCACGTGTTGGGTCGTCGCCGCTACGCCACCACCGACACCAGCCGCAACTCGGCCTTCATCGCCTTCGTGACCATGGGCGAGGGCTGGCACAACAACCACCACTACTACCAAGCCTCCACCCGGCAAGGCTTCTACTGGTGGGAGTGGGACCCCACCTACTACATCTTGAAGGCCCTGAGCTGGGTGGGCGTGGTGCGTGACATCAAGGAGCCCCCGGCCCGAGTCAAAGCGGCCTCCAGAGTGAGCGACGGCCAGTTCGACATGGGAATGTTCGCCGCCCACTGGGCCAAGGCGAGCGCCGCCCTGGCCAACGTGCGGTCCAACACCCGGGCCGACTCAGTCGGTTCTGGGGACTCGCCCGAGCTGGTCAGCGACGATCTGGAAGTGGCCACCCGACGAGATCAGCTCGAAGAGCTGATCTCTGCACAGCGGGCCGCGCTTCACGAACACATCCAGAACGCCATGGCCCATGCCGAGGAACTGGGGCGGCTGAGCCGTCGCCAGGACCGCCAACTCGGACCGGTCGACTGAGCGACTGAGCCTCCACTCGGCGGATGAGCCGCCCGGTGGCCACAAATTGGAGGGTGACTACTCGAGGCCCTTTTCGAGCTTGGTGAGAGCGGCTTCCTCGCTCACGTTCAGGGCAAAGCTGAGTTCGGAAACCAGAATGCCCCGGGCCCGTTCGAGCATGGACTTCTCGGCGGTGGACAGCCCCTTGCCCTTTTCGCGCAACGCCAGGTTCCGGACCACCTCGGCCACCTGATAGACGTCGCCCGACTTCATCTTCTCCTGGTGGTTCTTGAACCGACGGCTCCAGTTGGCGGGTTCGCGAACGTCACGCTTGCCGATCAATCGGAACAGGTCCTCGACATCGGACTTGGAGATGGGTGGGCGCATGCCCACCTCTTCGGCCTTGTCCACCGGCACCGACAACGTGAGGTCTCCGTGCACCATCTCGAGCACGAAGTACTCCTTGGTTTCGCCCTGGTGCTCGCGCTTGAGCTTCTTCTTGATGATGGCGGCACCGTGGTGGGGGTAGACCACCCGGTCGTTGACCTTGAAGGACATCGTGCTCCAGTTCGCTTCCGTGCGGTCGGGGGTGACGGGTCGGTCCGCACCACCCCGCAGGGGGCCTCCAGTGTGCCAGAGAGACCACCCACCCCGGGAAACGACTGCCTCAAACATATTGCAGACATAGTGCAAGTACATTCCGGGCGGCGTAGATTCTGGTCATGACCGACGACGCATTCGGCCTCAACCCGTTCGAGCCCGGATACTTCGATAACCCCTACCCCCAGTACGCAGCCCTACGCGAGGGCGACCCGGTGCACCGCACCCAACTCGGGCCGTGGCTCATCACCCGCTGGGAAGACGTGCACACCGTGCTGCGCCGCCCCGGCACCAGCGTCGACGAGCGCTCACTCCCCGCCGGCCGGCGCCGGGTTGACGCTCTGATCGAGATGGCCCCCGAGCGGGCCAGTCGGGCCAGCCACGCCATCTTGAACATCGATCCGCCCGACCACACCCGCCTTCGCAAGCTGGTGTCCAAAGCCTTCACCCCGCGTGCCGTGGAACAGATCCGAGCCCGAACCGGTGAACTCACCGATGCGATCCTCGACGATCTGGCGGATCGCACCGAACCGGTCGACCTGATCAGCGAATTGGCCTTCCCCCTTCCTTTCACCGTCATCTCTGAGCTGTTGGGTATGCCAGAAGGTGACCGGGCCCAACTCCGAGAGTGGTCTCACACCCTCACCCAGATACTCGACCCGCTGCTGATTCTCACCAACACCGCCGCCATCCTCGAGGCGTCTGACCGGATGGCCGAGGTGACCAGGGACGCCATCGCCTGGAAGCGAACACGCAACGACGACGATCTGCTGACCGCCCTCATCCGCGCCGAAGACGACGGTGACATGTTGAGCGATGAGGAACTGATCGACAACGTCACCCTGCTGTACCTGGCCGGCCACGAGACCACCGTCAACCTGATCGGCAACGGCACCAACGCTCTGCTGGACCATCCCGACCAGATGCGTCGCCTGATTGCCGATCCCGCCCTCGACGCCAACGCCGTCGAGGAGCTTCTTCGCTTCGACAGCCCGGTCCAGTTCTCTCGCCGGATCGCCACCGAACCGTTCGAGGTAGACGGCCATCAGATCGAAGCAGGGCAGATGATCATGACCGGACTAGGGGCCGCCAACCGGGACCCTGCCAAGTTCGGACCCGACGCCGACCAACTCGACCTGGGCCGACCCGATGCCCGCGAACACGTCTCGTTCGGCAGCGGTGTGCACCACTGCCTGGGAGCCGCGCTGGCCCGTCTCGAGGGCCAAGAGGTACTGGGTCGGCTGGTACGCCGGTTCCCCGGCATGGAGCGAGGCGGCAGCCCCACCCACAACCAGAGACTGGTACTACGCGGCTACGACCACCTCCCGGTGGCCCTGAAGGCTTGAGCCTTCCCGGTCCGAGAGCCGACTGGGTCAGACGTCGAGGAAGCGACGGGTGGCGAGCACCGAACTGGCCACCGACAACAGCACCGCGGTGACCAGCACGGCAAGACAGGCCAGCAGAACGTCTCCCGAATCAATGGAGAACGTCTGAAGCAGAGTCCGGCCTCGGCTGCTGGTCATGAGACTGTCGATCCAGTTTCGGGCCAAGAACACGAACCCGACGGCCAACACACCGCCGATCAGCCCCTGGACCATCCCCTCCAACATGAACGGGACGCGGATGAACCAGTTGGTGGCCCCCACCAGCTTCATCACCTCGATCTCGCGACGTCGGGCGAACATGGCGGTACGGATGGTGTTGAGGATCAGAAGGCTCGATGCCACCAACAGGAACGTCGCGAAAACGGTGAGGCCATTGTTGACGAACGTGGTGATCCCCTTGATCTCGCGGATCACCTCGGTGGCGGCCTTCACGTCGAACACGTGAGGTCGCTTTCGATAGAACGAGACCAGGCTCTGAACGGTCTCGACGCTCTTGTCGGTGGGTTCCACCCGGAAACTGGTGGGCAGGTCCGTCTTGCGGACGTTCTCCAGCATCGCTTCATCGTTGCGGAACAGTCGATTGAAATCGGCCCAGGTGGCATCTACATCGATGTACTCGATGCGCTTCACCTTGGGGTTGCGTTCGAGGTCCTCTCTGACCTGGGCGAGCTGGGCGTCGGTGATGTCAGGTTCGACGAAAACGATGAACTCGACTCCGCCTTCGAATCGGCGGGTCATGTTCTGGGCCCCCTGGCGGACCAGCACTGCGGTGCCCACGATGGCCAGCGACACGAACACCGTGAGCACCGAAGCCAAGGTCAGCGTGGGGTTACGGGTCAGGTTCGAGAAGGTCTCCCTGACCATGTAGTTGCCGTTGACGGCCATGTCAGCCTCTGCTCATTCGTAGACGCCGCGGGCCTGGTCCCGGATGATCGAGCCGCGGTCCAACTCGATGACCCGTCGCCGCATGGTGTCGACGATGCTGCGGTCGTGGGTGGCCATCACCACCGTGGTTCCGGTGCGATTGATCCGGTCCAGCAGCCGCATGATCCCCACCGAGGTGGCGGGATCGAGGTTGCCGGTGGGCTCATCGGCCAACAGGATCAAAGGACGGTTGACGAACGCCCGAGCGATCGAAACCCGCTGTTGCTCGCCACCCGACAGCTCATCGGGATAGTTGCGGTGCTTCTTGGACAGACCCACCAGGTCCAAGATGGCCGGCACCTGCGACTTGACCACATGACGGGGCCGGCCGATCACCTCCAGAGCGAACGCGACGTTCTCATACACCGTCTTGTTGGCCAGCAGCTTGTAGTCCTGGAAGATGTAACCGATGTTGCGCCGGAGGTACGGGATCTTCCATGCGCTGAGTTCGCCGATGTCCTTGCCAGCCACGAAGATGCGCCCAGTCGTCGGCACCTCCTGCTTGTTGAGGAGTCGGATCATGGTGGACTTTCCCGACCCCGACGGCCCCACGAGGAATACGAACTCGCCCTTGGCGATGTCGGCGTTGGCCTCCCTCAGGGCCATCACATCGCCCTTGTAGACCTTCGACACGTTCTCGAGCTTGATCATCCCGGCTCTGGACTCTCGACGACTGCGGAGTGCCCCCGCCGGGCGAACCGGTGCGCGGGCGGATCGAACATTACCAAGCTGTTACGACTGCTCAGGGTCACCCAGGGGTCAAGAACCCAGGGACTCGGCGCGTTGCCAGCGCAGGAAAGCCTCCATGAACTGGTCTATCGAGCCGTCGAGAACGGAATCGACGTTGCCGGTCTCGTGTTCACTGCGCAGGTCCTTGACCATCTGGTAGGGCTGGAGCACGTAGCTGCGGATCTGCGACCCGAACCCCACCGACCGTTGCTCACCTCGAATGGTGGCCAGTTCGTCCTCGCGCTTTTGGCGCTCGAGTTCGGCCAGCTTCGCCTTGAGGATCTGCATGGCCCGATCCTTGTTCTGGTGCTGGCTGCGCTCGTTCTGGCAGGAAGTCACCACACCGGTGGGCAGGTGGGTGATACGAACCGCCGAGTCGGTCACGTTCACGTGCTGACCGCCCGCTCCCGACGACCGGTAGGTGTCGATTCGCAGGTCCTTCTCGTCGACCTCGATGTCGGGTACGTCCTCCAGGAACGGGGTGACCTTGAGCGCCGCGAACGCGGTCTGACGTTTGCCCTGGGCGTTGAAGGGGCTGATGCGTACCAACCGGTGGACGCCGTGTTCGGACCGGAGCAGCCCGTAGGCGTGGCGACCCTTGACCATGAAGGTGGCCGACGAGATCCCCGCCTCCGAACCGGCCGACACTTCGTCGAGCTCCACGTCGAGACCGCGCCGCTCGGCCCAGCGCAGGTACATGCGCAGCAACATGTTCGCCCAGTCCTGGGCGTCGGCTCCGCCTTCACCCGACTGAACCTCGCAGATGGCGTCACGCTCGTCGTGCTCACCGGTGAACAAGCTCCGCAACTCAAGAGCCGCGAAGTCCCCGGCCAGCTCGGCCAGTGCATCCTCGATCTCGGCGGCCACCGAGTCGTCGTGCTCCTCCCGGGCCAACTCGGCCAGTGTCTCGGTGTCGTCGATCCGCCCGCCTAGCGCGTCATACAGGTCGAGATCGTCGGTCACCGAGGCCAGCTCACCGGTGACCTTGCGAGCCCGCTCGGGGTCGTCCCACAGGTCCGGGCGCGACGCCTCGGTCTCGAGTTGGGGGCGACGCGCCCTCAGCTCATCGACGCGCAGATAGGTTGCGGCCTCGGCATGGCGCCGACGCAGGGTGCTGATCTCGTCACTGACATCTCGCATGATCTGTGATTCTCACTTCTGTCGCGAGACCACGGACAACCCGCGGTGCCCGACTACCGGTTTCAGGCCGTGCCGTGGCAGTTCTTGAACTTCTTGCCGCTACCGCAGGGGCAGGGTGAGTTGCGGGGGGTCTTGTCCCAGTCGGACTTGACCACTGGCTGCATGGTCTCAGGCTCGGTCGGGGCCGGAGCCGCCTGACCTTCGGCCGCAGCCTGGGCCCGGGCGGCGGCCCCCATCCCGCCTCCGGCCGTGGACGGGTCCTCGGGCCCGCTGGTGGCGACATCCTTAACAACGGGAGCAGCCGGCGCAGTCTCGTTGACCACCTGCACATGCATCACGTACTTGACGAAGTCCTGGGCGATCGAGGTGATCATGGCACCGAACAGTTCGAAGCCCTCTCGCTGCCACTCGACCAAGGGGTCGCGTTGGCCCATGGCCCGCAGCCCGATGCCGTGCTCCAGGTAGTCCATCTCCAGCAGGTGCTCACGCCAGTGCTGATCGAGAATCTGGAGCATGACCTGGCGCTCGACCTGGCGCATGTTCTCTTCGCCGAGCTCCTGCTCGCGCTGCTCGTAGTAGGCGGTCGCCTCATCGAGGAGCATGGTGGTCAGCTCTTTGGTGTCTCCGGCCTCGGCGAACTGCTCGACCGACAGGGCGGTGGGCCAGTAGGTGGAGATCTCGCTGTGGAGTCCGTCGAGGTCCCACTCTTCGTCGGCGATGTCGTTCACGCAGAACGTACCCACGGCGGCCTCAACCGCATCTTCGAGGTAGTCGAGAGTCTCGGCCCGCAGGTCGGCATCTTCGAGAATCTGATCTCGTCGCTTGTAGATGACCTTGCGCTGCTCGTTCATCACCTCGTCGTACTTGAGGACGTTCTTGCGGATCTCGGCATTGCGCTGTTCGACGGTGTTCTGCGCGCGCTCGATGGCCTTGGTGACCATCTTGGCTTCGATCGGAATGTCGTCGGGCAGAGCACGGCCCATCACCCAGTTCATGGCCCCCGTGGCGAACAGGCGCATCAACTCGTCTTCGAGCGAGAGATAGAACCGGCTCTCGCCCGGGTCACCCTGGCGGCCGGAACGACCGCGAAGCTGGTTGTCGATACGGCGTGATTCGTGGCGCTCGGTACCCAGCACGTAGAGCCCGCCGAGTTCACGGACCTTGGCTCCTTCGGCCTCGGTCTGAACCTTGTGCTCGGCCACCAGTTCCTTGAAGCGGGCGTCGCCCTCGGGTGTCTCCTGTTCGAGTCCCTCGGCCCGCAGGTCGCGCAGGGCCAAGCCTTCGGGGTTGCCTCCCAACAGGATGTCCACACCACGGCCGGCCATGTTGGTGGCCACCGTCACGGCGTGCAGCCGACCAGCCTGGGTGACGATCTCGGCCTCCCGGGTGTGCTGCTTGGCGTTGAGCACCTCGTGGGGAATTCCTCGCTTGGTGAGCATGCGAGACAACTTCTCGGACTTCTCAACCGAGATGGTGCCCACCAGCACCGGCTGACCGGTCTCGTAGCGCTCGGCGATGTCGTCGACCACGGCCGCGAACTTGAAGTCCTCAGACTTGTAGATGAGGTCGGGCTGATCGATGCGCTGTATGCCGCGGTGGGTGGGGATCGGCACCACCTGAAGCTCATAGGTGCTGTCGAACTCGGCCGCCTCGGTGAGGGCGGTACCGGTCATGCCGGCCAGCTTGTCGTACATGCGGAAGTAGTTCTGGAGGGTGATGGTGGCGAGGGTCTGGTTCTCCTCTTTGATCTTCACCCCTTCCTTGGCCTCGACCGCCTGATGGAGACCCTCGGACCACCGACGTCCTTCGAGGATGCGACCGGTGAACTCGTCAACGATCTTCACCTCGCCGTTCTGGATGATGTAGTCCTTGTCGCGCTTGAACAGCTCCTTGGCCCGCAGCGCGGCCTGGAACTGGTGCACCAGGTTCTGCTGCACGGCGTCATAGAGGTTCTCAAGCCCCAACGCGGCCTCGACCTTCTCGACACCGGACTCGGTGGGGGCCACATTGCGCTTCTCTTCGTCGACGTCGTAGTCGATGTCTCGCTTGAGGCCCCGCACGATGCTGGCGAACTTGTAGTAGAGCTGCGCCGCGTCGGCAACCCGCCCCGAGATGATCAACGGGGTCCGAGCCTCGTCGATCAGGATCGAGTCGACCTCGTCGACGATGGCGTAGGCGTGGCCCCGCTGGGTCTTGGACTCCAGCGTGGTGGCCATGTTGTCACGCAGGTAATCGAAACCGAACTCGTTGTTGGTGCCGTAGGTGATGTCGCAGGCGTACTGGGCCCGCTTGTGAACCGGGTCGAAGGTGTCAGGCAGGATCAGGCCGATGGTCAACCCGAGCCAGCCGTGGATCTGACCCATCCACTCGGCGTCGCGCCGGGCCAGGTAGTCGTTCACGGTGATCACGTGAACGCCCTTACCGGTCAGCCCGTTCAGGTACACCGGAAGGGTTGAAACCAGGGTCTTACCCTCACCGGTCTTCATCTCGGCCACCCAGCCGAAATGCAAGGCCGCTCCCCCCATGAGCTGCACGTCGTAGTGGCGCTGGCCGATGGTGCGCGTCGAGGCCTCTCTCACCACCGCGAATGCGTCCAACAACAGGTCGTCCAGGTCCGCACCCCGGTCGAGCTGTTGGCGCAGCTCGACGGTACGGGCCTGAAGCTCGCTGTCGGAGAGCTTCTGCATCTCCGGCTCGCGCGAGTTGATGTCGGGGACGAGGCCCTGCAAAGCCTTGAGCTTGCGGCCCTCACCCACCCGGAGGAGCTTGTCGAATACACCCATGCGGGGGGCGAGTCTAGGTGTCAACACGTCAGATGGAGACTTCGCCGACGCGATCGACCCCGCCAGCCGAGACGGCCGGCAGCGGAGCCCAGTTAGGCTCCGACGAACCAGAGGATTCAGCAGCACGAATCATCTCGCTCGACAAGGAGGACCGATGGCCCGCCACCAGTCTGCGGTGTTCGCCGAAGGAACCCGAGCCCATCATCACCTCGAGTTCACGATCCGGCCCGACACTGGGCCGGCGGCGTTGGCCGATGCCCTGGTGGGGGTCCGGGCCGCCGGGGCCGACCACATCTCCAATGGCGGAGTGAATCTGGTGATCGGCTTCGGTCCCAACCTGTGGTCGGCTCTCGCCCCGGATCGGGTGCCGCCCGGGCTCCACGACTTTCCCGGCTATCACAATCCCTCCGCCGGCCAGCATGCACCCGCGACTCAGGCCGACCTGTGGTTGTGGGCTCACGGCTCAGCAACCGATGTGGTGTTCGATGTGGTGCGGACGTGTACCACCTGCCTGCTACCGGTGGCCGAACTCACCTTGGATCAGCCCTGCTTCGTGTACCACGACTCTCGGGACCTGACCGGGTTCATCGACGGCAGCGCCAACCCCGATGCCGACGACGCCGCCGGGGTGGCCGAGATCCCCGCCGGTCAGCCCGGCGAGGCTGGGACCTTCGCCATGACCATGCGCTTCGAGCACGACCTGGCGGCCTTCGGAGAGCTCCGGGTGGACGAACAGGAGAAGGTGATCGGCCGGACCAAGCCCGACAGTGTGGCCTTGCCTGCCGACCGCCGGCCCCACGATTCGCACATCACCAGGGCAGAGGTGGCCGACGCCGAGGGCAACGAACTTCAGGTCTACCGTCGCAGCGTCCCGTTCGCTGATGCCACGGTCCAAGGCCTGCACTTCGTGGCCCTTGGCGCCGATCTGGACCGGTTCGATGCTCAGCTTCGGGCCATGTACGGCCTCGACGATGACGGGGTGGTCGACCGCCTGCTCCAGTTCACCCGCGCGGTGACCGGTTCGTTCTGGCTGTGCCCCAGCGCCGATGACTTGGACGCAGTCGCTCCGTTGCCCGAAGGTGAGGACTGACCGACCTCAGTCCGCTTCGTCGATGAGACCCACGTGACCGTCGTCGCGTCGGTACACCACCGCGGCCCGGCTGGTCTCGGCGTTGGTGAAAAAGAAGAACCCGTGGCCGAGCAGTTCCATGCGCTCAACCGCTTCTTCGGCTGTCATGGGGAACATCGCGAAGCGCTTCGACTTCACGATCTGCATGTCGGTGACCGCGATCGGCTCTTCTGTTGGCTCGGCCCCGTCGGCCCCTGACTCGCCAACTGCCGCGCTCAGCTCAGCAGCCGAAATTGCTGAACCAAGGGCGCCGACTCCCTTGTGAGCCTTGGGGGCACCTTGCCGACGGTTGGCCAGCTTGGTCTTCAGCTTCAGGAGCTGCTGTTCGAGCTTGTCGTAGGCCTTGTCGACCGCCTGGAACCCGTCGGGAGCCTGGACCTTGCAGCGGACGTGATGCCCGCGACCCTCGATGGTGACCTCACACACCTCTTTGTCGGCGATCCGTGGGTTCTTGTGCTCCCAGAAGTGGACTTCGGCGTGGTCGAGTCCATCAACGAAACGGGTGAGACGACCGATCTTCTCCTCGGCCATGACCCGGAGTTGATCGGACACATCGGTGTTGCGACGGCTGACGGTGACCTGCACGGGGCGACCTCCAGATTCAGTGGCTGATGGGGCGAACCCTAGACGGCTCACGAACCGATCGCGCCCGGTCCTCCCGTGCCTTTTTTGTGGGCAAGCCGGGACCGAGGACCCTGGTATCTGAGGGAGGCGCTGGAGTCTCCTGAACCAGATCGGAGCATTGCCCGCGACTCGACAAGGGATTGGTCAGTGGCGTTGGTCGGGAGTGTGGGCAGCACACAGGCCGTACACACTCACCACTCCCATCGAACGCAGGGCCAAGGCGGCCGAAGCCAAGGTCGACCCGGTGGTCATCACGTCATCGATCAGTACGACTGACCGTCCGATCACATCGGTACGCCTGGGCTCGAACGTTGGTCCGCTGAGGCGTTCCGTCCGCCGCAGACCGGTCTGGGCCGGCCCCTCCAATCGATCCAGCAGGTTGGTTGCGGGCAGACCGACAGCCACAGCCACCCGCCGCGCCAACAACTCGGCGTGATCAAACCCTCGCTGCCGCCTACGAGTCGGGGTGGTGGGCGCCCAGGTCACCACATCGACCCGGCCGACGTCGATCAACGGAGCCATGGCGGTAGCCAGCCAGGCCAGCGTCCCCCGATGATTGCGGTACTTGATACCAGTAATGAGAGCCGGGATCGGATCCACGTAATCGAACCGGGCTCGTACTTCGTCGAGGCCAACCGGTGGTGGAATCTCTGGTGCGGGCACTGTGGACTCGGCACACCTCCGGCAGGGGGCAGCGCCTCGATGGCTGCACCCCGGGCAGACCTTCCCGAACAGCACGGATCGTCAACGACGGTCGAATAGAGCCACCGCACTGCTGACTACAGCGTGCGAAAGGGCGACAACACGCGGCCGAAGAGACGTCGGTTGGTCAGGAGCCGAGGCGGTTGATCGGGCATCCATGATCTGGTTGGGGATTGCCACTGGAACGCTCCGGGCACATCGGGGACTCCCGGGCCGACGCTCCGCCCTAGCGGATCCGCTGCCAGCGAACCCCTTGCGTCTGGATCAACGCTACCCGCCCTCACCGACAACCAAGCGGGCTCATCAGATTCCGAGGCGGGAACCAACGCCGGAAGGGGCGATCACAACCAGCTCGCTCACGGCCCGGCTGACCCCCACATAGAGCAGCTGGTCGGCCACCCGATAGCCTGAGCGACCAGACCTCAGTGATCGATGGTCAGCTGAATCAGGTTGATAGAGGCCCCGGTGGGGTCCATCACCGGTGCGACCCGGCCAGCCGGAGTGTCGATGACGTCCGTGAGGAGGGACCCACCGAGTTCAGTGACCCGGGTGAGGGCAGCATCGAGGTCGGCCACCGCGAAGTACACGCCCCAGTGGTTGGGAACCTCAGCGGGCAGCATCGGCGGGCGGGCCATCATTCCGGCCACCGACCGGCCGCCGACCTGGAACTCCACATACGGCATCGGACCGTCGCTGGCACGGGTGGTCAACCCCAGAACCGCGGAATAGAAGGAGCTGGCCGCTTCGACGTCGTCGGTCATCAGCTCGCACCAGCAGAAGGTTCCCGGCTTGTTGGTCACCTCGGCTCCACCATGGGTGTTGGGCTGCCAGAGCCCGATGGCGGCCCCAGTGGGGTCGGCGAGAATTGCCATGCGTCCGAACTCCATCACGTCCATCGGCGGCATGAGCACCTGTCCACCGGCGTCACTCACCTTGGCCACCACGTCATCGGCGCTGTCGACGTTGATGTAGGTGGTCCAGAACGGGGGGCCAGGCACCATCTGCATCGGGCTCATGCCTGCCACCACCCGACCGTCGAGGGTCACGGACCGATAGCCACCAGCCTCCTCATTTCCTTCGGGTATCTCCCACCCGAACAGTCCCGAATAGAAGGCCGCCGCCGTGTCGAAGTCGGCGACCCCGATGTCGATCCACGAAGGCTCACCGTGCAAGTAGCTGGTCATCTCGTTGTCTCCAATCTGGTGTCTTCGGTCTAGTCATCCGCGGGGAGACCAACGACCAGGGGGTCCTCACCGGCAGCGATGCGTTCAACCCGGCCGGTGACCATCGGAACCCACTCGGGGTGGGTCAATACGTAGAACCGGCGCGAACGGATGGCGTCCACCACCTGGGCGGCCACGTCGTCGGGGTTGATACCTCCAGCGATCAGCGAGGCAGCCAGTTCGGCGAAGCCTGCTCTGGCGGAGTCCTCGCCACTCTCTGCTCCACCGGCGTCGGAGGCTGCGGCCCCCGATGTCCCGTCGTCGGGGCGATTGCGGGCGGCCTCGTGGATACGGGTCTGCACCCATCCCGGACACAGCACCGACACGCCGACCCCGGTGGCTCCCACCAGGGCCAGATCTCCGAACAGGGTCTCGGAAAGGGCCACCACCGCGTGCTTCGAGACGTTGTAGACGGCCATGAACGGAGGCGACGACAAGCCCGCCATGGAAGCGGTGTTGACGATGTGCCCCTCGCCTTGCTCGATCATCAGCGGAGTGAACGAGCGGACCCCGTTGACCACGCCCATCAGGTTCACCCCGAGCACCCATTCCCAGTCCGCTGGGGTGTGACTCCACACTGGCCCTCCGGTGGACACCCCGGCGTTGTTCATGACCACATGGACCGCCCCGAACCGCTCCAGAGCGGCGTCACGAAGAGTGTCGACGGCATCTGGGTCGCTCACATCGCAGGTCACCGCCAGCAGCTCGCCGGCGTCGGCCAGCTCGGTCGCAGTTCGAGCGAGTGCGGGGGCCTCGATGTCGGCCAGCACAACCTTCATGCCCTCGCCGAGTAGGGCGTGAGCCACGGCCCTACCAATGCCCGATGCCGCACCGGTCACCACTGCGACCTTCTCATCCAGACGATCCACGGAACCAGCTCTCCTCAGCTGACGGAACCCCTTGCTCCGACCGGGCGACGATACCGGTAACGACAGCAGTGCCGTGGTGCGAAGCCCTGCGATCGAGCCCGGAGTTCCGCTAGGGCACTGAGCGCCAGTCCCTAGCATCAGCGCTCGATGCCAGTTGTCGCTTCCAGTTGTCACCGCCTCGCCCACCTCCCAGCGAGGCCACTGCCGAGCACGGTCAGGCTGGTAGCGGTAGCGGCCCTTGTCTGGGGGGTGGGCCTGAGTGGGTGTGGAACCCGACCCACCGAGACTGCCCTGGCGATCCGATCGACGAGGTGGAGCAGCGACGGCCACCTGGTGGTCTCCACCGAATGCGCAGACCAGGTGCGCGCAAGCGTTGGCATCGACCACGGGGGGTCCGATCTGGCTGAGGTGACCGTATGGGGAAACCCACGGGTAGGCCGCTGTCAGCCCGAAGTGGAGGTCGAGCTACCGGGGCGCGACCGGCCAGCCAAGATCGTCGACGGCACCACCTCCATGGTCATCGACCTACCCTGAGACGCGACCGGAGCCGGCCCGGATCACACATCCGAACCGGCTCCATGGAACGGTCACTGCTCGGCTGGTCAGTACCGGTAGTGCTCGGGCTTGTAGGGGCCCTCGACCTTCACACCGATGTAGTCGGCCTGCTCGGGCGTCAGCTCGGTGAGACGCACTCCGAGGGCGTCGAGATGGAGGCGGGCCACCTTCTCATCGAGCACCTTGGGAAGGGTGTACACACCGATCGGGTAGTCACCAGTCTTGGTGAACAGCTCGATCTGGGCGATGGCCTGGTTGGTGAACGAGTTGCTCATCACGAAGCTGGGATGGCCAGTGGCGCACCCCAGGTTCATCAGGCGACCCTCGGCCAGGATGATCACCGAGTGACCGTCGGGGAACTGGAACTCGTGGACCTGTGGCTTGATCTCGACCTTGCGGACATCGCTCATGCGGGCCAGTCCGGCCATGTCGATCTCGTTGTCGAAGTGGCCGATGTTGGCCACGATCGCCTGGTGCTTCATCCGGGCCATGTGCTCGGCCGAGATGATCCCCTTGTTTCCGGTGGTGGTGATGAAGATGTCGGCAGTTTCGAGGACGTCCTCGAGTCGGGCCACCTGGAAGCCCTCCATGGCAGCCTGGAGCGCACAGATCGGGTCGATCTCGGCCACGATCACCCTGGCCCCCTGACCACGGAGCGACTCGGCACAGCCCTTGCCGACGTCGCCGTAGCCAGCCACGAAGGCCACCTTGCCACCGATCATGACGTCGGTGGCCCGGTTCAGGCCATCGATCAGGCTGTGACGGCAGCCGTAGAGGTTGTCGAACTTGGACTTGGTGACCGAGTCGTTCACGTTGATGGCGGGGAACAGAAGCTGACCGGCCTCGAACATCTGATAGAGGCGATGCACACCAGTGGTGGTCTCTTCGGTGACCCCCCGGATCCCGGCGGCCACGTCGGTCCAGCGAGTGGGCTCCTTGGCCAGACTCTCGGTGAGCAGATTCAGCACCACCGTCCACTCCTCGGAGTCGTTCTCGGTGGGTGCGGGCACCGAACCGGCCTGCTCGTACTCGCGCCCCTTGTGGACCAGCAGCGTGGCGTCGCCGCCGTCGTCGAGGATCATGTTGGGGCCTCCACCGTCAGGCCAACGCAGGGCCTGCTCGGTGCACCACCAGTACTCCTCGAGGGTCTCGCCCTTCCAGGCGTAGACCGGCACACCCGCCGGAGCGTCGACGGTTCCGTTGGGACCCACCACGGTGGCGGCCGCCGCGTGGTCCTGGGTGGAGAAGATGTTGCACGAGACCCACCGCACGTCGGCACCGAGTGCCACCAGGGTTTCGATGAGCACCGCAGTCTGCACCGTCATGTGCAGCGAGCCCATGATGCGGGCACCGGCCAAGGGCTGGGCGTCGGCGAACTCGGCCCGGGTGGCCATGAGACCGGGCATCTCGTGCTCGGCGAGCTGGATCTCCTTGCGGCCGAAGCCGGCCAGAGAAAGGTCAGCGACCTTGTAGTCGTCGGGATTGAGGGTGGGCATGGGTGTCCTTCCACATGTTCGGGGAATGATCGAACGGACCGCCCCAAGGCACCGCCGCCCGACCTCGATTGTGGGGCTGGAGCCCGCTGGCTCACCCAGATCAGCCCACGACGGCCCTCTGGGCCGCCTGGCAGGCTAGTCGCGCCCGGGCGGGCCGTAAGCTCCCGGCTCAGTCCGCTGACCCTGGGAGTTGTGACCATGAGGTTCTCGATCGCCACCGCCTGGATCGATCCGGCCGAGCTGCCCGCCATCGCGGTCGAAGCCGACCGGCTCGGCTACCACGCCATCGCCGTGTCGGACCATGTGGTGAACATCGAGGAGCTCAAGACCCCCTACCCCTACTCGGCCACCGGTGAACGCCGTTGGAAGCCCTTCGCCCCCTGGGTCGACCCGATGGTCACCATCGGGGCACTCGGGGCGTTGACCGAACGAGTCCGGTTCTTCACCAACATCTACGTGCTGCCGATGCGCGACCCGTTCACCACCGCCAAGACGGTGGCCACTGCTTCGATTTTCACCGGAGGGCGGGTTTCGCTGGGCGTGGGTATGGGATGGTGCGAAGACGAGTTCGATCTGATCGGTCAGCCGTTCCGGCGCCGCGGAGCCCGCTCCGACGAGATCCTCGAACTGCTGTCCACCCTCTGGCAGGGAGGTTGGGTGGAACACCACGGCGAGTTCTACGACATCCCCCGCCTGGAGATGTCCCCTCCCCCGCCCGCCCCGGTGCCGATCCTGGTGGGCGGCATGTCCGAGGCCGCCCTGGCCCGAGCGGCCCGACACGACGGCTGGATCTCGGACCTGATCAGCACCGACGAGGCCGCCACCCACATCGCCCGATTGGAAGACCTCCGCGCCGCCAACGGTCGCAGCGGAGATTTCGCGTCCATCGTGTCATTGAACGACGCCGTGACCCTGGATCAGTTCCGGCGGGCCGAGGAGGTAGGGGTGACCGATGTGCTCACCATGCCCTGGGTGTACCACGGTGGTTTCGACCTGAGCCTCGAACAGAAGCTGGAAGGCATGCGCCGCTTCGCCGAGGAGATCATGCAACCAATGGCTACCTGACGGCGACGGCTGGCTGCCGGTGGCAGCTACTTGACGGCGGTGGGAACCACGATGCCGCCCGCGCTGCCCACCAGGGGTACCGGCGACGCCGTCAACAAGAAGTCGTACTGGCCGTCGGCCGCGCAGTCCGCGGCCAGGTCATCGAGGAACCAGATCTGTCCCTGAGCCAGCCCCATGTCGCGCAGGTGGATCATGTGCACCGGCAACATGACCTCGGGGTCCTCGGGCGGGAAGCACTCCAACACGAAGGTGTCGGTGGCCACTGCCCCAACATCATGACGGTGGAACCACTCGATGGAACGGGTGGACAGACCGGGACA
>CAUJFC010000143.1 GCA_963169755.1 Actinomycetota bacterium | reverse complement strand
TCTCTCGCGTGCCACCCGTGAGGTCGAGCGGGCCCGCACCCGGGCCCGAGAACTCGACCTGATGCGGGCCACCACGGTGTCGCAGCACCGGGCGGGAGCCACTCTGCGTGATCTGGCGACCGAAGCTCCCGAGCCATGGCCGAGCATTCTGCGTGACCACCACGATCGCCTCACTGGCCTGGTCGCCGAGATCGAGGTCACAGCTCACCAGAACTCGAAGGAGGCTCGGTTGGGAATCGAGTCCCTTCAGCGGCCCAAGGTGGTGGCAGGAGGCCCAGATTCGCCTGGAATCAGCGATGCCGAACTGACACGGCTGGCCCAGGGAGCGTCGTATGAGGCGGTGTTGGGTACGGCCAGCCGCCTACGGATGCCCGATCTGCTCGACTTCCTTCGCTGATCGTCCGCAGCCGTCTGCCGCCGGCTTCTGGTCCGGTGCTACTCGCCGCGCAGGATGGCCAGGGTCTGGTCGTGGATCCGCCCGTTGGTGGCCAGCCCGCTGCCTTGGCCCGGATCGACGTCGCCCTTGATCGAGGTGAAGCGTCCACCGGCTTCCGCCAGGATCACCGGCATCGGGGCCACGTCGTACAGCTCGGCCTTGGGGTCGTACATGGCCTCGACCCGCCCGGTGGCCACCAGGACGTAGCCGTAGCCGTCGCCCCAGGTTCGAAGGTTGAACCCAGCCTGCTTGGCTCGCAGCAACTCATCGTCGGCCCAGGGTGACAGCCCACTGGAGGTCAGGTACGCACCGTCGATGGTCGGATGGTCGTTCACCGAAGCGGGGACGCCGTTGCAGAAGCAGCCGAGACCCCGGGCCGCGTAGACCGTCTCGGCCAGGGCGGGAACGTTGATCACGCCCAGGGCGATGCCGTGCTCATCCTCCAGAGCGAGCAGGTTGGTGTACAGCGGAACTCCGTGAGTGAACGCCTTGGTGCCATCGATGGGGTCGATTATCCAGCGTCGCCCGGAGGTACCGATCTTCTCGGCCTCTTCCTCGCCCAGGATTCCGTCGTCGGGGAACCGGGCCTCCAGCTCTTCTCGGAGCAGTCGCTCGGCGGCCCGGTCGGCCACGGTGACGGGGGTTCCGTCTCCCTTGCGATCGATGGCCAGATCCGGCTTCCGGAAATGCTCCAGGGTCAGCTCACCGGCCTTGCGCAGTAGGGCAACGGCGGTGTCGAGAAGCTCGGTATCGATCAGCGAGGGCATGGTGTCATCTTCGCGTACCGGGACGCTTTGCCCCCCAACCTCGGTCTGGTCAGAGTGAGCGAACCCGTTGGGCGTAGGCGTCTCCGGTTCGGAGCTGGTTGATCAGCACTGCCAGAGCTCCCGAATTGGCCCGGGCCATCTGGGTCCAACCGGTGAGGTCACCGGACGTGGGAGCCTGGTTGAGCAGTCCGAAGTAGGCGCCAATGACCCCGACCTCATCGCTGGTCTTGCTCACGTACTCGGGTGACTCGCACATCTGACGCATGACCCAGCCCCGGGACTTTCCGTGGTCGAGCTGGTAGGTCCAGTGGAGGTAGCCACTGTTGTCGGGCTGACGGCCGAACACGTTCTCATAGATCAACTTCACGAACTCGGCGTTGCCCAGCTTGCCGTACCGGTTCTTGAACTCGGCGGAGTTGGCGAAGTTCTGGGAGACCGCATCCAGGGACTCGCCGTCGCGGACCTTGCCCACCCAGTAACGCAACCCGGAGGTATCCGGGCGACGTAGGAAGTAAGCCCTGTAGAGCCGAACCGTGGGATCAACGGTGGTTGACCAGGTGCTGGAGCCGATCAGCTCTACCACGAAGGCGTCGGCGCCGACCTTGCCGGTCTCGAGGCGCTTGGTTGCGTCGGCGAGCCAGGCTGCGGATGGCTCAACCCCCAGGAAATCGACGGCCTGTCGACGGGCGAAATCTTCGGCCCGGGTGAACGGTACGAATGGCCCAGTGGTGGTGTAGGTGTCGTCGGCACTCTCCTCGTTGGTAGCGCCGCCTCCGAGGACAGCGGGCTCAGCCGCCTGGAGCGAGTAGTGGGCGTTCACCGATGATGCTCGGTACCACTTGTCGTTGGGCATCCGGATCTCGAAGTGGAGGTGAGACCCCGATCCCTCGGCGTTGCCGCTGTCTCCGAGATAAGCGATGTGCTGGCCCTTGGTGACCTTGTCGCCCTTCTTCAGCCCGGGAGCGAAGGCCTTGTCAAAGTCGTTCTTGGCGTCATCGGTGCCGGGGGTGTCGTTGTTGATGTGGAGGTAGCAGTAGTACCAGCCGTCGTCACCCTTCAGGTACAGCGAGTTACCGCTGGCACCATGGCGGAGTTCGACCACCGTGCCGTCGACGCAGGCCAAGAGCTTGAGCATCTTGGCGCCCATGAGGTCTTGGCCCTCGTGGCGGCGCCCGCTGCTGCGGGGAGCCAGGTAGGTGTCAGACCAGGTGGCCTTACCCAACTTGGCGTCGGGCAGGACCGGGAACATGATGGGCCGGACGTGCTTGTCGGTGGCTGGCTGGGGGGCGTCGAATCCGAAGTCCCGAGCAACAGCATCGTTGTCTCCGCCAACGGCACTGGCGGGACTGGCCAGGCTGGGCAGGAAGGGGACCGCTCCCAAGGCGGCTCCGCCCGCCAGCACCCGTCTCCGGGAGAGGTGACCACCTCGGTGCCCGGGGGAGTGGTCGGAGTGGCTGGAGCAGTTGCACATGAGAAACGACGTCCTGTTGGCTCGGTTGCCCGGGCGGCGGCCCGGATGGCTGATGCCTCTGGGTTGTTACGGTAGCGTTACAACGCTGGCGATTCCAGGTAGCCCCGGATTCGGCAGTTCGTCCTGTTATCGGCGGCGGGTCGAGGGGACATGAGTCGAATGACCCACAGGTACCCACGAGAGCGGTCGGCATCCCGTCACTCAGCCGTCATGATCTGGCCGGCCACGGGTGCTGGCAGACCCAGACCGGTAGGATCGGAAGCCGTGACCGATGATCTGCACGGTGCGGTGGGCGTGCTGCTCGGAGACGACGGACAGCGCTACACCGTGGGCCGCCGCAACCTGGTGGAGGTTCTTCGCCAAGCCGAGCGGCCCCTGACCGCGGCTGAGATACTCGAAGCCGGTTCGCTACCCCAAAGCTCGGCCTACCGGAATCTGGCGGTGCTGGAGTCATGCGGGGTCGTGCACCGGGTGGCGGGCACGGATGAACTGGCCCGATTCGAATTGGCCGAAGACCTGACCGCCCACCACCATCATCATCTGATCTGCACAGAATGTGGCCTTGTCAGCGACTTCACCGTCCCGGACTCGCTGGAGTCCGATCTAGCGGCGGTCGCTCACCGGGTGGCGCTGGAGACCGGCTTCCGGGCCGAGCATCACCGCCTAGATCTACTGGGCCGCTGCGTCCACTGCGGGTGACCCTGTCGTCCAACCTCATCGAAGCCGAGACCTGTCGTGACCACGCCCGCCGCTGAAGCCGCCCGCCGCCGGACTTTCGCGATCATCAGTCATCCCGATGCCGGAAAGACCACCCTCACAGAGAAGTTCCTGCTGTACGGCGGAGCTCTGAGTGGAGGTGCCGGTGCGGTGAAAGCTCGCGGTGACCGTCGTTCGGCCACCTCGGACTGGATGGAGATGGAGCAGCAGCGGGGGATCTCCATAACCTCCACCGTCTTGCAGTTCCCATACCGCGACTGCGTTGTCAACCTTCTCGATACGCCCGGGCACCGGGATTTCTCCGAGGACACCTACCGGGTGCTGGCAGCCGCCGACGCCGCGGTGATGGTGCTGGATGCCGCCAAGGGCATCGAGCCACAGACCCTCAAGTTGTTCGAGGTCTGCAAAGCCCGACAGATGCCGCTGCTCACCTTCATCAACAAGTGGGACCGGCCAGGCAAGGAAGCGTTGGAGCTACTCGACGAGATCGACGCCAAGATCGGTGTCACCGCCGCGCCGGTCACCTGGCCGGTGGGTATCGCTGGTGATTTCCGGGGAGTGATCGACCGCACCAGTGGCCGGTTTGTGCGGTTCACCCGCACGGCGCGGGGCGCCACCGAGGCTCCTGAAGAGGTGGTGGACCCGGATCGGGCCGAGGTCGAAGAGGGAGCGGCCTGGACCGCGGCCCGTGAAGAATCCGAACTGCTCGGAACCATGGGGCTCGACTACGACCCCGAGCTGTTCCTCGGGGGCGAGTTGTCTCCGACGTTCTTCGGTTCGGCGCTGACCAACTTCGGAGTGCGGCTGCTGCTCGATGCGGTGATCGACCTGGCCCCAGCACCGGGGCCTCGGCTTGATCGTGAGGGTCAACCCCGTCCGCTCGATGCCCCATTCAGTGGGTTCGTGTTCAAGGTGCAAGCCAACATGGACCGGTCGCACCGCGATCGCATTGCCTTCCTGCGGGTGTGTTCAGGTCGATTCGAGCGGGGGATGGTGGTGACCCATTCCGAGACCGGCAAACCCTTCGCCACCAAGTACGCCCACCAGGTGTTCGGTTCAGACCGTGAGACCGTGGACGAGGCCTACCCGGGAGACGTGGTCGGGCTGGTGAACGCCAACGAGGTGCGGGTGGGCGACACCTTGTGGATGGACGATGCGGTGACATACCCGCGGATCCCCTCGTTCGCGCCCGAGCACTTCTCGGTGGCCCGGGTCCGTGACACCAGCCGGTTCAAGCAGTTCCGCAAGGGGGTGGCCCAGCTCGATGAGGAGGGCGTGGTGCAGGTACTGCGCGATCCCGATCTTGGAGATCAGGCGCCGGTTCTGGCCGCGGTGGGACCGATGCAGTTCGATGTGGCTGTTCACCGGCTGGAGACCGAGTTCGGAGCGCCGGTCGAGCTGAGTCCCACCAGCTATACGGTGGCCCGCCGTACCGATGCGGAGAGTTCGGCGACGTTACGGGCGATGCGCGGGGTGGATGTCCTGAGCCGGTCCGACGGGACCCTCATCGCCGTGTTCGAGAGCCAGTACTGGCTGGAACGCTTGGCCGCGGAGCAACCGGAGTTGGTACTCGAACCGTTGGTGGCTGGCGATCACCCCACCTGAGATCGCTCAGGTTCAGCCGTCGGATCGGTTGACGTCCGCCGTGATGATCAGCCGCAACGGGCCTGGTCCGGGGGCGGCGTGAGGTCCACCAGGTAGTCACTGATCAGGGCGTCGACGCAGCTATTGCCCTGGGCCACCACCGTATGGCTCTCTCCTTCGTTGGTGATCAGGCGGGCCCCGGGGACGCGTTCTGCCACCGCCACGCCCGATTCGTAGGGGGTGGCGGCGTCTCCGGTGGTGCTGACGACTACGACTGGGGCTAGGCCTTCGATGTCGGTGGGTATCGGCTGGAGCGGTTGGGGATCCACCGGCCAGAGCGCGCATCGGGCGTAGTCGTTGACGATCGCTTCGCCCAGGCGCGGGTTGTCCTCGGCCACCTTCTTGCCGGCGGCCAGAACGCCTTCGAACGAGTCCGGCCAGTCCGAGTCCAAGCAGTTGACCGCGAAGTACACCTCGGTGCCGTTGCGCCACGACCCGTCGGACTTCCGGCTCAGGTACAGGTCTGCCATGGCGACCAGACCGGAGCCGTCGCCGCGGTCTGCGCTGGCCAGAGCTCGGGCCAGCCGCGTCCAGAGCATCTCGGCGTACAAGCCCTGGGCCACCGCCAGTTCCACCACTCCGGGAGTGGCGGGGCGGTCGGCTTCGGGGGCCGCAATGGGCGAGGCCTCGGCCCGCGCCATGACCCGGTCGATCAGTTCCAGGGTGGGAGCGCTCAGGCAGCCCCGGGCGTCGCAGGATGCCGCGAACGCCGCCAGAGTCTCGGTGAAGCCCTTCGCCTGAAGAGCGGCGCCGTCGAGACCGCTGACCGTCGGGTCGACCACGCCGTCGAGCACCATGGCTCGGACCCGGGTGGGGTAGAGGCGGGCGTACTGCTGACCGATGGCGGTGCCGTAGGAGTAGCCGAGATAGGTGAGCTGCTCGTCTCCCACTGCCGCCCGAATGTGGTCTAGGTCTCGGGCCACGTCAACCGTACCCATGTGTGGCAGCAGGTCGGCGTGCTTGGCCTGGCATTCATCCACGAAGCGCTGGGCGACGTCACGGTAGGCGGCCACATCGGTGTCGTCCTCCATGGTGGGATCGACGTCGTACAACTCGGGGAGGGTGCTGTGGCAGTCCAGTGCGGTGCTCTGTCCCACTCCGCGGGGGTCGAACCCCACGATGTCGAAGCGATCCCGTACCGCCCTAGGGAACATGAGCTTGAGCGGGAGACCCAACCCCGAGGCTCCCGGTCCGCCGGGGTTGATGACCAGAGACCCGATCCGTTGGTCGGGATCTTCAGCCGGCAGACGCAGCAGGGCAATGTCGATTTTTCGTCCGTCAGGATCGGCATGGTCGAGAGGCACCTGAATGGTTGCGCACTCGGCTCCCGACCCGCAGTCACTCCACTGGGCAGGGGGCTGGACCGTGATGGGCTGGTCGTCGATGGTGGTGGCGGAGTCGCTGTGGCCGGCATCTCCGGTGGCGGTGGTGGGCGCTACCCCGGTCGAACCAGATGCGGTGCCGCGACCCGTTCCGCTCTGGCTGCACGAAGCGATCAGTAACGCGGCGGAGGTGACCAGGGCCACCAGCCGTCGGGCCTGGGGTCGGGGCCGGAAGTTTCGGGAGGGCGTCATCGCCGGTTGGCACCTCGACGCCATCCCTCGGGCAGAACGTGATCGAGCACGTCGTCCACCGTCACTGCCCCGACCAATCGTCCGGCGGCGTCACACACCGGCAGGGCAAGCAGGTCATAGGAGGCCAGCCGCTCGGCCACATCCTTCAGTGGCAGGTCGGTGAGGACCGGTTCGAGCTTGTCGTCGACACAATCACCCAGGGTGCTCGACGGTAGTTCTCGTAGGAGTCGCTGAAACCCGATGACACCCAGGTAGCGCCCGGTCGGGGTGGAGTGTGGGGGTTGGGTCACGAACACCTGGGCGGCCAGAACAGACGGAAGCTCGCGCTGGCGGACGTGCGCCTGAGCCTCGGCCACCGTGGCGGTGGCCGACAGAACCACCGGCTCGGGGGTCATGAGACCACCAGCGGTGTTTTCGTCGTAGGCCAGTAGTCGCCGAATGGGGGTGGATTCCTCGGGCCGCATCTCTGAGAGCAACGCCGAACGATCGGCCTCGGTCAGGTCGGCCAGCAGGTCGGCGGCGTCGTCGGGTTCCATCTCCTCGAGGATGTGGGCGGCGCGCTCCACGCCGAGCCGTTCGACGATGCGGACCGCCTCCTCCTCGGGTAGTTCCTCGAGCAGGTCGGCCACCTGTTCGTCGTCGAGCAGGGCGACCACCCGTTGTTGGCGGGCCGGTGGTAGAGCTCGGAGGCGACTGGCCACATCGGTGGGGTGGAGGTCACGCATTTCGGCCACCTCGGTCAGCTCAGGGGTGGTCGTGAAATGGGAAGCCACTTCGGACCACGGCACCACCCGGGGTGGCCGCCGCCGCAGCGGTCCCCGTCGGGCCAGTGCCGCCTGGGTCACGTACCAGAAGCCCTGGTCGGGGCCAGCCTGGATCGACAGATCGGTGAGCACCTCGGAGCCGATGGTGGTGTCCAGCAAGTTGCCGATCGCCAGTTCTTCACCCGGACGTTGCTGGTAGGTGCGGGTGTCGACGGCACCGCCCCGAAGGTGGACGCCCATGCGGTCGATGTCGGTGATACGGGCGATGTTCACGAAGATGCGTCGTCGTTGGAGCTGAGCCAGCACACCCAGGACCCGGAACCCTCCCCCGCTGTGGGTGAGGACAACGTCTTGGACCCGTCCGACCAGGCCGTCGTCGGCGTCGACCAGAGGCAGCCGGACCAGGCGCGACACGAAGATGGGAGGAGCCGACACGTCCCCGAAACTACCGGGGCTGCTGGCCCGCGAGAGGTCGGGATGGGCAGGCGACTGCAACTGGCAGACGCCGGTGGGGCAGGATCATGGACATCAGACCTACCGGTCGATACGTCGCCTGATTCTGGGAAGCTCTCATGTCGTTGAAACGTTCACACGCGTCCCGCCCCTCCTTGTGGGGCTCGGGTCGGTTCCTCCTCGTGGCGGTGACGGTGGTGTCACTGCTGGCCTCGACGGCTTGCTCATCTGATGACAAGGATGATTCGAAGGCGTCATCGGGATCGTCCACCACCCAGGCGGCAAGCGAGAGCACCGAGGTCGAGGGGGAGTCCGGAGAGCTACCCAAGCTGACCGAGGTGGAGCAGCAGTTTGCCGATGCTGTCGAAGAGTCGATGAAGGACACCACCTTCTTCACGGGCAACGGAGACTGTCTAGCCACCCGCTGGGTTCACACCATCGGCGAGGAGCGCATCAAGGAATCCGGTATCACGGCGGAGGACTTCGCACAGGACGGACCGGGCAAGCTCGAACTCGACCGGGCCACCGCCGAGAAGATGGTGGATGCCATGGAAGCCTGCGGTGTCTCAATGGAAGAGCTGTACGAAGGGTTCGCATCTGACCCGATCTCGGGCGAGTCAGATCCGGAGCAGCTCGCCTGCATGAAGGAGAACGCACCGGTCTCGGAGTTCCGTGAGGCGATGATCCTGTCGTTCACCGGCGATCAGGATGAGGCGTTGATTGCCATCGGCAAGAAGTGGGAGGCCTGCGCACCCACCAAGTAGTGCGGGCGGGCTCCCGTTCGATGACCCGGCAGTGACTGATCATCTGGGTTGCTGGCGGTTGTCGGTGTGCCGGTACCCTTGACAGACCCGATGGTGTGAGAGCGCCAGAGGAATCGGGGGACGTAGCTCAGTTGGCTAGAGCACCTGCTTTGCAAGCAGGGGGTCGTGGGTTCGATTCCCATCGTCTCCACCAAAAACCACCAGGTCACAGTGTTCCGGCGGGGCCTGGTGGCCGGCCCGGAAGGTCCGCACTCCGCGAAAACTCCGCGAGACTCAGTGGTACTCCGCGGTAGAGGATCTGCGAGAACGGCACCAGATGGGTCCGACCGGCACACTCCGGGCTCATTCGGGCTTGCCCGCGGAAGGACCTACTCACCCACTTGGTAGGGCATTCTCAGATGCACCGCGGATCAGGCCTCCCACGACTGTGGGGGTGGTCCAAAGGCTCGGTTGGCGGCGGTGATCGTGCCCTGGCTGAAGATTCCGTTGGCGGTGCCACCGATAGCGGCGCCGATGCCGAAGGGAACGACCTTGCCGAGCACGATGATGCCGCTCTTGGTGCCGTACTTCGTGACGAAATGGCGACCAAGCACCTTGTTGACAGCGTTGATCTTTGTCATCGGTATCGCACGGACTAGCTGTCGAGCCCAATGCTGACCAGTCCGCTCGGCGACAGCGCCGATGCTCTTGGCTCCGGCGTCACCGAGCATTACTGCCATGACGAGGGTCCTCCGACGTTCGATCTCTTCGATTGTCACGCCTTGGACTTCGCCGCGAGCCAGTACGTAGAGAACTGAAGCGTTGAGGTACGCGAAGAACTCAGTTCCGGCGGCGGCCAGCGCCAGTCCGGTACCGACTCCGGGCGCGGCCGCTGCCGCACCTACGCCAGCTCCCGCTGAGATCGTGGCTGCCCGCAGCTCGGCGTTCAGGCGGCTCACGATCTGTTGTGGCCTTGCTTCGGGGCGGTTCCGTCGCATTCGGTCCACATGGCGGTCGGCCAACGGGGTTTGGAGCCTGAGGGCCTTGTCGAGCAGGGCAAGCGGTCGAGCTGGCTCTGCGGGCAAATCCGCAGCGTCGATGCTCATCCGCGATGACTCCTTCTCTCCTGGCTCTGCATGGGAGACAACCGTAACGGTCAACGACCGATCGCATCCCTGTACAGGTCGTCGAGGCGGTTGGTGAGGGTCTCGTCGAGCTTGGGGAACAGGTGGCCGTAGCGGTCGAGGGTGACGGTGATGCTGCTGTGGCCGAGGCGTTCCTGGATGGCCTTGGGGTGGGCGCCGAGGGCGATGCAGAGGGCGGCGCAGGTGTGGCGGAGGTCGTGGAACCTGGGTCCGGGCGGCAGTCCGGCGGCGACGGTGGCTGGCTTGAAGTGGCGGCGGTAGAAGTTCTTGTGGTTCAGCGTCGAGCCCTCAGGTGAGGTGAACACGAACGCGCCGGGGTCGGCGGGTCGTCCGTTCAGGTGAGTGGCGATCTTCTCGGCGAGGAAGCCAGGCAGGGTGACCGAGCGGCGCTCGTAGGTCTTGGGCTCGCTGAAGTGAAGGCCGAGTCCCTGGACCTCGGTGACGGACTCGGCAATGGTGATCCGTCTCTTTGGGAGGTCGACGCGCCCGACTCGGAGGGCGCAGATCTCGCCGGCGCGCAGGCCGGTGTAGGCGGCAAGGTGGATGAGGGTGGCGTAGCGCTCGTCGATGGCGTCGGCCAGGGTCTCGACCTGTTCGGCGGTGAGGAACACCATCTCGGCTCTCGGTGAGGCCGCGACTCGCGATCCATCACACGGATTGGAGCGGATGACACCGTCGGCTTGAGCGGTGGCGAGCACGAGTCGCAGGACCTTGCGGGCTGAGCGGACGGTGCCGGGAGCAGCTCCGGCGTTGGTCCGCTCGGTGAGGAAGCGGCGGACATCTGCCGGTCCGATGGCCGCGATTGGCTGGTCAGCGAAGGTGGGAAGGACGTGGACCCGCAGGATCGATTCGTAGTGGGTCCATGTCTTGGGACGGACGTGGGCGGCGGAGGCTTCGAGCCAGGAGCTGGCGAAGGCCGAGAACGGTCGTCGTCCGCTGCGGGGGTCGACGTAGTCACCGCGGTGGAGCTGGTCTTTGACGGTGGTGAGCCATCGGTCGGCCTCTGTGCGGGTCCGGTGGTGCTTCACGCGCTCGCGACCGGCGGGGTCGCGGTAGGACGCCTCCCAGCATCCGTTCGAGAGCTTCTTGATCGCCATGGGACGGCCTCCAAGTGCAGGACCACGGCAGGGTCCAGGGATGGGAGGCCGGCACATCCGCCGCCAGCGAGCGGTCAGTCCATGATGCACCCGATTGCCCGCCGAGTCGAGGCACCGTGGCGCTACAAGCCGAGACCCCCACGGTCCTGGCCGCGACCTGTATCGCGGTGTTGGAAGCGGTCGAGATGGGCTTGAGTGTCTGCGACCTTCTGTTCGAGCTTGGGCTCCCCGGAGGGCCGCTCGGTGCGTCGGAGGTCGGCGAGGGCGGTGCGGGTGGCGGCGATGGGGTCGGGGGGTTCGATGCCGGCGTCTCGGTGGAGTCGGGCCTGGACTGCGAGTGCCGAGTGGGCTGCCGCGGGCCGGGTGATGATCTCGGTGAGTCGTTCACCGGGATCGACGGTGCCGGTGGGGTCGATGACGATCGCGTGGTTGGCGTGTCGGCCTCGGGTCATGGCGACGTAGGCGTGGTTGCGGCTGGTGGAGGGTTCGAGGATGGCGATGCCGATGTCGACGGTGTCGCCTTGGGTGCCGTATCCGGTGACGGCCCAGCCGAGCTCGACGTGTCGGGTGACGTAGTCGGCTGGTAGGTCGACGGTCCCGCGGTCGGGGTGGGCGACGGTGAGGCTGCCGTCGTCGTGGGTGTCGGTGATGGTCCAGGTGTGGCGGTTGCGGACCTGGCGGCCGAGTTGGGTCCAGAGGCGTCGGTCGTTGCGACGGGTGGCGATCTGGTCGCCGACCATGGCAACGGTGCCGTCGTGCAATGAAACACCGCTCGCACCGTTGGGGGTGTCGGGGTGGTTGAGGCGTTGGATCTCGCGGTTGATCGCTCGGGCGGTCTCGGCGTTGATGGTCGTGACCGCCACCGTCCGACCTGCCTCGACGTGACCTCGATGGGCGCTGGCGACTCGGGCGGGCACGGTGGCGGGGTGCGCGGTCTGGACTCGACCGGCGGCGACGTAAGCGTCGACGGCTTCTGGCTTTCCGGCCCGTAGGGCGAGGCTGGCTTGGGCTTCCCACTGGTGTTCGAAGCGTCTCGGGGTGTCGAGGTGGTGGTGCGCGAGGGTGTCGCACCAGTGCGCGAACACGCCGCCACGACCGACGGCGGAAAGCTGTTCGGGGTCACCGACGGTGACGAGCCGCCACTGGTTGATCTGGGCGAGGTGCACGAGCCGGGCCAGGTCCGCGGTCGCGGCCATGCCTGCCTCATCGAGGATCACGGTCGTCCCCAAAGGCCACCGAGAGGGCCGGGTGGTCTGGTGGCGGGTGAGGAACCCAGCGACCGTGTCGGTCTCACACCCAGCCGCGCTGGCGAGCACCTCGGCGGCCTTGCCAGAGGGGGCGAGACCGACCACCGGGCGGCCCTGGGCGTTCAGCACGGAGACCGCTCGGGCGGTCGTGTGGGTCTTGCCGGTCCCGGCCGGTCCGACGACCAGTACGAGCCGATCCAGCCCGGCGATCGCCCGGGCCGCGTCGAGCTGGGGATCATCTGACGGCCGGACCTCACGAACCGAATGGGTGGCCCAGGTCTGGAGGGCTTGTTCCTGGGTGAGAGCTGCCTGGGTGGTGAGCTTGCGGTCGGTGACCGCCTCGGTGACCGGACGGCCGTTGGAACCTCGAACCGCTCCAGCACGCTCTGGGCCGAGCGGCACGCACCGCTGCTCGGCCAGTGCGGCGAGCCGGTCGACCTCCGCCACCAACTCGGCTCCACTGCCGGCATGGTCGGGGGCGAGCAGGGTCGTGAGGTGACGAGCGACATCTGCGCGCAGCCACGCCGCGGACTCCTCCGTCACGCGGCGGAGCGCCACGGCCACTAGCTCATCGTCGCTCACCCGTCGGGAGGGCAACTCGTGTCTGCGGATCTCGCCGCCGACCAGCCGTGCCGGGTTGAAGCCCTCGGCTCGGGCCTCGGCTGCCCAGTGGACGTGCATTTCGGCAGCGTCGATGCCGTGGACCTTGTTCGGTCGCGAGTCGAGCACTGCGTCTCGTTCCAGCCGGGCGATCGTACGGGCATCGGGGCCGGTGCCGTCGTGGTCGTCGGACCACGCCCGCACCAACTCGGCGAGCTTGGCCTCGATCTGCGGGGTCCGAGACGAGAACGCCTCCCGCAGCCCGTCGGGGACGCACGCGAGGTCGAACACCCCGTCACCCCGGTCGACCCACCCGACACCCAGCCGAGCCGCCAGTTCGGCGCGGAGAGCGGCGTCGTAGATCCAGCCGATGCTGCGCTGCTGGTACTTCAAGAGCCGGGCATCCAACGCCAGCCACCGGCCGGTCTCGTCCTGGACCTTGGCCGAGATGATGGCGTGAGAGTGCAACTGCGGATCCACCGTCCGAGAGGTGTGCTGGCGAAACACCGCCGCTGTGACACCGAGCGTGTCCACCTGCGACACCCCATCAGTCCCCCGGCGCGTGACCAAACCATGACGTTCGAACCAGCCGAGCGCCGCGTCGACGGCTGCATCGTGGGCGGCGAGCACCTCGGCCCGCACGAACGCGTCCGGTGACAGCGCCCACAGCACCGACACCGACTTCGGCGCCGAGAACGTCGCATCGAACCCCCGAGCCGACGAGTCCCCGAACCGGCGCCCCAGGCGGTCGCCACTGGCCGGATGGCTGGCCTCCAACAGCGACCGCAGATCCGCCCCATTCACTGGCCCGTCCAGCCCGAGCGCCGCACGACCCGACCCCCACCACCGCCCGGGCGGCTCGTCCGGGTCCAGGTAGTAGTCGACCGGCCCCCGACCACGAGCCTCCAGCGGCCGGTCACGGTCCTCGGCTAACCCGGCGTAGTAGGCGAGCAGGCCGGGGAGCTTCGCCGCGGTGGCCTTCAGCGTCGTCACGCGCCTCATGACGACCACCAACCACACGACCATCCCGCTGGGTATCCCGCCAGGTATCCGGTTGGCGCGAATGCACTCGTCTGTTGCCTCATGCCTAGGTAAGCCCGATTCGAGCCCAAAACTCGACAAGAAATCCACGGCTTCTGGGTAGAAGGCGCCTCGTAGGCTCGGTGCGGTGGG
>CAUJFC010000142.1 GCA_963169755.1 Actinomycetota bacterium | reverse complement strand
GAGCAGAGTCTCGAGGACCTCCTCCTCGCGCTCCAGGATGGCGTTGATCTGCTCCATGCCTCACCTGTATCGGCGGGGCCCTGCTAGGGCTGAGGTAAACGGGCGGAATGGCTCATTCCAGCCCCGTGACGATCAGGCAGTTGCCGCTTGGCCGTCGATGCGGGCCTGCCAGGGCGAGGCCTCGGCAATGGCGTTGGCGTAGCCGGCCTTGCGCCGTGCCACCCGGCCCTGAGGGCGCTCTGGCACTTCGTGGGCAGCGGCGTACTGGGCGGAGATCCCCTCGCGCAGCATCTCGAGGGCCTCTGAGCGGAGCTGAGAGATCCGCGACTCGGTCACCCCCAGATGATCGGCCAGTTCCTGAGATTTGCGGCCCTCGAGGAAGTAGCCGGCAACCACGATCCGGTGACGTTCCGGAAGGAGATGCACGGCGTCACGAAGGTAGGCGTGAAGCTCCCGGTTCTCGAGTTCCTGCGACGGCTCGAGTGTCGACTCGTCGGTGAGAACCTCTACCAAGGTCAGGTCATCGTCTCCGTCGTTGACGTCGTACTCCAACGCCAAGACCACCGATCGAAACATCTTGTCCTGAAGCCGGCGAAGCTCGTCGGGGGTCACACCGAGGGCCTCGGCGGTCTCCTCGGCCGAAGGCATCCGGCCCAGGTGGGTGGCCAGGCGCTGCTCTATCGACTCGAGTCGGCGGGCAAGATTGCGCACCGACCGGGGAGCCCAGTCAGCAGCCCGTACGGCGTCGAGAATGGCGCCCCGGATCCGCTGAGCTGCAAAGCGATCGAAGGGAACACCACGGGACTCGTCATAGCGGCGGGCGGCCTCCACCAAGCCCAGCGCACCGGCCGTGGCCAATTCTTCGCGGTCCACGTGTCGAGGGAAGTTGACCGCCACCTGGAACACGACGTGACGCACCAACGGCAGGTGTGACTCGATCAGTTCGTGAACGGAGGATGCTCCTGTTCCTTGCATGTATCGCCCTTCCCCTCGAGCAAGACCCTGTCCAGTGGGTCAATGGAACTACGGACCAACCGGCCGAAGACTTGAGCAGAATTGCCCGATCGCGTGTCCAAAATCGAGACCTAACCAACCAAATGAGCCAGATGGCCTATAAAGAATCCCCTTGAGCGAACGGCCGATCTGCTAACAGCAGTTGGGTACTTTCCTGCATCCTTGTGCTATTTGCCTCGGATAATACCACGCCCTGAGCAAGGTGTGTCCTGGTTCACACGCTGAGTGACCAGAATGGTTGCTGGAGTTATCGCCCTACGACCATGCCGGGCGGAGCTCGAAAACGGGCACCTCAGCCGAACCGAGCCACCTTCACGCCTCGGTCGGCCAGCAATCCGAGAAACCTGCCGGGATCCACCAGCGCAGCCAGCCCAGCCGCCCCGACCTCCAGCGCCCGGCCCGCCCCGACCTCGACGGCAGCCAAGGCAGCAACCGCTCCACTGGCCACCCCCGGTCGATCCATGGCGCCGAGAATCTCTACGTCGATTCCGCCAGACCCCCGACCGCGGACCTCGACCCGAATGGCGCCGAGACCCCCTTCAGGATGAGGTCTACGGCCCATTGGGAGTCGGGCTGTCAAGCGATCTCGGCGAGTTGCCGCCAAGCGGGCTGTTGCTCGCCCAACCCCGGGAAACGCAGGAACCAGCAACAGCGCGTCGGGCAACTCGGCCCGATAACAATCGGCACCACCGATGGGATCGGGAAACCAGACCAACTCGCGTCCCGAGCCAGCGGGGCGACGCTGCCATCCTCCGTCCCGCCAGTCCACCGCCTCACCGCCGAGGGCATCGTGATGCTGACGGGCTCTGGCCGGTCCCCCGGTTCCGAGACGAGCCACGTGGATCTCATCGACGGTGTCGAACCGCTTGCTGGCGAACCGGGCCAGTACACAGCTGAGACCCGGGGCGAAGCCCGCTCCCACCGCCACGGTCACGCCTCGTGCCTCGGCTTCAGGGCCCAGATCCAGCAGGCCCCGGACAACATCCATACCATCGGCGGTACAGACCACGGACGTTCCCCGCGCCACCAGCGTCCGAGCCAGAGCCAACTGGGCCTCACCGGGAGTGGCCAACACGACCACGTCAGCCTCGGGGAGGTCGGCCCCGACCTCCCCGGGTTCGGCCTTGGCACCGAGCGAGGCCACCACCTCCGAAACCCGGTCGGCCTTGGGATCCGAAACCACCAGAGAGTCGACCTCGGCAGTCGAGGCAATCTGACGGGCCGCCCGCGCCCCCACCGCGCCCAGACCAACCACCGCGACCCGCATCAGCGCAACTCTGAGGGGTCCAGCTCGCGCCATCCCCCACGCTGGGGTGGGGTGCCGCCCGATCCCCGGAGGCGCAGCACCGCCGCTACCCCACCAGCCACTCCGATGGCCACAAGTGCTCGGCGGATCAGGGTCACAGGGCCTCCGGTGGGCGGTTGGATCCTCGTGGGGCTAGCTGGAATCGAACCAGCGACCTCACCCTTATCAGGGGTGCGCTCTAACCAACTGAGCTATAGCCCCGAGCGGGTGACGACGGTAGCTGGTCCGGGCCGACCGGTGCGAACCGTTGTCGAGCCGTCCTCAGATCACGACGTCGGGCGGCGACGTCTCGGCCGCGGCTCTTCTTCGATGATCACGAACCTGATACCACCGGTGGCCTCACTGATGACGTTCACCAGGGCGGCAGTGAGAACCGTTGTGACCGTGGCCGCCAGCACTCCGATGGCACCGATCATGGCGGCGGCGCGCCACATCTGATCTCCGTAGAATCGGTAGTTGTCGAGCCCCACGTCGGACATGAACGACTGAACCTTGTCGATCTGACCACTGGAGTAGGCGACCCCCCACAACAATGCCAACGTGGCCATGACCGCGGCGTACAGGCAGGTGTAGAGAACCACCGCCAGTTTCAACACCGACCAGAGGTCGATACGTCGCACCACCCGGTGTACCCGGCGACCCCGCCGCCGACCGACCTTCACCATCTCTGGGTCGGATGTATCTGCCGGTCGACGCTGACGACGGCCGGCTGATCGCTCTGAACGCGGGGATGGAGATGAACCGTCGCCGTCGGAGCGCGACGGTGAGGGTTCAGCGATACCGACCAGAGTCCTGTCGTCGAGCGGTGCCGCGGTACCAGCAGCCATCTCCAGCACCAGGTGATCGGCCGCTGACTCATCATTCACGAGGGTGTGCTCACCGGTCGGCGCCGGCTCGGACCCTGTCGACCTTGATGCACGAGGCGGACGTCGCGGACCGTTGCCCTCGACTGACGCCGCTGTCGAGCGGGATCGATCGGAGCCGGGGGTGGAGACCACCGGCGCAGTCTAGGAGGCCACTCCCGCCGGCCATCGACCTCCGGGCGGTGACAGACCGCCCACGACCCGAGCGGGTAGGTGCACCCTTCGTCGCTGCCAGGGTGGATAGACCTCGGCTTTGCCTCGGTTCAGCCATGCCGTGCTTGTCTGGTCGGTGCACCTCCTTGTTCGGCTAGTCGTGACCCATCGGGTCCCAGCGAGCTCGGGCCGTGGCGGTGATTCGGTTGCGGACGATCGTCACCTCGACATCGAGATCATCCTGAAGGAACGACACCAGCCTGGCACCGTTTCGATTCGCGATGTCCTCAGCACCGACTCGACCGTCCTCGGCCCCAGCCAGTGCTGTGGCATCAGCGGCCGCTTGAGCGGCCGCCACCTGGGCCTCGGTCGCGGCCAGGCGCGCCAACCCGTATCCACACAGGGCCGCCACCAGCAGGGCGACGGCCACCAGGATCGATACCGAGCCGCGTTCGCCGCGCCAGACAGCGCGCTCGCGAGCCTCGACCACAGAGCCAACGTGGAACATGAGCTTCCCTTCCGTCGAGTTCCTCGACCAGGTGATCAGTTGACCGGGGAAGGGTTGTGGACTGCGGACGACGATGAGGTCGGGTCAGTCCTCGTCTGCGCTGAGTACAGGGGCCACCGCCGCCACGGTGCGGTCGCCAGTTACGTTCATGACCTTTACGCCGGTGGCGTCCCTGCCCTGCGATGAGATGTCGCGTACAGGCATCCGGGTGACCACGCCGTCCGAAGCGATGGCGAAGATCTCGTCGTCGATTCCGACCATGAAAGCGGCCACCACGAACCCCTTCTTGGCGGTGAGCTTGATGCCTCTGACTCCCTGACCACCGCGGTTCTGGCTGTTGAACTTGTCCAGCTGGGTGCGCTTTCCGTACCCGCCGTCGGTCACGATCAAAATGGCGGTGTCATCGCGGGCTACGTCGCAGGACACGACCTCGTCTCCGGCCTTCATCTTCATGCCCCGGACCCCGGCGGTGGAGCGACCCATTGGTCGAACATCGTCCTGGGTGAAGCGGATGGTCATGCCGCTGCGGCTGACCATGAAGATCTCGTCGGCATCGTTGACCGGGATGACCTTCACCAGCTCGTCACCGTCACGTAGGTTGATAGCGATCAGGCCGGCCCGTAGCGACGAGTCGTACTCGCGAAAGCGGGTCTTCTTGACCTGCCCGTTGCGAGTGGCGAAGAACAGGTACTGGTTGGTCTCGTAGTCCCGAGTGTCGATGATCGCCCGGATCTGCTCGTCGGGCTGGAGGGGCAGCAGGTTGACGATGGCGGTGCCTCGAGCCGTCCGATCCTTCATGGGGATCTCATGCGCCTTGAGGCGGTACACGCGGCCGAGGTTCGAGAAGAACAACAGATAGGCATGAGCGGTGGTGGTGATGATGTGAGCGATGTAGTCCTCATCGCGGAGCTTGGCCCCCGCCACTCCCCGACCACCTCGTCCCTGACTCTTGAAGGTGTCGGCGGGCACAGTCTTGATGTAGCCCTTGGCCGACATTGTGACCACCAGGTCCTCGTCGTCAATCAGGTCTTCTATGTCCAGGTCGCCCACGTCGAAGGTGATCTGGGACTTGCGATCCGATCCGTGCTTGGCCCGGATCTCTCCCAGTTCGTCCTTGATCACCTGGTTGAGCACGTTGCGATCACCCAGGATCGCCTCCAGCTCGGCGATGGTGGCCAGCAGCTTGGCCATCTCTTCTTCCAGCTGGGCCCGGCCCAGGCGGGTCAGGCGGTGCAGTTGCATATCCAGGATGTACTCGGCCTGAACCTCGGAGAACTCGAAGGGCTTGGCTTGAAGAGCCCCCCGGGCGGCGTCCTTGTCGGCCGATGCCCGGATAGTGGCGATGATCTCGTCGATCAGATCGAGTGCCTTGAGCAGACCCTCGACGATGTGAGCCCGCTCACGGGCCTTGCGGAGCCGGAACTCGGAGCGGCGGGTGATGACATCGACCTGGTGCTCGATGTAGTGGAACAGAACGTCACGAAGGTTGAGCGTTCGGGGAACACCATCTACCAACGCCACGGTGTTCACCGCGAACGAAGTCTGGAGTGGAGTCCGCTTGTAGAGGTTGTTGAGGATGACCAGTGCGGGCGCATCCTTCTTGAGGGTCACCACGATCCGGGTGCGGCCGCCCGATGACTCATCGTTGGCATCGGCGATGCCCTCGATCTCGCGGGCTTGGACCAGCTCTGAGATCTTGGCCAGAACGGCGCGGGGCCCAACCTGATAGGGCAGTTCGGTGATGACGATGCGATCGCCGCCCCGCTTGGTCTCTTCGATCTCGCAGACCGCCCGCATGCGGATCGATCCCCGACCAGTGCGGTACGCGTCCATGATCCCTGACCGACCCATGATCAAGGCACCGGTGGGAAAGTCGGGCCCCTTCACGTGGACCATCAGGTCGTCGGGAGTGGCATCGGGGTTGTCCATCAGGTGAACGGTGGCGTCAATCACCTCACCGAGGTTGTGCGGGGGAATGTTGGTGGCCATACCCACGGCGATGCCCTGACCGCCATTCACCAACAGGTTGGGGAAACGACTGGGGAGAACAGCCGGCTCCTGGAACTCTCCCGAGTAGTTGTCGACGAAGTCGACGGTCTCCTCGGCGATGTCCTGAAGCATCGACATGGCCAGGGGGTCGAGCCGACACTCGGTATAGCGGGCGGCCGCTGGGCCATCGTCGGGCGATCCGAAGTTGCCGTGGCCGGCCACCACCGGGTGACGCAGAGAGTGCGGCTGTGCCATACGGACCAGCGCGTCGTAGATGGCGCTGTCGCCGTGGGGGTGGTACTTACCCATGACCTCGCCGGTGACACGGGCGCACTTCATGAACGGTCGGTCGGGCCGGGCGCCGACGTCGTACATGCCCCACAGGATCCGCCGGTGGACCGGCTTGAGCCCGTCGCGTACGTCGGGAAGGGCCCGCGAGACGATGACTGACATGGAGTAGTCCAGGAACGAACGCTCCATCTCTTCTTCGATCTCGATCGGTTCGATCAGACCGAAGGCGGTGACGGTGGGGTCGTTGCCCTCGTTGTCGTCGGTGGGGGTTTCGTTATCAGCCATTGCGGTGCTGGTTCCTCTGAGATGGGGCGGCGGGGACGTCGATCAGATGTCGATGAAGCGGGCGTCCTTGGCGTTCTTCTTGATGAACTCTTTGCGGGCCTCGACGTCATCGCCCATGAGCGTCGAAATGGCGGCGTCGGCGGTGGCCGCCTGCTCGACGGTGACCTGAAGCAGCGTCCGGGAAGAGGCGTCCATGGTGGTTGCCTTCAGCTCTTCCCAGTCCATCTCGCCCAGGCCCTTGAGGCGGGCGAACTCCTTGCGGTGGTTGGGGTTGGCCGCCAGGAAGGCCGCTTTGGCGGCATCGTCTTTCAGGTACACCTTCTCCTTGCCGACCACGGTGGAGTACAGCGGCGGCTGAGCGATGTAGACGTGGCGGTGCTCGACCAGTTCCTTCATGTGCCGGAAGAAGAATGTGAGCAGCAAAGTACGGATGTGACTGCCGTCCACGTCGGCATCGCACAGCAGGATGACCCGGTCGTAGCGGGCCTTGGTCACGTCGAACTCCTCGGCGCCGAACCCGGCTCCGATGGCAGCGATCAGGGCCTGAACCTCGGTGTTCTTGAGCATCTTGTCGAGACGGGCCCGCTCGACGTTGAGGATCTTGCCTCGGATGGGCAGTATCGCCTGGGTGTGGGGATCTCGGGCGCTGGTGGCCGAGCCGCCGGCGCTGTCGCCCTCGACAATGAACAGCTCGCACTGGCTGCGATCACGGCTGGAGCAGTCTCGAAGTTTGTCTGGCATGCCGGCACCGTCGAGCGCGCTCTTGCGACGGGTGGCATCACGGGCGTTGCGGGCCGCGGCCCGGGCCCGTTGGGCGTTGATGCCCTTCTTGACGATCTTGTTGGCCTCGGTGGGGTGCTCTTCGAACCAGTCGGCCAGTTTCTCGTTGGTGGCCTTCTGCACCAGCGACTTGATCTCGGGGTTGCCCAGCTTGTCTTTGGTCTGACCTTCGAACTGCGGCTCGCGCAGCCGCACTGAGATGATTCCGGTGAGTCCTTCCCGAACGTCCTCTCCACCGAGGTTGGGGTCCTTCTCCTTCAACAAGCCCTTGGCCTTGGCGTACTTGTTGACCACCGAGGTGAGCGCAGCCCTGAACCCTTCCTCGTGGGTGCCGCCACCAATGGTGGCGATGCCGTTAGCGAAGCTGTGGAGACCGTCGGTCTGGTAGCCCTCGTTCCACTGGAAGGCGATCTCTACCTCAGCGTCGTCATCGGCGGACTCCAAGTAGCCGACCCTGCTGAACAACGGGGTCTTGGTGGCATTCACGTACTTGACGAAGTCGACGATTCCGCCGGCGTAGCGGTAGATCACCGGTTCGTTGTCGTGACCATCGCGCTCGTCTTTGAAGCGGATCTCCAGGCCCTTGTTGAGGAACGCCATCATCTGGAACCGTTCGAGCATGGTGCGAGCCACGAACTCGGTGGTCTCGAACAGGGTCCCGTCAGGCCAGAAGGTGACGGTGGTACCGGTACGCCCACGGGGAGCGTCACCGACCACCTCGAGCTTGGTCTTCTTGGATCCTCCCTCGGCGAACTCGATGCGGTGGCGTTTGCCGTTGCGGTCCACCTCGACCACGACCTTCTCGGACATGGCATTGACCACCGAGACACCAACCCCGTGGAGACCGCCCGACACCTTGTAGCCGTCGCCTCCGAACTTGCCGCCACCGCCCAGCTTGGTGAGGGCGATCTCCACACCGGTGAGCTTGAACTCTGGATGTACGTCGGTGGGAATGCCTCGTCCGTTGTCGATCACCCGACAACCTCCGTCGGCCAGGATCGTGATGTCGATCCGGTCGCAGAATCCGGCCATCGCCTCGTCCACCGAGTTGTCGACCACCTCCCATACCAGGTGGTGCAGACCCGACACACCGGTACCGCCGATGTACATGCCCGGGCGCTTGCGAACGGGCTCG